>NZ_JAUJTZ010000017.1:0-100695 GCF_030433455.1 Yersinia sp. 22-579 | reverse complement strand
GCGTCGTGGACAGTCATTCCTCTCAACCATATATCACATAAACAAAAACCCCGCCGAAGCGGGGTCTTGCGGAATGAGTGGAGTTGACCGGTAAGCCGGGTTCTGTCGTGGACAGTCATTCCTCTAGGCCAGCAATCGCTCACTGGCTCAAGCAGCCTACCCGGGTTCAGTACGGGCCGTACCATGTGAACCCCTATTTGGCCTTGCTCCGGGTGGAGTTTACCGTGCCACGGACTGTTGCCAGCCGCGCGGTGCGCTCTTACCGCACCCTTTCACCCTTACCTGATCCCACTTGCGTGGGCCATCGGCGGTTTGCTCTCTGTTGCACTTGTCGTAGGCTTGCGCCTCCCAGGCGTTACCTGGCACCCTGCCCTATGGAGCCCGGACTTTCCTCCCCTTCACCTGTCTCCCCCGAAAGGGACGGCAGCGAAGCGGCGACTGTCTAGTCAACTCCGCGGCGGATTATAGTCACATTAGCGCTGGATGTCATCTTCCTGTTGCACTTGATCACCATCTAGCTGTTCAAGTGCGTACTTATAAAGCGCATTCTTTTTCACGCCGTGGATTTCAGCAGCCAGCGCGGCGGCTTTCTTCAGTGGCAGCTCTTTTTGCAACAGTGCCAAAGTACGTAAGGCGGCGGCAGGTAGTGCATCATCAACCTGCACTTTATGACCTTCGACTATCAGCACCATTTCGCCACGACGGCGGGTTTCTTCTTCCTGAACCCAAGCCAGTAACTCGCCAACCGGCGCGCCGTGGATAGACTCCCAGGTTTTGGTCAGTTCTCTGGCGAGTACCACATAGCGTTGTGGGCCAAGTACGGTTACCATGTCCTGTAAACTTTCCAACAAGCGGTGAGTTGATTCGTAGAAGATCAGTGTTCGAGGTTCCTCAATCAGCGCTTGCAGAGTATCCTTACGTCCTTTGGTTTTCGCTGGCAGGAAGCCTTCGTAGCAAAAACGATCTGAGGCAAGGCCCGCGGCGGAGAGTGCGGTAATCGCCGCGCAAGCGCCCGGTAATGGCACAACGCGGATGCCAGCTTCACGGCAACGGCGCACCAAATGGTAGCCCGGATCGTTAATAAGTGGCGTACCTGCATCGGAAACCAGCGCAATACTCTGGCCTTCTTGCAGTTTCGCCAGTAAATGATCGGCTTTTTGTTGTTCGTTATGGTCATGAAGTGCAAACAGGCGGGCGTTGATCGCGAAATGCTGTAACAGCAACCCTGTATGACGTGTATCTTCTGCCGCAATCAAATCAACGCCTTTCAGTACCTCTAACGCCCGGTGGGTAATATCCCCTAAATTACCGATGGGGGTAGGTACCACATAAAGCGTAGATGCAGAAATCACTGCTCGATCGTGTTGATTCATTGTTTCATCCGAATTACCGATTTAATATTGAGCATCTTGAAAAAAACATCACTGGATACAGTATGCTTTCCTCAACATTCGTTCGTTCCAAAGCAGGGCTTGTCCCTGTTGTTCTGGCTGCGTTGATACTGGCAGCTTGTTCAGGCAGAGCACCACAGACGCCGCCACCCACAAATATACAGGACGAAGCAAGCGCTAACTCTGACTATTATCTGCAACAGTTGCAACAGAGCAGTGATGATAACAAGGCTGACTGGCAATTACTCGCCATTCGTGCCCTGCTACGTGAAGGGAAACTCCCTCAAGCGGCAGAACAGCTCGGCACTCTGCCCGCCAATCTGAGTGACGCGCAACGTCAGGAGCAGCAATTACTGACAGCTGAGCTACTGGTAGCCCAGAAAAATAATCCTGCGGCTGCCGATATTCTGGGCAAGTTGGATGCAACACAGCTCTCAGCTAACCAACAGGTTCGCTTCTATCAGGCACAAATTGCCGCCAATCAGGGTAAAGCAACATTGCCGCTGATACGTGCCTTTATTGCTCAAGAACCCTTGCTAAAAGACAAAGCACATCAAGATAATATTGATGGCACCTGGCAAGCACTGGCGCAGCTCACACCACAAGAATTGAATAATATTGTCATTAATGCAGACGAAAACGTGCTGCAAGGCTGGCTGGATTTGCTGCATGTATATCAGGATAACAAGCAAGACCCTGATCTGCTGAAAGCCGGTATTAAAGATTGGCAAAACCGTTATCCACAAAATCCGGCGGCGAAAAACTTGCCAACGGCATTAACGCAGATCAGTAACTTCAGCCAGGCATCTACGGCAAAAATTGCCTTATTACTGCCATTAAGTGGCCCGGCACAAGTCTTTGCTGATGCCATCCAACAAGGTTTTACTGCGGCGCAAAATGGCTTGCCGGTAAATACCCCGGCTCCGGTGACTCCAGATGCAACGGCCACGACACCAACTGATGCCACTGCAACACCGGTGACTGATATTGCCACGCCAGCGCCAGTGGCACCCCCTGTTGCCACCAGTAATGCACAGGTAAAAGTCTACGATACCACTACTCAGCCAGTGGCTGCTTTGTTGGCACAAGCCCAGCAAGATGGTGCCACATTGGTTGTCGGCCCACTGCTGAAACCTGAAGTGGAACAACTGAGTGCGACACCCAGCACCCTGAATATTCTGGCGCTGAATCAGCCGGAAGTTAGCACTAACAGCCCGAATATCTGTTACTTCGCCCTGTCTCCAGAAGATGAAGCTCGCGATGCCGCGCATCATTTGTGGAGCCAGGAAAAGAGAATGCCATTGTTGCTAACCCCGCGTGGTGCCTTTGGCGATCGCGTTGCTAAAGCCTTCGCAGAAGAGTGGCAGAAACAAGGTGGGCAGACGGTATTGCAACAAAACTTCGGCTCTACTGCTGAGTTGAAACAAGCCATCAACAGTGGTGCAGGCATCCGCCTGACTGGCCAACCGGTGAGTGTTTCAAGCGCACCTGCCGCAGCACCTGCATCAGTCACCATTGCTGGCCTGACCATTCCTGCACCGCCGGTCGATGCACCAGTGGTCTCAACATCTGCCGGCGGTAATATTGATGCGGTGTATATCATTGCAACACCTGCCGAGTTGACACTGATTAAGCCGATGATTGATATGGCGACCAGCACACGCAGCAAACCAGCGCTGTTTGCCAGCTCCCGTAGCTATCAGGCAGGTGCTGGCCCGGATTACCGGCTGGAAATGGAAGGTATTCAGTTTAGTGATATCCCATTGATGGCAGGAGCGAATCCTGCGCTGATGCAGCAAGCGGCGGCCAAATTTGCCAACGACTATTCACTGGTACGGCTGTATGCCATGGGCATTGATGCATGGACATTATCGAATCATTTTGCTGAAATGCGCCAAATTCCTGGTTTCCAGGTGAGCGGAACTACCGGTGATTTAACCGCATCAGCCGATTGTGTTATCACCCGTAAATTGCCTTGGCTGCAATACCGTCAAGGCATGGTAGTACCGGCGGCGTAAAGTGATTCGGGTGACAAATCGGTCAGGAACCGATTTGAACGCTGTTTGCAGCGGCCTCACAGAGGCGAGGCCCATGGACGGGCCGAGTAACGAACGTAGCTAACAACCCTGCAACTTCAATTATAAAGAGTAGTCCCAAAGTCATTGGAGTTTGCAGGTAGGCAGCAAGTGAATGAATCCCGATGAGCTTACTCAGGTAAGTGATTCGGGTGAGTGAACGCAGCTAACAACCCTGCAACTTCAAGGACGAAGGGAATATGAGCCAAAGGGATACTGGCACACACTACGAAAACCAAGCCCGCCACTATCTTGAGCGGGCAGGTTTAGTGTTTAAGGCAGCAAATGTCACCTATCAAAATGGTGAAATTGACCTTATCATGCGCGATGGCGATACCTGGGTATTTGTTGAAGTACGCTTTCGTCGCAATGCACTATTCGGTGGCGCTGCCGCCAGTGTCACTTACAGCAAACAACAACGGCTACTCCGGGCCGCTACCATTTGGCTGGCGCAGCGAAACGCCTGTTTTGCCACTACACCGTGCCGTTTTGATGTTTTTGCCATCACTGGTAGCGAGCTAGAATGGCTGCCAAACGCCTTCAATGCGGATTGATGATTCCTCTCCGGTTTTGTACCGGAATTTTAAATATTAAGTGAGTTAAATCAACGTGCTGGATAGAATCAAAGGTTGCTTTACAGAAAGTATTCAAACCCAGATTGCCGCGGCTGAGGCACTGCCTGACGCCATATCCCGTGCAGCAATGACGTTGGTTCAGTCACTGCTCAACGGCAATAAAATTCTCTGCTGCGGTAATGGGACTTCTGCGGCTAACGCGCAACACTTTGCAGCCAGTATGATAAACCGTTTTGAAACAGAACGACCAAGCCTGCCTGCAATAGCATTGAATGCTGATAATGTTGTGCTGACAGCCATCGCCAATGACCGTTTGCATGATGAAGTCTATGCCAAACAGGTGCGTGCGCTGGGTCATGCCGGTGATGTTTTGCTCGCAATTTCCACTCGTGGCAATAGCCGTGATATTGTGAAGGCGGTCGAAGCAGCAGTCACCCGTGATATGACCATTGTTGCGCTTACAGGTTATGATGGTGGTGAACTGGCTGGCCTGTTAGGTCAGCAGGATGTGGAAATCCGCATACCTTCGCACCGTAGCGCCCGGGTTCAAGAATTACACATGCTGACAGTGAATTGCTTGTGTGACTTAATTGATAACACTCTATTTCCCCATCAGGACGATTAAAGGAGCACGAATGAAGGTTGGTTATATTTTTGCCATGCTATTCAGCGCCCTGCTATTACAAGGTTGTGTCGGTGCTGTCGTAGTTGGCAGTGCGGCCGTTGCAACTAAATCTGCCACAGACCCTCGTTCTGTCGGCACTCAGGTAGATGATGGCACACTTGAAGCCAGAGTCGTCAACGCGCTGAGCAAAGATCAGCAGATAAAGAGCCAAACACGTTTTGTTGTGACCGCTTATCAAGGGAAAGTTTTGCTGACCGGGCAATCGCCAACTGCTGAGCTGTCTAACCGTGCCAAGCAAATTGCGGCCGGTGTTGATGGTGCCACAGAAGTGTATAACGAGATGCGCCTGGGTAAACCGGTCGATCTGACCACTGCATCAATGGATACCTGGATTACCACCAAAGTCCGGTCACAGTTACTGACCGCAGACTCGGTTAAATCCTCCAATGTAAAAGTGACCACAGAGAATGGTGAAGTGTTCCTTTTGGGTCTGGTGACTCAGCAAGAAGGGCAATCAGCCGCTCAGATAGCCAGCCAGGTCAGTGGCGTTAAGCATGTAACCACTGCATTTACTATTGTAAAATAATCAATTAGTTAGAAAGAGAAATCCTATTATGGGCCGGGAGAAATCCAGGCCCATTTTTAGCTATCCAAAACATCAAGCCATTAATCTAAATCATTCGTCTGTATGAAGTCTTTCCCACCCAATTGCCGCATTTGGCGCAAAATCCACTGTTGACGGGAAATCACATAACCGGATGGCGCATTCACCTTAAAGCGCAGTGGATTGGGCAAAACTGCGGCTAATAGAGCGGCTTCTGATGCGCTCAATTTACTGGCCGGTTTATTGAAGAAATGGCGAGCCGCCGCTTCTACGCCAAAAATACCGTCACCAAACTCCGCAATATTCAGATAAACCGTCAGAATACGCCGCTTGGTCCACACCAACTCAATACCGGCGGTCAATCCGACTTCCAGCCCTTTGCGTACCCAGCTACGACCATCCCACAGGAACAGATTTTTGGCAGTTTGTTGCGATAAAGTCGAAGCACCGCGGATACGGTTTTGGTTGCGCTGATTATGGGCTAACGCTGACTCTATAGCTCCGACATCAAAGCCCCAATGCTCGGGGAATTTTTGATCTTCCGCAGCCATCACCGCCAGCGCCATGTAAGGTGAAATCTCATCCATCGGCACCCAATCAGAGTGTGCGACGTACGAAAAATCGCCGGTCAGCCAGGCACCGAGTTGCCTTTCAATCATGACCATGGAAAACGGAACCGGCAGGAAAGCAAAAATCAAAATACCGGCCAACCACAGGGCAACAATGCCAATGATAGCCCGTTTTCCCCAATACCAAAGCCAATTTAATCCACGGCGGACTGAAATCATTCGGTTAAATCCAGCACCTTCGCCACCAGCTTATCAATTCCTTTTGCTGCTTCAGAAATTGATGCCGCCAACATGTAAGCAGGTGTTGTGACCACTTTATTCTCTGCATCGACCACTACATCATCAGCGGGGCAAATAACATGCTCGCCCCCCATAATTTCAACCACCTCAATGGTATCGGGATCGTTACCAATTGTCAGACGAACAGGCTTACCCAATAGCTTCGGGAGCATAACGGGAGAAATACACATAAACCCAATTGGTTTATTCTCCTTATGCATTGATTGAATTAGCTTATATAAATCCGGATCAATGGCGCATTCAGAACTCTTAATAGCAAAATCGCTGAGGTTCTTTGCCGCACCAAAACCGCCAGGAACAATAAGGGCATCTAGTTGCTCTGAAGTGGCAGAGGAAAGCGGCTCAATCACGCCACGAGCAATGCGGGCGGACTCCACTAAAACGTTCCGCTGCTCGGTGGACTCTTCACCGGTAAGATGATTAATAACATGGAGTTGTGGCTTATCTGGTGCGAAGAATACGATACGTGCTCCAGCACGATCTAACGCCAATATAGTTAAGACAGACTCATGTATCTCTGTGCCATCGAAAACGCCACACCCGCTAAGCACTACACCGACTGTTTTCATCACACCTCTCCTTTTCTCACTCTGTCAATTGCTTAACTCGTTCTAGTG
This sequence comes from Yersinia sp. 22-579, assembly GCF_030433455.1. Classification (NCBI taxonomy): domain Bacteria; kingdom Pseudomonadati; phylum Pseudomonadota; class Gammaproteobacteria; order Enterobacterales; family Yersiniaceae; genus Yersinia; species Yersinia sp. 22-579. Next base: position 93,939 of record NZ_JAUJTZ010000017.1, on the reverse strand, counting down.
ACAAAGACGTATCTCTATCACATATTTTAATGAATCTTGTAACAAGAGCGCTTACATTTGCTATGTTATTGCTTGTATGATGTATGGAAGAATCCTAACAACCTGCAAATCCACTCGAAATCGAAATTATTATATCCTAAATAATTCGAGTTACAGGAAGGCGGCAACTGAGCGAATCCCCAAGAGCTTACATCAGTAAGTGACTGGGGTGAACGAAGGCAGCCAACGCACATGCAACTTGAAGTATGACGGGTATTGCAGGTTGACGATTTCCCTGGTGTTGGCGCAGTATTCGCGCACCCCGGCCTCGGTCGGGGTTATTTTTTTTCAGCTTCAGCTGCCCACTCACGTAATACCTGAACATCATTACGCCATTCTGATTTTAATTCATCGACCCAATCTTGTACGTTGTCCCACCATGCTGGCAGTGTCGGGGTTTGAATTTGCTGTGCAAGTTGCTGGATATGGCGCAAGCCAACGGAACCGGCCGCCCCTTTAATTTTATGTGCTTCCTCCGTAATTCCTTTTTGATCTCGTGCCGTCATGTTTGAATCCAATACCGCCAAATAGCTCGGCATCATTTGTTCAAACATTTCCAGACTTTGATGAATTAATTGTGGACCAACCAAATCGATGTATTGTTCCAGCATGGCAGTATCAAGTAACGATTCATGGGTTTGCATCACAATGTGTTCCTGTTTTTTAGCGGCAGAAGAAGGCTTATGATCCCAGAATTGCTTAATCATGGCCGTGAGCGCGGGAACTGATAATGGCTTACTCAGCACATCATCCATCCCAGCATCTAAATATTCTTTTTTGTCTTTAAGCACGTTAGCCGTCAAGGCCACCAATGGCGGTAAGGATTGCTGCCCATAATCAGCCCTAATTTGGCGAGCGATATCCAACCCACTCATATCTGGCAATTGAATATCCAGCAGTACTAAATCAAAATCATCTGGTTTGAACATCGCCAGGGCGTCATGGCCATTCATCGCCACCTCGACACTGTTGCCCAGTTTTTCCAACACTGAGCGCGCAACAATGACATTCAGCTCGATATCCTCCACCAGCAATATGTGAAGAGCTGGGAGCGGGGTATCGTCGCCTAATGGTGCACTAGACGCGGCCTGCACGACAGGTGCTTTAATGGTCAGGGTAAAGCATGAACCGGCCCCTTGGATACTTTTCACCGTAATATCGCCGCCCATGCTCTGTGCCAGACGTTTAGACACCGCCAGCCCAATGCCGGTGCCGGTTGCCGGACGGCCGCCATTACTGTCTTTTACCTGATAATACATGGCGAAAATCTTGTCCTGCTCGTCTTCAGGGATCCCCATGCCGGAATCTTCCACTTCGAAAATCAAGCGGTCATTGCTTTCACGCCTAACCCGCACCACAATTTCACCTTGCTGGGTAAACTTCACTGCGTTGCCGATTAAGTTCCATAAAATCTGACGCAATCGGGTGCCATCGGTAATCACTTTCTCCGGCAATGGTAACTGCGGCTCCATAATGAACTTCAGCCCTTTCGGTTGCACCAACAGGCCAGAAAGGTTCTCTAAATCCGCCATAAAGCCAGTAAAATCAATTGGTTGATTATCAAGCTGAACTTTACGTCGCTCCAATTTATCCATCTCTATAATATCGTTGAAGATATTACCGAGAGTAATAGCACTGACATGGATGGTTTTCAGGTATTTTAGTTGTTCGCTGTCTAATTCGGTATCTAACAGGATACGGCTTAGGCCCACAATGCCATTAAGCGGCGTCCGCAGCTCATGGCTGATGGTTGAGATGAAAGTCGTCTTATCCCTACTGGCATTCTCCAGCGCATCCTGATAGCGCTTACGCTCAGTTATATCGCGCCCAAACCCCATCAACCCATGTCGTTTACCGACTCGGTCATAAAATGGCACTTTTCGCAATTCAAAACAGGCTTTACGCCCATCGGGATACACCAACCATTGCTCATAAGTCAGAGAAACGTTGTGACGGAAAACTTTCTCATCGGTTTCCATGACTTTTTCAGCGATGTCCGGCGCATAGACATCTTTAGGGGTCAAGCCGACCAACTGTTTCTCACTTTTGCCGGTCAATAGTTCCATCGCCCGGTTACAGCCGGAGAACTCATTGTCTTCGTTACGGTAATAAACCAAATCCGGTGAAGCATCCAAAAAAGAGCGCAATAAGGCCGACTGTTGCCCTAATTCTACCTGTGCCTGCTCACGGTGGCCCATCTCTTCTTTCAGTTTATCGACCACTTGCAGGTGAGCTTTCTCCGCTTTTTCACGTTCGACAATTTCCTGATTGAGTTGAGCAATGTTTTCCGTCAGTTGCTTATTCAGCTCCAAATCGCGATAACGCATCACTTCAAGCTTATCAACCAACCGGGATAAGCGCTGGCGCGACTCTTCCAGTTGCTCAACCACCACCGACAGGAAATACACGGCCCACGGGGTTATCAGCAAGCCAAAGAAAATGGAACGCACCAGATCGAGGGTTTCCACCGAGCCACTCAAGACGAATGTCACCGCCATCTGAACCACCATGGCCAGTAACACCAGCACAGATGCTAGCAGCAGTGAGAAGCGAACCAGCCCTAACTTAACCATTAAATCAACGTAGTACTGGGCTAATACCCTGATTTGCTTCATAGCAACCCCTGTCTGTGTTTATCTGATAAATCATACCGCAAAACTGGGCTGAGATAAGATGGCTTGCTTAGAAGTGTGGAAAAGATTGCAAATCACAATGAGAGATTGAGAAACAACGCGCAGTAGCCGATCACAGCGCAGAGGCCTGCCCGCCACGGGCCAGCATATAATTATTCAGCTCATTCATACCGGTCCAGCGATTTGCGCACCACAATGGCGCAAGTAGCGTTGGTCTGCGGGCGCTGGCAGAAATCCGGTGATAGACAATGTCAGCAGGAGTATGGCGAATCATTTCACCGGCGGTGAGCACATATTCATCCAGCGTCAACTCTGATAACCGCCCTGCTCGCCATGCTTTGGCCATAGTACTGCCCTCGACGATATGCAGTGGATGCAGTTTTATCCCATCAACGCCAGTGACCACCACTTTCTCCAGCGTTTCCATGCACTGCGCCTGCTCCTCACCGGGTAGGCCGACAATCAAATGGCAGCACACTTTTAACCCTCGGGCACGAGCGCGACGGGCTGTTTGTTGGTAGCAGGCAAAATCATGGCCACGGTTAATACGTTTGAGTGTTTTATCATTAGCGGTCTGTAACCCCAGCTCTAGCCAAACTTCATAACCTTGCTGGTGATAGCCACTTAATAAATCCAACACCGCGTCTGGCACACAATCAGGCCGGGTTCCCACACACAAGCCGACAATGTCAGCTTCAGCCAAAGCTTGCTCATACATCACCGCCAGCGCATTGACCTCTGCATAAGTACTGGTATAGGCCTGGAAGTAAGCCAGGTAGCGTTTTGCCCGATTGGCTTTTTTAGCTTGCTCCGCCAATTGCTGCGCAATGCCCTGTTGCTGCATTTGTTCATCTGCAAATGAAGCCACATTACAAAAAGTGCAGCCACCACGGCCAAGGGTTCCGTCACGATTAGGACAGCTAAACCCGCCGTGTAGCGTGAGTTTATGAATTTTTTCACCATAGCGGCGCTGTAAATCCGCACCAAACATATTGACTAATTGCTGCAACTGCATAATCTTGGCACTGCCTGTCAAAAAAGAGCTTTAGGCTACCCGCTAGCGATATAATTCGCGATGACAGAGATCAACTCCCAAGCCCTTGGGTGCAGCTGCGCATAACCATTCATTATAAATGCAAATAAAATCACTTGACCGATGATTAAATTTTCTTATTTCCACTCTGTTCTGAGTGCTTCTATTACAATTCAGTGAAAAATAGTGTTAAACACCAGAAAATACATAACATGCGGAATATTACTCTACAATCCCCGCCAGCACTAGCATGGTGCAGAGATTTGTCGATTGCACTATAGTGAGACAGCTCACACTTTAGCACCAACTTCATGAAGCATCGCGGCATGAAAAAATGCCAATAAATTCATATTTTTCATTGTCATAAACCTCTTTATTACCTTAAAGATAGTTCTTAAGCCTATATTTGACCTGAGTATTCTTTCTCGCTAAGTTGGAAGTCCGCTGGAAGCTTTCTAGACGGGCAAACGTCTAGTCATAATTATGCAGTAATTTAAGACTCCCTCTTAAAACAAGTCTTATACCACTTGTGAGAACCGTCACAAGAGGCCATTGCCGGAGGGCGGAAAAGCAGATTTGCCGCGAAATACGCGCCTGTCAGCCCAGCCCGCCTGATGTCGAGATGGCCTTCTGGAGTCGGTTTGTGAGAGTCTCGCAGAGCCTGGGGAGGTTCACTGATATGTTGTACGATAAATCCCTTGAGAGGGACAACTGTGGTTTCGGCCTAATCGCCCACATAGAAGGCGAACCTAGCCATAAGGTCGTGCGTACCGCAATACACGCACTGGCCCGCATGCAACACCGTGGCGCGATACTTGCTGATGGCAAGACCGGCGACGGTTGTGGCCTGCTATTACAAAAACCGGATCGTTTTTTCCGGATGGTCGCAGAAGAACGCGGATGGCGTTTGGCCAAAAACTATGCCGTCGGCATGATGTTTCTCAGTCAGGACGAAGAACTCGCCAAGGCAAGCCGCCGCATTGTAGAAGAAGAATTGCAAAACGAAACGCTGTCGATTATCGGCTGGCGTGAAGTGCCGACCAACCCAGATGTTCTTGGTGAAATCGCCCTCTCCTCCCTGCCTCGGATTGAACAAATTTTTGTGAACGCCCCTGCGGGCTGGCGTCCACGTGATATGGAACGTCGCCTGTTTGTGGCGCGTCGCCGTATTGAGAAACGCATTGCAAACGACAAAGATTTCTACGTTTGTAGTTTCTCAAACCTGGTCACGATCTATAAAGGCTTATGTATGCCTGCGGATCTGCCGCGTTTTTATCTTGATTTGGCTGATCTGCGCATGGAATCGGCTATCTGCCTGTTCCATCAGCGCTTCTCAACCAACACCGTGCCGCGCTGGCCACTGGCTCAACCATTCCGCTATCTGGCGCACAATGGCGAAATCAACACTATCGCCGGTAACCGCCAATGGGCGCGGGCACGCGCTTACAAATTCAAAACGCCATTAATCCCCGATTTGCAGGATGCGGCTCCTTTCGTCAATGAGACCGGCTCGGACTCCAGTTCACTGGATAACATGCTGGAGCTGTTCCTCAGTGGCGGGATGGACTTGATTCGTGCTATGCGTCTGTTAGTGCCACCGGCCTGGCAGAACAACCCGGATATGGATACCGACCTGCGCGCCTTCTTTGACTTCAACTCCATGCATATGGAGCCATGGGATGGCCCGGCCGGGATTGTGATGTCAGATGGCCGCTATGCTGCCTGTAACCTTGACCGTAATGGCCTGCGCCCGGCGCGCTATGTCATCACCAAAGATAAACTCATCACCTGCGCTTCTGAAGTCGGTATCTGGGATTACCAGCCCGATGAAGTGGTGGAGAAAGGCCGTGTTGGCCCCGGTGAACTGATGGTTATCGACACCCGCAGCGGCAAGATCCTGCATTCCGCCGAAACAGATAACGATCTGAAAAGCCGCCATCCGTATAAAGAGTGGATGGAGAAGAACGTTAAGCGCCTGGTGCCATTCGAAGATCTGCCAGAAGATCAGGTAGGTAGCCGCCAGTTAGATGACTCACAGCTCGAAACCTATCAAAAGCAATTCGGTTACAGCAGTGAAGAGCTGGATCAAGTCATCCGCGTGCTGGGTGAAATCGGTCAGGAAGCGACAGGTTCAATGGGTGATGACACCCCATTTGCCGTGCTTTCCAGCGGCCCGCGTATTATTTACGATTACTTCCGCCAGCAATTTGCGCAGGTCACCAACCCACCAATCGATCCGCTGCGTGAAGCACACGTGATGTCGCTGGCGACCAGTATTGGCCGTGAAATGAACGTGTTCTGCGAAGCTGAAGGTCAGGCGCACCGTCTGAGCTTTAAATCTCCGATTTTGCTGTTCTCTGACTTCCAGCAGTTAACCACGCTGGAAGGGGAACACTACCGCGCTGATCGGCTGGATCTCACCTTTGACCCCGCAGAAACTGATCTGGAACAAGCGGTTTTGGCCTTGTGCGAAGAGGCTGAACGCAAAGTACGTGATGGTGCCGTGATGCTGGTGCTATCAGACCGTGCTATTGCACCTAACCGCTTGCCGGTTCCGGCTCCTATGGCCGTTGGCGCGGTGCAGACTCGCCTGGTAGAAAAAAACCTGCGTTGCGATGCCAACATTATTGTTGAAACCGCCAGCGCCCGCGACCCACATCACTTCGCGGTATTGCTCGGTTTTGGTGCTACTGCGATTTACCCTTATTTAGCTTATGAATCACTGGCTAAATTGGTTGATACCCAAGCTATTGATAAGAAGTATCGCGATGTGATGCTGAACTATCGTAACGGTATCAATAAAGGGCTGTACAAAATCATGTCCAAAATGGGCATTTCAACCGTGGCATCATACCGTTGCGCCAAACTGTTTGAAGCCGTTGGCCTGCATCGTGACCTGACCAACCTGTGTTTCCAGGGCGTGGTTAGCCGCATCGGCGGAGCCAGTTTCAGTGATTTCCAACAGGATTTACAGAATCTGTCCAAACGTGCCTGGCTGAAACGCAAGCTACTGGATCAGGGCGGGTTACTGAAATTTGTCCACAACGGCGAATACCATGCGTATAACCCGGATGTGGTCAGCACCTTACAAACTGCGGTTCACAGCGGCGAATACAGTGATTATCAGGTTTACGCCAAACTGGTAAATGAGCGCCCGGTAGCCACGTTGCGCGATCTGCTGGCCATCAAACCGCAAGGCACCCCGATCCCAGTGGATCAGGTTGAACCGGCTGAATCTTTGTTTAAGCGCTTTGATACTGCAGCCATGTCTATCGGCGCACTCAGCCCGGAAGCCCATGAATCATTAGCCATCGCTATGAACAGCCTCGGCGGGTTCTCCAACTCCGGTGAAGGCGGCGAAGACCCAGCACGTTACGGCACCAATAAGGTGTCCCGTATCAAGCAGGTAGCATCAGGCCGTTTCGGTGTCACACCAGCGTATTTAGTAAATGCTGATGTTATCCAAATCAAAGTAGCGCAAGGTGCAAAACCGGGTGAAGGCGGCCAATTACCGGGTGATAAAGTCACGCCGTATATCGCCAAACTGCGTTATTCCGTGCCGGGTGTGACCTTGATTTCCCCACCACCGCACCATGATATTTATTCAATCGAAGACTTGGCACAGCTGATTTTCGACTTGAAACAGGTCAACCCGAAAGCAATGATTTCGGTGAAACTGGTTTCTGAACCCGGTGTTGGCACCATTGCAACCGGTGTGGCAAAAGCCTATGCCGACCTGATTACTATTGCAGGATACGACGGTGGTACCGGTGCCAGCCCGCTGTCCTCAGTGAAATATGCGGGTTGCCCGTGGGAACTGGGGCTGGTGGAAACACAACAAGCACTGGTTGCCAACGGCCTGCGCCATAAAATCCGCCTGCAAGTGGATGGTGGTCTAAAAACTGGTGTTGATATTGTTAAAGCAGCGATTCTGGGTGCAGAAAGCTTCGGTTTCGGTACTGGCCCTATGGTGGCACTGGGTTGTAAATACTTACGTATTTGCCACCTGAATAACTGCGCAACAGGTGTAGCAACCCAGGATGAAAAGCTGCGTCGTGACCATTACCACGGCTTACCTGAGCGTGTAGTGAACTACTTCCAGTTTATTGCCCGTGAAACCCGTGAAATCATGGCTGAGCTGGGTGTGAGCCAACTGGTTGATTTGATTGGCCGTACCGACATGCTGTTGGAACTTGATGGCATCTCAGCCAAACAAAACAAACTGGATCTGTCGCCAATGCTGAAAACAGCAACGCCACATCCAGGCAAAGCGCTGTATTGCACCGAAAATAATCCACCGTTCGATAAAGGCTTATTGAACAAAGAGTTGTTGGCGCAAGCCGAGCCGTATATTGAAGCCAAACAGAGCAAGACGTTTTACTTTGATATCCGCAACACCGACCGTTCCGTGGGTGCAGCGTTATCTGGCGCGATTGCCACCAAGCATGGCGACCAAGGGCTGGCAACCGATCCTATCAAAGCCTACTTCTCCGGTACTGCCGGTCAGAGCTTTGGGGTGTGGAATGCCGGTGGCGTTGAGCTGACCCTAACAGGCGATGCCAATGACTATGTCGGTAAAGGCATGGCCGGTGGCCGCATTGCGGTGCGCCCTCCTGTGGGTTCCAACTTCCGCAGCCACGAAGCCAGCATTGTCGGCAACACTTGTCTATATGGTGCCACTGGCGGCAAGTTGTTCGCTGCTGGTCGTGCCGGTGAGCGTTTCGCGGTACGTAACTCCGGGGCGATTACCGTCGTGGAAGGTATCGGCGATAACGGTTGTGAATATATGACTGGTGGGATTGTTTGCGTACTGGGCCGTACCGGAATTAACTTCGGTGCCGGTATGACCGGTGGTTTCGCTTATGTCCTTGATGAAGATGGTGAATTCCGTAAACGTGTTAACCCTGAGCTGGTTGAGGTTCTGGATGTTGATCAATTGGCAATCCATGAAGAGCATCTGCGCGGCCTGATCACTGAGCATGTGCAGTTGACGGGTTCTAGCCGTGGTGAAGAAATTCTGGCTAACTGGCCGGAATGGGTGACCAAGTTTGCTTTGGTTAAACCGAAATCCAGCGATGTGAAAGCACTGTTGGGCCACCGTAGCCGTTCCGCAGCTGAGCTGCGGGTTCAAGCGCAGTAAGGGGTTGAAATGAGTCAGAATGTTTATCAGTTTATCGACCTACAGCGCGTAGATCCGCCGAAAAAGCCGCTGAAGATCCGTAAAATTGAATTTGTTGAGATTTACGAGCCATTCTCGGAAACACAGGCTAAAGCACAGGCAGACCGCTGTTTGTCGTGCGGTAACCCCTATTGCGAATGGAAATGCCCGGTGCATAACTACATCCCTAACTGGCTGAAACTGGCCAACGAAGGGCGAATTATGGAAGCCGCGGATCTTGCCCATCAAACCAATAGCTTGCCAGAAGTTTGTGGCCGCGTATGCCCGCAAGACCGCTTGTGTGAAGGGTCTTGTACTCTGAATGACGAGTTCGGCGCGGTGACCATCGGTAATATCGAGCGCTATATCAGTGACAAAGCCATTGAGATGGGCTGGAAACCTGATATGTCTCATGTTCACCCGACCGGTAAACGTGTGGCGGTGATTGGGGCTGGCCCTGCCGGGCTGGCCTGTGCCGATGTACTGGCGCGTAACGGTGTACAAGCGGTGGTGTTTGACCGTCATCCAGAAATTGGTGGTTTGCTGACCTTTGGTATTCCGGCCTTTAAGCTGGAAAAAGAAGTGATGATTAAGCGCCGCAAAATCTTCTCCGAGATGGGTATTGAATTCCAATTAAATACCGAAGTCGGCAAAGACATCACTATGGATGCGCTGTTGCAAGAGTATGACGCAGTGTTCCTCGGTGTGGGTACTTACCAATCCATGCGGGGTGGCCTGGAGAACGAAGATGCATCTGGAGTATATGATGCGCTACCATTCCTGATCGCCAATACCAAGCAGCTGATGGGTTACGATGCTGCACCTCACGAACCTTATATCAATATGCAAGGTAAACGTGTCGTGGTGCTGGGTGGTGGTGATACCGCGATGGACTGTGTACGTTCCTCCATTCGCCAAGGGGCAACTGACGTCGTTTGCGCCTACCGCCGTGATGAAGCCAACATGCCGGGTTCCAAGCGGGAAGTGAAAAATGCGCGTGAGGAAGGCGTTGAATTTAAATTCAACCTGCAACCTTTGAGTATCGAAGTGAACAGTAACGGCAAAGTCTGTGGTGTGAAGATGGTTCGAACCCAACTGGGTGCGCCAGATGCACAGGGGCGTCGCATGGCTGAGCAGATCCCAGGCTCAGAACATGTTCTGCCAGCAGATGCTGTGGTTATGGCATTTGGCTTCCGCCCGCACAGCATGGAATGGCTGGCCGCTCATGACGTAGCATTGGATAAACAAGGCCGTGTTGTGGCACCAGAGCGCACTGATAATGCCTTCCAGACCAGCAACCCAAAAATCTTTGCCGGTGGTGATATTGTTCGTGGCTCTGATTTAGTCGTGACCGCCATTGCTGAAGGCCGCAAAGCAGCAGAAGGCATCATGAATTATTTGGAAGTCTGATACCAAAGCTCCTGCCATATACATCCAAAAACATCGAGGGCTGGTTATCCAGCCCTCAGACTGCTGACAAACCTCGATAACTCGATCTTGCAAGGTGAAGGCAGGTAGAAGAGTAAAGCGTCCGCGCCAAGGATGGCGCGGGTCGAGCCCCCAGGGATGGGTTTACGGCGTCTTTACGATCTGCCTGTTTTCACCGTTACGGGCACTTTGTCATTAACCTCAGGGCTGGTTATCCAGCCCTTTTTATTGTGTTTTTTTCGCGCGCAACGTCATTCACTCAAGATTTTGTAACAATCTCAGCCCGCCTTATTTGCAGCATTTTGACCATGAAGCGCTATAGTAAGGGCCGAGTTTAGATTTATTTATACTTTATGGGCCAACACTTCCCGGCCCGACACAGCTATTTTCTTATACACATTGTTACGCCTTGTTTTAAAGAAAGGATCATCTGTTATGAAATCTCACTTACTTTTCATTGCTGGCGGTTTGCTGGCTATCAGCGGCAGCGCATTAGCAATGTCACTTAATTATCAAGAAGTTGGTTATAATATTGAGGCTCGAGGTGCTCGGGCTGTGGTGGCGGAACTGGCAAAAGCGGGGCAGTTACCTGCGGTCGAGAATAATATCAAGCTGGGTGATGATAACTGGATTGCCATGGCCCCTAAACTGGCCGATGGTGGTAATGCGAGTTTCACTGCGGGAATAAAATCAGCCCTCTCTTCGGCGCTAATTTATAATCCAGCCGCAGTACTAAAAGCAGTAAGTGACAGCAAAACACTCACATTATCAGAGATTTGTACTGCACCAGCCGATGCTAAAGACAGTGCTGCAAAAGCCAGCTTTCAACAGCGCGCCACTCATACTCTGTCAACTATCAGAAATAGTGACATGATGAGCCAGCGTGATAGCTGCCTGGCAGAATTGAAAAAGTTATCTTAATGGTAATGGTGCAATATAAATAATTAGGGCGGCCAAAGCCGCCCCGATTGTTTGTCCAAAAAACAGTCTATTTGCCCGAGAAATGAAGGCGACTACTTAACGACGCGTAACGCTGGACGACCACCACTGCGTGGCGGTTGCGGCGGCTCATCATCTGGTGAGTTACCCTCACCCTGCGGGGCTTGAGTATCGTCCGTTACCAACATCAAATTTTCTGTCGGTGTAGTCTCGTCATCTTCCTCTTCCATGCCGACAAAATTACCATCAGCATCAGAATCGTAAGCTTCTTCAGGTTCAAACATAGTGCCAGAACCATTTTCACGCGCATAGATTGCCATCACCGCCCCCATAGGGACAGTAACTTGACAGGGAATACCGCCAAAACGGGCATTGAAACTCACACCTTCATTACCCAATTCCAGATTAGCCACGGCACGCGGCGCCACATTCAATACAATTTGCCCATCACGGGCGAACTCCATTGGCACCGAGACACCCGGCCGGGTGACATCCACAACCAGATGTGGAGTCAGTTGATTATCAATCAACCACTCATAGAATGCGCGCAACAGGTAAGGACGGCGCGGAGACATATCAGACGTCGCCATAAAAATTAACCCCGGGTTTGCAGGCGCATTTCACGTTCAGCTTCAGTCAGAGAAGCCAGGAATGCATCACGCTCAAACACTCGAGTCATATAGCCTTTCAGCTCTTTAGAACCCGCACCGGTGAATTCAATGCCTAATTCTGGCAAACGCCACAGCAACGGAGCCAGGTAGCAATCAACCAGACTGAACTCTTCGCTCATGAAGTAAGGTGTTTCATTAAACACTGGAGCGATAGACAATAGTTCTTCACGCAACTGTTTACGTGCAGCTTCTGCTTCCTGTGCATTACCTTGCTCGATTTTGTGCAGCAGGGAATACCAGTCATGCTCAATACGGTGCATCATCAAGCGGCTGCTACCACGAGCAACAGGGTATACCGGCATCAATGGTGGGTGAGGAAAACGCTCATCCAAATATTCCATGATGATACGGGATTCATACAGAGTCAGCTCACGGTCGACCAAAGTAGGAACTGTACGGTAAGGATTGAGGTCAATCAGGTCCTGCGGCAGATTATCAGCTTCAACCTGCTCAATCTCAACACTGACACCTTTCTCCGCCAGTACGATACGTACTTGATGGCTAAAAATGTCGGTCGGGCCGGAAAACAGCGTCATTACCGAACGTTTGTTGGCAGCGACAGCCATGAAAACCTCCAAGATTATCTAGAAAACAATGCGAATAGCCCACGGTGACGTTGCTATCCTGAGTCGTTTTACCGCCGGTTCGCAATCAAGGTAGTTGCTGCCGTAAATAAGCCTTGGTCGAGAGAATAATTCAGCCAGGGAGATACACGGACGCCAACAGTTCGCCGAACAGGCACAAAAGTGGGTGATAGTTTACCAGATTTTGCATGTTTTGTGGGGATGCTGCTGCGATTTCATCAACAATTGTCTATCAGACAACAGCTTAGCGGTAAAAATATAATGAATAAAATGGTGGAAGTGTGTTTTTCAGCTATTTATTTTGTTTTACATCAATAAAAAAACCCGGTGAGACACCGGGTTTTTACCATTAATCTGCTGCCATAACGGCAAAAAATTAACGCTTGGAGAACTGTGGACGACGACGTGCTTTACGCAGACCCACTTTCTTACGCTCAACTTCACGCGCATCACGCGTTACGAAGCCAGCTTTACGCAGTTCACCACGTAGAGACTCGTCATATTCCATCAGTGCACGGGTGATACCGTGACGGATAGCACCAGCCTGACCAGAAATACCACCACCTTTAACAGTGATGTACATGTCAAACTTGCTAACCATATCCAGCAGTACTAGCGGTTGCATAACAACCATACGGCCAGTTTCGCGACCGAAGTACTCTTCGATGCTACGTTGGTTAATGACGATATTACCGCTGCCCGGCTTAAGAAAAACGCGTGCAGCAGAACTTTTGCGGCGACCAGTGCCGTAGTATTGATTTTCAGCCATTGCCATAATCCCGATTAAATGTCCAGAACTTGCGGTTGCTGTGCCGCATGATTGTGCTCAGTACCTGCATAAACTTTAAGTTTACGATACATTGCACGGCCCAGCGGACCCTTCGGCAGCATGCCTTTAACCGCGATTTCAATCACACGCTCAGGACTGCGGGCAATCATCTCTTCAAAGGTCGCTTGTTTGATACCACCGATGTGACCGGTGTGACGGTAATAAATCTTGTCTGTACGCTTGTTACCGGTTACGGCAACTTTTTCTGCGTTCAGAACGATGATGTAATCACCAGTATCGACGTGCGGGGTGTATTCCGCTTTATGCTTGCCGCGTAAGCGACTAGCCAGTTCAGTAGCGAGGCGACCCAAGGTCTTATCCGTCGCGTCAACAACATACCAGTCGCGTTTTACAGTTTCTGGTTTAGCTGTGAAAGTTTTCATTATAAAAGCTTACCCAATTAATAAGTTACACGTTGGTGAACACCCAAACGTTCAAAAACAGTTGAGGCTCACACGACCATCAGTCCAGCAAACCTACCCCTTCGAATAGCCAATGCTGGCACTATACAAAGTTCTGGGAAAAAAACTTTGTTGTAACGTGGGGTCGCAAGATTATAGAGAAGTCGACGTCAAAGATCGAACTGTTTTTGGCAAGAAAGGTATAAATTAAACATGTTAAGTTAGGGCGAAGAACAATCGCCCACCACAGAATAGCATTTTAGTGGGTTAAAAGTGAATAACTGCGGCGCAGATAGCTTTACCACAAGTGAGGTTACGGCAAATGCGGTAAAGAGAGGTATTCCTCACTTTGCATCTCTTGTAGCCGTGATAAACAGCGCTGATATTCAAATTTAAGTCGCTCACCGCAATAAATTTCGAACATTGATGCTTCCGCTGCAATGATCAATTTCACCCGCCGCTCATAAAACTCATCAACTAATGCCAAAAAACGTCGAGCGGTATTTTCATCTTGCGTCGCCATTTTGTGGACATTATGCAGCAATACGGTGTGATAAAGCTTAGACAATGCGATGTAATCAAGTTGGCTGCGCGCCTCTTCACACAATGTGTGAAAGTCCACTGCCAACACGCCTTGCGCCGAGCAGATGGCAAGCAAAGGCCGGTGATTGACCTCTAGAACAGGTGCTTTTTCGCCCTCTTTCTCTTTACCCGCAAGACCTGCAAGTTTGACGAAAATCTCCTCCATAGCCCGCTCGGTTTGTGGATTGAGCGGCGTCAAATACAGATTTGCCTGAGTCAATGTACGCAGACGATAGTCAATACCGGCATCGACATTCATCACATCACAATATTGTTTAATCAGTTCGATGGCAGGTATAAAACGCGCTCGTTGTAAACCGTTGCGATACAAGTCATCCGGCGGAATATTGGATGTGGCAACCAGAGTGATGCCGCGCGCAAACAGTGCTTCCAGCAATGTTGCCAGCAGCATGGCATCAGTAATATCCGAAACAAAGAATTCATCAAAGCACAGCACATCAGTCTGCGCTTTGAAGCCATCAGCAATAATTTCTAACGGATTTTCATGACCTTGCAATGTGGTTAGTTCTTGATGCACTCGCAACATAAAACGGTGAAAATGCAGACGTAGCTTACGATCACCCGGCAAACTGTGGAAAAACATATCCATCAGCCAGGTTTTGCCCCGCCCGACGCCGCCCCACATGTACAAGCCCTGAGCCGGGCGTATTGACGTCTTGGACACGCTGCGGCCCAGTAAACGCCCCAAACGCCCGCGTATACCGTTATTAACCGCAGGGGCACTGTGGTGTTGATTCAGTTCCCGATATAGGGTGTCCAACCGTGCTACGGTGCGCCGTTGGACGTCGTCTGGTTGGTAGTCGCCGGCATCAATTGCCTGCTGGTAAAGTGCTATAGGTGAACTCGGTTGCATGTTTATCAATAATCCCTGATAAAATAATTATCTACTTTTTACGGTACTTTCTTGCTGATTTATCGGGCAATCGCAGCATTTACCGACTCGGTCACTGCGGAAAAAACCTGATAACCATAGGCAAAGTTGCATCAGGATTCCACTCAGACAAGGTTAACGGTTATAGTGGGTATTATTAAGTGAAAAAGCCCTGCTGAACAATGAAGTCAAAAAAGGAGTCATCATGACCTGGGAGTATGCGCTTATTGGGTTGGTTGTTGGTATTGTGATTGGCGCGGTGGCTATGCGCTTTGGCAACCGTAAATTGCGTCAGCAGCAAGTGCTGCAAAATGAGCTGGAGAAGAGCAAAACAGATCTGGAAGAATACCGTCAGGAACTGGTTGGGCATTTTGCCCGCAGTGCCGAATTGCTTGATAACATGGCTCGCGACTATCGCCAGCTTTATCAGCATATGGCGAAAAGCTCCAATAACTTATTGCCGGACTTGCCAATGCAAGATAATCCGTTCCGCTACCGTCTGACAGAATCTGAAGCTGATAATGATCAGGCACCGGTCAAAATGCCACCTCGCGATTACTCCGAAGGGGCATCAGGCTTACTACGTCCGGAACATCAGACCCGAGACTAAGTACTGACATTAAGCTGATTACGACATATCAAGCTGACTACAGCACTCACCGCTGTAGTCAGCACATTTACACTTCTATACTTACCTCTTCTTGAATTGCTTTATCCTAACCCCTATATCAAGTGACATCTTAGGGTGCTTATTTTTAGAACAGCAGTAGCCTTTTGAAATAAGTGAATTTTTTAGCTAATTCAGAGTCTGAATTTACAACGGGCCTGTAGCAGCCATCACCCCTATTCATTCACCGTTAGGTATTGAGAGAGTTTAAATCAATGAAGAAAAAGTCATTATTTCTTAGTGCGTTGGCAATGAGTGTCGGCTTAGGTCTCGCATCTGTTCCTATGGTGAACGCAGCAGCTCTTCCTGCAGCCGTCGCAGGGCAATCAGTCCCAAGCCTGGCCCCTATGTTAGAAAAGGTGTTGCCAGCGGTCGTCAGCGTTCACGTCTCTGGCACTCAGGCACAGCAGCAGCGCTTGCCAGAAGAGTTCAAATTCTTTTTTGGCCCCAATGCGCCAACCGGCAAAGAGAGCAATCGCCCATTTGAAGGCTTAGGATCTGGTGTCATCATTAACGCGGAAAAAGGTTATATCTTAACCAATAACCACGTTATCAATAACGCAGATAAAATTCGTGTTCAGCTCAATGATGGCCGTGAATATGATGCCAAACTGCTGGGCCGTGACGAACAAACTGATATCGCTTTATTACAACTAACCGATGCCAAGAATCTGACCGCCATTAAAATCGCAGATTCTGACAACCTGCGAGTCGGTGACTTTGCAGTCGCCGTGGGCAACCCATTTGGTCTGGGGCAAACTGCGACCTCGGGTATTATTTCCGCACTGGGCCGCAGTGGTTTGAATCTGGAAGGGTTAGAAAACTTTATTCAGACTGATGCCTCTATCAACCGCGGTAACTCGGGCGGTGCGCTGGTTAACCTAAACGGCGAATTGATTGGGATTAACACCGCCATTTTGGCTCCAGGCGGCGGTAACATTGGTATCGGTTTCGCGATCCCAAGCAACATGGCGCAAAACCTCAGCCAGCAGCTGATTGAGTTTGGCGAAGTGAAGCGCGGCCTTCTGGGTATTCGTGGTAGTGAAATGACCGCTGACATGGCAAAAGCCTTTAACATTGATGCTCAGCGCGGTGCTTTTGTCAGTGAAGTCATGCCAAAATCCGCAGCGTCTAAAGCGGGCATAAAAGCGGGCGACGTGTTGGTTTCTGTAGACGGCAAACCTATCAGCA
Organism: Yersinia sp. 22-579; assembly: GCF_030433455.1. NCBI lineage: Bacteria > Pseudomonadati > Pseudomonadota > Gammaproteobacteria > Enterobacterales > Yersiniaceae > Yersinia > Yersinia sp. 22-579. Next base: position 76,892 of record NZ_JAUJTZ010000017.1, on the reverse strand, counting down.
GTTTTGCTGAGTTACGCGCCAAAGTGGGTACCACCGGGCCGGGTAAAGCCATTAAAGTGGGCTTACTGCGCGAGGGTAAACCACTGGAAGTCACCGTCACACTGGAGAACAGCAGCCCAACATCGACCAGTGCTGATACCTTATCACCATCGTTGCAGGGTGCATCGCTGAGCAATGGTGAAATCAAAGGTGGCAGCAAGGGGGTTAAAGTTGAAAACGTGACGAAAGGTTCTCCAGCAGCACAGTCTGGTTTGCAGAAAGACGATGTGATAATTGCTGTAAACCGTGTGCGAGTTAAGGATATCGCTGAGTTACGTAAAGCTATCGAAGCCAAACCAGCTGTTATTGCACTGAATATTGTGCGCGGTGAAGAGAATATTTATCTATTAATCCGCTAATTTGCAGAAAAATCGGACACAGCACAATGCTGTGTCCGTCAAACTCATGCTATTCTCCGGTTACCTATTCATTTATGCCTTAAAATTCATGTTTCTTAAGCTATTGCGTTCTATTATTTTGGGGCTAATTGTTGCCGGTATCTTGCTGGTCGCAATGCCTATGCTCCGTAGTCCGGGTCACTTTTTTTCCGGCAATGGTGATAGCGTAGATGAAGAGGTTCCTGCCAGTTATAACCAGGCAGTACGTAGAGCTGCACCTGCCGTTGTTAATGTTTATAACCGTAGCCTAAGCCCCACTCAGGATGGATTAGCCATTCGCACTCTAGGTTCTGGCGTCATCATGAGTGACAAGGGTTATATCCTTACCAATAAACACGTTATCAATAATGCTGAACAAATCATTGTCGCATTACAAAATGGCCGTATATCTGAAGCATTGCTGGTCGGTTCAGATAATTTGACTGATTTAGCCGTTTTGAAAATTGATGCCGTAAACCTGCCCGTGATTCCCATTAATATTAATCGTGCGCCACACATTGGTGACGTCGTGCTGGCAATCGGTAACCCCTATAATCTCGGTCAAACCGTCACACAAGGGATTATCAGTGCCACTGGGCGCATTGGTTTAAGCGATTCTGGGCGGCAAAACTTCCTTCAGACAGATGCCTCAATCAACCAGGGTAACTCCGGTGGGGCGTTGGTCAATACGCTGGGTGAATTGATGGGGATTAACACGCTGTCCTTTGATAAAAGCAGCAATGGCGAAACCCCAGAAGGGATTGGCTTTGCCATCCCGACAGCGCTCGCAACCAAAGTGATGGAAAAACTCATTCGTGATGGACGAGTTATTCGTGGCTATATTGGGATTACTGGCGAAGAATATCCGCCATTCAATGCCAGTGGCAATAGCGGCGAGCGAATCCACGGCATTAAAGTGAACAAGATATCGCCAAGTGGCCCGGCGGCTAATGCCAACTTACAAGTGGGCGATATTATTCTTAGCGTAAATAATAAACCTGCAACATCCGTGATAGAAACAATGGATCAGGTGGCAGAGATTCGCCCTGGAACCACCATTCCGGTTTTATTATTACGCAATGGCCAACAAATCACGGCACAAATCACCATCACCGAATTGGATCAAAACGAAGTTCTTAGCCAGCAACCTGCGCCATAAGTTCTGTTATGTATGGCTAAAAAAATGCCAGCTCGATATCATCGGCTGGCATTTTTTATGACGCGGTCAGCAAAGGCTTATTCGCCTTTTACCCGTTCGATTTTAGCGCCTAACGCACGCAATTTATCTTCGATACCTTCATAACCACGGTCGATATGATAAATACGGTCAACAATCGTTACCCCGTCAGCAATACAACCCGCTAGAACTAAACTAGCAGAAGCACGCAAATCGGTTGCCATGACCTGAGCACCAGATAGTTGCTCAACACCATAGCAAATCACAGTATTGCTCTCGATTTCTGCATGTGCGCCCATACGAATCAGTTCTGGCACATGCATAAAACGGTTTTCGAAAATCGTTTCGGTGATGACACCCGTCCCTTCAGCCACTAAATTCAATAAGCTGAACTGCGCCTGCATATCGGTTGGGAAACCTGGGTGCGGAGCCGTTCGCAAAGTAACCGCTTTAGGGCGTTTGCCATGCATATCCAGGCTTATCCAGTCGTCGCCGACTTCAATATCAGCACCTGCTTCGCGCAGTTTAGCCAATACGGCATCCAGCGTATCAGGGCGAGTCTGACGACAAACCACTTTGCCGCCAGAGATAGCAGCCGCAACCAGGAAAGTCCCGGTTTCAATACGGTCTGGCAGCACTCGATACACACCGCCACCCAAGCGAGCAACGCCTTCGATGGTAATGCGGTCGGTACCTGCACCAGTGATTTTAGCGCCCAGCGTATTCAAGAAATTCGCTGTATCGACAATTTCTGGCTCGCGAGCAGCGTTTTCAATGACAGTGGTGCCTTCCGCCAAGGTTGCCGCGCTCATAATGGTCACGGTTGCGCCAACGCTGACTTTATCCATGACGATATGTGCTGCTTTCAGACGACCATTGACGGAGGCTTTAACGTAACCTTCTTCCAGCTTGATTTCAGCGCTCAGCTGTTCCAAACCGGTGATATGCAAATCGACCGGACGCGCACCGATAGCACAACCGCCCGGTAATGAGACTTGCCCTTTACCAAAGCGCGCAACCAGTGGCCCCAATGCCCAAATAGAAGCACGCATGGTCTTAACCAAATCGTACGGTGCGCAGAACTCGTCCACACCACTAGCATCAACAAAAACAGAGCCGGAAGCAGCATCACGCTCAATTTTAACGCCTAATTGGCTCAGCAACTTAATGGTGGTATCAATGTCTTTTAGCTTTGGGACATTTTGCAACTCGACCGGGTCTTCCGCCAATAACGCAGCAAACAATATCGGTAATGCCGCGTTTTTCGCTCCGGAAATGGTGACTTCACCGCTTAGGCGAGTCCGCCCCTGCACACGAAACTTATCCATTGTGACCACTCTTTGTTGTCAAAATATTGGTTGTTGTCAAAATACTGATCAGCAAATTCGAATTCACTGCCCGCTTAAGAAACTGCCGGCCAGACTGTAGGCAGTTTTGAAGCCAGTAGCATTAAAAGCCGTTTAGTTTGCGATCCCGCTGCCACTCTTGTGGCGTATAAGCCTTAATCGATAAGGCATGAATACGGTTATCAGCGATATATTCCATCAAAGGCGCATACACAGCCTGCTGTTTTTTCACCCGGCTCATATCGGCAAATAACTCACCCACAGCAATCACCTGAAAGTGGCTGCCGTCACCGGTAACATGTGCTTCTTGTAATGCCAATGCTCGCATCAGCACGTCTTTAATTTCGTTAGTATCCATAAGATTCATTCTATTTTATAAGGAGCATAGCCAGCTCAACATATTAGTGGAATACGGCTTTCTCTGAAACTAAAGAAAAGCCCCTGTTTTGCTATTGCACACAGAGGCTTGAAAACTTTAGTTATTTGCTTTGGGAGTAAACGACACAAAATAGCGCTAACTTAATGCCACTTGCTATGCGTTGTTTGCTTCTACTGGGCTAACTGTTTCTACTGGAATAACTGTTTCTACCGGGATGACGTCACGCAGATTGTACAGTTCAATCAAGGTAGATAGCCGATCACTGACACCGATAATCGCCAGGGAGCCCCCTTGTTTGCTGCGCAGTTCACGAAAGTGAACCAGCAGAGCCAGACCAGATGAGTCAACACGCCGTAATTGGCTCACATCAATGCGCGACTTATCGGCCAACAGTACTTCACGCTGTTGCCACAGAGGTAACAGCGTTTCGCGATCCAATTCACCTTGCAGTACCAGCGTTTCCTGCTGCGACTGCCAATTCAGCTCATCTGCCATAATCACTGCTTATCCAGCGTTATTGGCTGTTTCGCGGCAATCAGCAATTGTTGAGTCAAACCATCCACACCTTTCTGACGCAAGATAGAAGCCCACTCATTTTGCTTGGTGCTGATCATGCTAACCCCTTCGGCTATCATGTCATACGCCTGCCAGTGGCCAGTTTGGCTATTTTTACGCCACTGGAAATCTAAACGCACTGGCGGACGGCCATTAGGATCAAGGATGGTTACGCGAATGGCAACGATATTGGCATCACCCAGCGGTTGGTCTGGTGCCACATCGTAAGTTTGGCCGTGATATAACGCCAAGGCCTGGCCATATGCCTGTTCCAGATATTGGCTGAATGCATTGAAATACGCCTCGCGCTGTGCAGGCGTAGCGGCTTTGTAATAGCTGCCCAGCACTAATGCACCGGCATATTTAATCTGAACGAATGGCAATAACTCTTCACGAACGATGGTGCGCAAATAGTCTGGATTCTGTTTAATTTTCGCTTGTTCAGTTTTCAGGCGCGTGAAGGTTCTTTGCGCGGCTTCATCCATCAGACGGTATGGGTTGGTCTGATCGACAGCATTCGCCAGTGGCGCGACCACCAACAATGCGACCATAAGTAAACGTTTAAACATTCAGATACCCTCTTAAGGATGTTGGGTTGCAGGTAAGCCGCCATTTGCTGCCGCAGGTGCTGCTGCTGGCTCACTGGCTGGCGTACCAGAATTACCATCACCGCCACTCTTGTACAAGAACTGGCCGATAAGGTCTTCCAGAACCAATGCAGATTTGGTGTCTTGAATAACGCCACCATCTTTCAAAATACCGGTACCCATATCGGGGTCTTCAAAGCCGACATTGAGTGCCAAGAACTGTTCACCCAATAAACCTGAAGTGCGTACCGCCAGGGAGCTGGTGTCCGGGATATGGTTATAGCGCTGCTGGATATCCATCGCCACACGTGGGCTGTAATTTTTGGTATCCAGTGTTATCTCAGCGACCCGCCCCACCACAACACCACCAATTTTGACTGGGGAATTGTTTTTCAGGCCACCAATATTGTCAAAATTGGCATAAATCCGGTAAGTCGGCTGATTGCCCACTGCTTTGATATCGGCCACTTTTAAGCAGAGGAACACGACCGCCAGAATAGCAATCAGTATAAACGCCCCTACCCAGACTTCACTTTTCTTCGTTTGCATCGACTCAGTTCCCAAACATCAGTGCTGTCAGCACAAAATCTAATCCCAATACTGCCAGTGACGAATGCACCACAGTACGGGTCGTTGCCCGGCTAATCCCTTCAGATGTTGGGACAGCATCATAACCGTTGAATAGCGCAATCCACGTCACGGTAATAGCAAATACCAGGCTTTTAATCAGGCAATTCAGTAAATCTGTACGCCACTCAACGGCATTTTGCATCGCTGACCAGAAGAAACCGCCGTCAATCCCCTTCCAGTCGACACCGACTACAGAGCCGCCCCAGATGCCTACAGCGACAAAGATAGCGGTCAATAATGGCATGCTGATAAGCCCCGCCCAGAACCGGGGAGCAACCACCCGCCGCAGAGGGTCAATCGCCATCATTTCCAGGCTGGAAATCTGCTCTGTGGCTTTCATCAGACCAATTTCTGCCGTCAGGGCTGAACCGGCGCGGCCAGCAAAGAGCAATGCCGTCACTACTGGCCCCAACTCTCGCAGTAATGATAAAGAAACCATCATCCCGAGGCTGGCTTCCGCACTGTAGGTGGTGAGGATCAAAAAGCCCTGCAAGCCCAAAACCATACCGATAAACAGACCGGAAACCACAATAATCAGTAAGGATTGCACCCCAACGCTATATAGCTGTTTGACCAATAATGGCCACTGTTTTCGTGGTTCAGGCCGGCCAACCAGTGCACTAAATAGCATTAAACCTGCGCGACCAAAGGATGCACAGACATTAATGCCCCGGCGACCTAAAGACGCCAAAGCCTGTACTAACATGAATACTCCATCAGCCTAACAGCTCAGTTTTATAATCACCCGCCGGGAAACGGAACGGCACCGGCCCGTCGGCAATACCATCAAGGAACTGACGCACCCGCATATCGTCATTGGCTTGTAGCTGCTCGGGTGTTCCTTCAGCAATCACATGCTGATCTGCCACAATATAAGCATAATCAGCAATGCTCAGCACTTCCGGTACATCGTGGGAAACCACCACACAAGTGACTCCCAATGCATGATTCAGCTCATCAATCAGTTTTACCAGTACGCCCATGGTAATAGGGTCCTGACCGACAAAAGGCTCATCAAACATAATCAATTCTGGATCAAGGGCAATTGCCCGCGCCAACGCAGCACGGCGAGCCATACCGCCTGAAAGCTCAGCTGGCATTAAGTTAGCCGCACCACGCAACCCCACGGCTTCTAACTTCATCATCACCGTGCTATGCAGCAACTCTTCAGGTAAATGGCTATGCTCCCGTAATGGGAAAGCCACATTCTCAAATACTGTTAAATCGGTGAATAACGCCCCCGATTGAAACAACATGCTCATTTTCTTGCGCACATCATACAAACGCTGACGAGAAAGCGCCGGAATATTATCGCCATCGAACCAGATTTCACCGGTATCTGGCGCAAGTTGCCCGCCAATCAGGCGCAGCAGCGTGGTTTTACCAATTCCCGAAGGCCCCATAATCGCCGTGACTTTGCCGCGCGGGACCGTCATGTTGATATCGGCGAATATCGGACGCTCACCACGGGTAAAACTCATCCCGCGGATCTCTATCAAATTCGACGCCAGTTGGTTCATTATCATTCGTCCCTTAGGCCTTTTATGACTCATCTAGCGCCAATGTTACAGCAAATGGCGCTAACGAGCGCAATTGAGAAGTATTCTGACAATTTATTAACGCTTTTTCGTAGCCAAAGTTGCCATAAGTTTTACTTTTCTGGCTCTCACAGTCAAAATTAGGGGGTAACCTCAAATAGCGTGAAGCGCTTTTAGCGATGTTGACCAGTGAGCTATCTGTTCCCCTGTCGACTATCGGTTACCAATAGCCAGTTTATGCCAACGGATCGGGATTATACCCAATAAAGGACTCTGCATGTTTCTTGCGATAACACTATTAATCATTGGCTTGGTGCTATTAGTGTACGGTGCTGACCGATTAGTTTATGGCGCAGCGGTGTTAGCCCGTTCTTTCGGTATCCCGCCACTCATTATCGGGATAACCATTGTCGGTATTGGCACCTCGCTGCCGGAACTGATTGTGTCCGTCACTGCGGCGCTGAATAACCAAACGGATATAGCTGTTGGCAATGTGCTGGGTTCTAATATTACCAATCTTTTGCTGATTGTGGGTGGTGCCGCTCTGATACGCCCACTGACAGTGCGCTCAGAGATTTTACGTCGCGAGTTACCCTTGATGTTGGTCGTGACGGTATTGTGTGGTTTCTTGCTAGCAGATAACCATCTTAGCCGTGGCGATGGCGTTATTTTGCTCTTGGCCGCCGCCGCGTTTATTGTCCTGATGCTAAAAATTGCCCGTCTGGCACATTCGCAAGGAAATGATATTTTCACTCGCGAACAATTAGCGGAGTTGCCGCAAGACAGCAGTAATACCGTTGCATTATTGTGGCTGGTGCTGGCCTTCATTATTTTGCCGCTGTCAGCCAAAATGATTATCGACAATGCCACTGTTATCGCCAGAGTCGCAGGAGTCAGCGAGTTGGTCATCGGGCTGACTGTCATTGCTATTGGTACCAGTTTACCTGAATTGGCGACGTTCATCGCGGGTGCATTGAAAGGTGAAGATGATATGGCGGTTGGTAATATCATCGGCTCAAATATTTTTAATATCGTTATTGTATTAGGCGTTCCCGCATTACTGTCCCCTGGTGATATCAACCCCGAAGCATTCCAGCGAGATTATTGGGTCATGCTCGGTGTCAGTGTGATATTCACTGTACTTTGTCTGGGGCGTAAACATCGCATCGGCCATATGGCGGGCGCTCTGTTATTATGTGGGTTTATTGCCTACCTGGCGGTGCTACTTTTTGCTCCCTTTAGTGCCGCATAACATAAACAATGCCGCATACAGGAACCCAGTATGTCTTCTTCTGATTTACAGCCGAGTATGGATTTACAGCCAAGGGTAGATTTCCAACAGGCGGGTAAACAAGTTCTACAGATTGAGCGCGAAGGGCTGGCACAGCTTGATCAATATATTAACGATGATTTTGCCCAAGCTTGCGAGGCAATATTTAACTGCCACGGCAAAGTTGTCGTTATGGGGATGGGTAAATCTGGCCATATCGGATGCAAGATTGCCGCGACTTTCGCCAGCACCGGCACTCCGTCATTCTTTGTTCATCCCGGCGAGGCCAGTCATGGCGACTTGGGGATGATCACGCCGCAAGATATTGTATTAGCCATCTCCAACTCGGGTGAGTCCAACGAGATTCTGGCTTTGATTCCCGTACTTAAGCGCCAGAAAATTCAGCTTATTTGCATGAGCAACAATCCTGAAAGCACTATGGGTAAAGCGGCTGATATTCACTTATGTATCAAAGTGCCGCAAGAAGCCTGCCCGCTGGGATTAGCACCGACCACCAGTACCACGGCGACATTAGTGATGGGTGATGCGCTCGCCGTGGCCTTGCTACAGGCACGAGGTTTTACGCAAGAAGACTTTGCGCTCTCCCACCCGGGTGGCGCACTGGGGCGCAAGTTGTTATTACGAATCAGCGATATCATGCATACCGGAGCCGACATTCCTCACGTCAGCCCTGATGCCTCATTACGCGACGCATTACTGGAAATTACTCGGAAAAATCTGGGTTTAACCGTAATCTGTGACGACTTAATGATGATTAAAGGTATCTTTACTGACGGTGATTTGCGCCGGGTATTTGATATGGGCATTGATTTGAATAATGCGAAAATCGCCGATGTGATGACCAGCGGTGGCATTCGAGTTCGTCCCACCATGTTGGCGGTGGATGCACTCAACCTAATGGAGTCACGTCATATTACTGCGGTGCTAGTCGCCGATGGTGATCAATTGCTGGGTGTGGTGCATATGCACGACATGCTGAGAGCCGGTGTCGTTTAATAAAAGGTAAATTATGAGTAGCATTGTATATCTGGACACATGCTATGGCCCGGTGGCTAGCAGCGTTATGGAACGTGCAGCCAACATTCGCTTATTGATCTGTGATGTTGATGGCGTCATGTCAGATGGCCTGATTTACATGGGCAATCAGGGTGAAGAGTTGAAAGCTTTCAATGTGCGGGATGGCTATGGTATTCGCTGCCTGATAACCTCCGGTATCGAAGTGGCTATTATTACTGGCCGTAATGCCAAATTGCTGGAAGACCGTGCCAACACTTTAGGTATTACCCACCTTTATCAAGGGCAATCTGATAAGCTGGTCGGCTATAACGAGTTATTAGTCGCCTTAAAATGTCTGCCTGAGCAAGTTGCTTATATTGGCGATGACCTGATTGATTGGCCGGTGATGGCAAAAGTCGGTTTATCTGTCGCGGTGGCGGATGCCCATCCATTGCTCATTCCCAAGGCGCATTATGTTACACGCATCAATGGCGGCCGCGGTGCAGTACGCGAGTTATGTGATTTGATATTATTGGCCCAAGGTAAACTCGAAGGTGCCAAAGGATTGTCGATATGAGTAAAACAAGACTATGGATAACCTTATCCTTAGCACTGATTGCTTTAGCCCTGATTGGCTGGAATATTTCCGGTTTTAATCAACAAGATACACAAGCTACGATTGATGATAATGAACCCTCATCACAAAGCCAGCATACGGTGACAGTGGTTTTTAATCCGGTCGGGCAACTGAATTATAAATTGGTGGCAGAAGAGGTTCAGAACTTCAGCGCACAAGAGCTGACCTGGTTTACCAGGCCGGTGATGACGATGTTTGATGAGAATGCTGTCGCCACCTGGACAGTACGAGCAGATCGCGCCAAGCTGACCGATGATAAAATGCTTTATTTGTACGGTCATGTTGAGGTTGATAGCCTAACCCCTGACGCACAGTTACAAAAAATTAAAACTGATAACGCCCAGGTTAATTTGATCACTCAGGATGTATCCTCCGATGATGAAGTTACCCTCTTTGGTGTTGGATTTACATCTAACGGCATGAAAATGCGTGGCAATTTGCGGGATAAAACCGCCGAGCTGATTGAAAAGGTTAAAACCTCTTATGAAATCCAAAAATAAAATTCTTCATTTTTTGCTTGCCAGCTCACTTTTGGCCGCAAGCCTGCCCGCGTTAGCTTTAACTGGCGATACTGATCAGCCCGTCCTGGTCGACTCGGTCAAACAAGCATTGGATATGGGTGCCAATACCGTCACCTTTACCGACAATGTGGTTATCAAGCAGGGCACCATTGAGATTAAGGCTGATAAAGTCGTGGTGACCCGCCCTGGCGGCGATCAGAGCAAAATGGTCATCGAAGGTTTTGGTAATCCAGTGACTTTCTATCAGATGCAAGATAGCGGCAAACCGGTTAAAGGCCACGGCCAGAAACTGCGTTACGAAGTCGCTAATGATTTTGTCGTCTTGACCGGTAATGCCTATCTGGAGCAGCTTGATAGTAATATCAAAGGTGATCGCATCACGTATCTGGTGAAAAAACAGCAGATGGAAGCCTTCAGTGATAAAGGTAAACGTGTTACCACCGTGCTATTACCATCTCAATTACAAGATAAAGGGCCAGCAGCTTCAGGCCAAAAGAAGAGTAACTAATCATTTATGGCAACATTAATCGCAGAAAAACTGGCTAAGGCGTATAAAGGCCGTAAAGTGGTCGAAGACGTTAGCCTGAAAGTGAAATCCGGTGAAATTGTCGGTTTACTTGGGCCGAACGGTGCGGGTAAAACCACCACTTTTTATATGGTCGTCGGCATTGTCCAGCGTGATGCCGGGCGCATTGTGATTGATGACGAAGATATCAGCCTCTTGCCGTTGCATGAACGCGCCCTGCGCGGGATTGGCTATTTGCCGCAAGAAGCCTCTATCTTCCGCCGTCTGAGTGTCTTTAACAATTTGATGGCGGTGCTGGAAATCCGGAAAGACCTCTCATCTGAGCAACGTCAGGAGCGAGCTGATGAGTTAATGGAAGAGTTCCATATTACTCATTTACGTGACAGTCTGGGTCAATCGCTTTCCGGCGGTGAACGCCGCCGTGTCGAAATCGCCCGTGCGCTGGCTGCCAATCCCAAATTTATTCTGCTGGATGAGCCGTTTGCCGGGGTTGATCCGATTTCTGTTATTGATATCAAAAAGATAATTGAGCATCTGCGCGACAGCGGCCTCGGTGTACTGATTACCGACCATAATGTGCGTGAGACGCTAGACGTTTGTGAGCGGGCTTATATTGTAAGCCAAGGGCATTTAATCGCTCACGGCACACCTCAGGAAATTCTGGCTGACGAACAAGTTAAACGTGTTTATCTGGGCGAAGAATTCCGTCTTTAATCCAATACCAGACACTGTTAATGATTTTGTTAGCCATCAGGAAAATTGATACCGCATTATGAAGCAAGGTTTGCAACTCAAGTTCAGCCAACAACTGGCAATGACTCCGCAGCTACAGCAGGCTATTCGCCTGTTGCAGCTTTCTACGCTAGAACTCCAGCAGGAGATTCAGTTAGCGCTGGAGAGCAACCCCCTGCTTGAGCAAACTGATCTTCATGAAGAGATAGATGCAAAAGAAACAATAGACAGTGAATCGCTTGATACCCGCGAAGCACTGGAACAGAAAGATATGCCGGAAGAGTTGCCACTGGATGCTACCTGGGATGAGATTTACACCGCAGGCACGCCGTCGGGTATGGGTAATGATTACAGCGACGACGAACTGCCGGTCTATCAGGGGGAAACCACTCAAACGCTGCAAGACTATTTAATGTGGCAAGTAGACTTGACCCCGTTCTCAGAAACTGATGCCGCCATTGCAACATCGATCGTCGATGCGGTTGATGAAACCGGTTATCTCACTGTGCCACTGGAAGACATTCTGGAAAGCATGGGGGATGAAAACGTCGCATTGGACGAAGTTGAAGCTGTGCTCAAGCGGATACAACACTTTGATCCTATTGGTGTAGCTGCGCGTAACCTGCGCGAGTGCCTATTGGTACAGCTATCGCAATATGACAAAAACACCCCCTATCTCGCTGAAGCACGCCTGGTCATTAGCGAATATCTGGATTTGCTAGGCAACCATGATTTCCGTACGATGATTCGTTTAAGTCGGCTAAAAGAAGATACACTTAAAGAAGCCATTGCCCTGATTCAGTCACTGGATCCGCGCCCTGGTCAGTCTATCAATACCGGGGAATCTGAGTATGTGATTCCAGATGTTCTGGTACGTAAAGACAAAGGGCACTGGACGGTCGAGCTTAATGCCGATAGCATTCCACGCCTGAAAATCAACCAGCAGTACGCAGCGATGGGCAGCAATACCCGTAATGACAGTGACGGGCAGTTCATTCGTAGCAATTTGCAAGAAGCAAAATGGTTGATAAAAAGCCTTGAGAGCCGTAATGAAACGCTATTGAAAGTGGCGCGTTGCATTGTAGAGCAGCAGGTGGCTTTTTTTGAGAATGGGCCTGAATTTATGAAACCCATGGTGCTGGCAGACATTGCCCAAGCCGTGGATATGCATGAGTCGACAATTTCCCGTGTGACCACGCAGAAGTTCCTGCACAGTCCTCGAGGCATTTTCGAACTGAAATATTTCTTCTCCAGTCACGTCAATACAGATAGCGGAGGCGAAGCTTCTTCTACTGCGATTCGTGCACTGGTGAAAAAATTGGTTGCGGCAGAAAATCCTGCCAAACCACTTAGTGACAGTAAACTGACCACACTATTATGTGAACAAGGCATTATGGTGGCTCGGCGAACCGTCGCGAAGTATCGAGAGTCGTTATCCATCCCGCCGTCAAACCAGCGTAAACAGTTGGTTTGACCTGAACTGAGAAGGAAGACACTATGCAACTCAATATTACCGGACATCATGTCGAAATAACCGACGCATTACGCGAGTTTGTTACCACTAAATTTGCCAAACTTGAGCAATATTTTGATCGAATTAACCAAGTGTATGTGGTTTTAAGTGTCGAAAAAGTAAAACAAATTGCAGAAGCCACGGTACATGTGAATGGAGGCGAGTTGCACGCAAGTTCAGAGCAGGAAGATATGTACGCCGCAATTGATATTTTGGTTGATAAACTGGCCCGCCAGTTGAACAAACACAAAGATAAATTGAAACAACATTAGGAGCCTTGTTGCTGTTATATACCCTAGATAATTCGAGTTGCATGAAGGCGGCAACTGAGCGAATCCTCAGGAGCTTACACCAGTAAGTGACTGAGGTGAACGAGGGCAGTCAACGCACATGCGGCTTGAAGTATGACGGGTAGACAGCAAAGGTTCTACACTCGCTACATAACCTGATGCCAGCAGAGAAGAATATTCTGCTGGCATCAGGCGTAAAACAGCGCTTAAGTGAAAGATGAAATGATCAACGATCCAGCATTGCAATTAAGCTCGGTATTAAATATCGAGTGCACCAAAAGCTCCGTACATTGCTCAAGTAAAAAACGGGCTTTGGAAATTATCAGCGAGTTAGCTGCCAAACAGCTTAACCTGCCGTCACAGGTCGTATTCGATGCTGTGTTAACCCGCGAACGCATGGGCAGTACTGGCATTGGTAGTGGTATCGCGATACCTCATGGCAAGCTGGAGGAAGATACACTGCGCGCTGTAGGTGTATTTATCCGCCTGGAACAGCCCATTGCTTTCGATGCTATTGATAACCAACCGGTTGACCTATTATTTGCCTTGTTGGTTCCGGCAGATCAATGTAAAACTCACTTACACACTTTGTCTTTAGTGGCCAAGCGATTAGCTGATAAAACAGTGTGCCGCCGCTTACGAGCAGCGCAAAGTGATGACGAGCTTTATCAGATCATCACTGAATTACCGCCAGAAACAGAGTAGTCAGGTCAGGCAAGTAACGTCTATTTTATTTACTATGTCCGGCTCCTGTAGCCGGGATACAGGGTTCTCATTTAATTGTAGATACCAAGGGGAGTCACTCACATGGTGCTGATGATTGTCAGCGGCCGTTCCGGTTCAGGGAAGTCTGTTGCTTTGCGCGCATTGGAAGATATGGGCTTTTATTGCGTCGATAACTTGCCCGTGGTTCTGTTGCCGCAATTGGCAAGTACACTTGCCGATAGGAATATCTCCGCTGCAGTGAGCATAGACGTACGCAATATGCCTGAGTCTCCTGAGGTATTTGAGCATGCAATGACCCAACTGCCAGACAGCTTTTCACCGCAGTTGCTGTTTTTAGATGCTGACCGCAATACCCTGATTCGTCGCTATAGTGATACCCGTCGTCTGCATCCGCTGTCGACCAAAAACCTGTCATTAGAAAGTGCTATCGATGAAGAGAGCGACCTGCTGGAGCCTTTGCGCTCGCGGGCTGACTTGATTATTGATACCTCTGAAATGTCAGTGCATGAATTAGCTGAGATGCTCCGTACCCGCCTATTGGGTAAACGTGAGCGCGAGTTAACCATGGTGTTTGAATCCTTCGGCTTTAAACACGGCATCCCTATTGATGCAGATTATGTCTTCGACGTACGCTTCCTACCTAACCCGCACTGGGACCCTAAATTACGCCCGATGACAGGTCTGGATAAGCCGGTGATCTCCTTCCTTGATCGCCATACTGAAGTGCATAACTTTATTTATCAGACCCGCAGTTATCTGGAACTGTGGTTGCCGATGCTGGAAACCAATAACCGCAGTTATCTGACGGTAGCTATTGGGTGTACCGGCGGTAAGCACCGCTCAGTCTATGTTGCTGAACAATTGGCCGATTATTTCCGCGCCCGCGGCAAGAACGTCCAATCACGTCATCGTACTCTGGAAAAACGTAAATAAATGACTGTCAAACAAACCGTTGAGATCAAAAACAAGTTGGGAATGCACGCCAGACCCGCAATGAAATTGTTCGAGCTGGTTCAGAGTTTTGATGCAGAAGTGATGTTACGTAATGACAGTGGTACCGAAGCCGAAGCCAGCAGTGTGATTGCACTGCTGATGCTTGATTCTGCCAAAGGCCGCCAGATTGAGGTTGAAGCTACCGGGCCTGATGAGATTCAGGCTCTGGCGGCGGTGATTGAACTGTTTAATTCGGGATTTGATGAAGATTAAGTTTTTATTTTTGCGGTTTAGTTGATATTTAATTAGATGATAGGTTCGGTTGTTAGAATTTCATTGCCAGCATACGCTCAGATTTCGGTTGATGTCTGATTAGATGATCCGCTTCGGTTGTTAGAATTTCATTGCCCACTTAATCTCCGATGCACCAACCGCCAAAGGGGGCAGCGGCCCCCTTGTGGAATCCCGCGCTTTCGCACGTATCGCTTGCCCACTGCGTGGGTTCCCTCACTCATCATTTCGCTGACGGACCGGGCCGATTCGCATCCATGCTCAAGCGGCCCTCGCTCGGCTTCCCTGCCTCGCGTCCTACCTCCACTCTTCATTCGGCAGCTCAAATGTGCTTTTAACATCAAGGTCAAAAACAGGGTTTTGATTTTCTCTTTTGACCTTGAGCGCAATCAGGGATATTACCGACAAAGACGATGGCCCGAGTGAGCCGCCATGGACGGCGGCGAAAAGCGCGCTGGAGCAGGAAGCGACTCGCGCTGGCTCGATAAGGCCAGCGGCTGCTGGAGGGAACTGCGAAAGCAGTAATATTTCGCGCAAGCCGCAGGTGCAGGAGGGCCGGCCTGCCCTCCTGCTCGGTTGAGGCCACAAAAGTAAGGTAATAACTGAACGACTATCAACCGAAAAATGATCCACTGCGTCAACAACCAAACCAGCCACTGAACAAACCACATCTAAACAAATCACATCTGAATAAATCACATCTAAACAAACATTACCCAACTTAAGATATTTGAAATCAAATGTACTGGGTAATCGTTTGCTAATCATAAAAAATGCGGCTTTCCCCTCTTGCAGAGAAATCCCACGCGAGTATAATTCGCCACAATTTGCCGGGAGAAATGATGAAAAGCCGCTTGAATTTTGCTAAACATCGTCGTTTTGTTGAAAATGACCCTATCTATGGTCGACAAAATAGACTGCTAGCAGGCAGCCAATTGCCATTCTTTCTCCCGTTGCTAAACCGATCCTGAAAGGCCCCTCATTGAGGGGCTTTTTTTTGTCTGCCGATCGGCACCAGATTCATCTATTACCGTATAACAACTGATTAAAGAAACCAGGGTAGCCCGAGACCACGGGCAACCATAGAGGAGAGCGAAAATGGCCAACCCGTTGTATCACAAGCATATCATCTCAATTAACGACTTATGTCGCGAGGAACTGGAACTGGTACTGCGCACCGCCGCCAGTTTGAAAAGCCATCCGCAACCCGAGCTGTTAAAACACAAAGTGATCGCCAGTTGCTTTTTCGAAGCCTCAACCCGCACCCGTTTGTCGTTTGAAACCTCGATTCATCGCCTTGGGGCATCCGTTGTCGGTTTTTCTGATAGCAGCAACACCTCGCTAGGTAAGAAAGGTGAGACGCTGGCTGATACCATGTCAGTCATCAGTACCTATGTCGATGCCATTGTCATGCGCCATCCACAAGAAGGTGCTGCGCGCCTTGCCACCCAGTTCTCCGGCAATGTGCCGGTGGTCAATGCCGGTGATGGTGCCAACCAACATCCAACCCAAACACTGCTCGATTTATTCACCATTCAGGAAACCCAGGGCCGACTGGATAACATCAATATCGCTATGGTCGGTGACCTAAAATATGGCCGTACCGTACATTCACTGACACAAGCGCTGGCAAAATTTAACGGCAATCGCTTCTTCTTTATCGCCCCAGATGCATTAGCAATGCCAGCTTATATTCTTGAAATGCTCGAAGAAAAAGGCATCGAATACAGCCTGCACGAAAGTATTGAAGAAGTGGTACCAGAGCTGGATATTCTCTATATGACCCGCGTGCAAAAAGAACGCCTTGACCCATCAGAATATGCCAACGTCAAAGCACAGTTTGTCCTGCGCGCGGCTGATTTAAATGGCGCACAAGATAATCTCAAAGTGCTACATCCACTGCCGCGTATCGATGAAATCACGACTGATGTTGATAAAACTCCTTACGCTTACTATTTCCAACAAGCAGGTAACGGGATTTTTGCACGTCAGGCGCTGCTGGCATTGGTATTAAACGCAGAATTGGCTCTTTAAGGGGATTGAATATGACTCAGGATTACAAACTACAGGTTGAAGCGATTAAATGCGGCACCGTGATTGACCATATTCCGGCGCAAATCGGGTTTAAATTATTGTCGCTGTTCAAACTGACCGCGACCGACCAACGCATCACCATCGGGTTAAATTTACCGTCTAAGCGATCAGGTCGTAAGGATTTGATTAAAATAGAAAATACCTTCCTGACAGAGCAACAAGCCAATCAATTAGCCATGTATGCCCCCGATGCCACGGTCAACCGCATCGACAATTATGAAGTGGTGAAAAAACTGACACTCAGTTTGCCAGATCATATCGACGGCGTCCTCACTTGCCCTAATAGTAACTGTATCAGCCATAATGAACCGGTCGATTCCAGCTTCAAAGTGAAGGCCAAACAAGGTGAGATCCACCTTAAATGCAAATATTGCGAGAAAGAGTTCGACCATCAGGTCGTGCTACAAGCAGATTAAGAGTTACAAGTAGATTAAGTGTCGCAAGCAGGTTGATACCTACCCAGACGAATATTGCTGCCTAAAAATATTTACAATAGTGGCAATATTCGCCGTTGCGGAGCATCGCAAACTTGATTTGCTTCAGTTGCTGTAATTCAAGCTGCCTTTATAATGGTCGAGTTGATTTTTTCCGCATTACGTAAACCAGGAGTCTACATGTCCCGCACTATCAGCACTGAGCTCGCCCCTGCCGCCATTGGCCCTTATGTTCAGGGTGTCGATCTGGGCAGCATGATCATCACTTCCGGCCAGATCCCGGTTGATCCGAAAACCGGCCTGGTGGCTGATGATATTTCAGCTCAGGCACGCCAATCACTGGAAAATGTGAAAGCTATCGTTGAAGCCGCTGGCCTGAAAGTTGCCGATATCGTGAAAACCACGGTATTCGTGAAAGATCTGAACGATTTCAGTACCGTTAACGCCACTTACGAAGCTTTCTTCACTGAACACAATGCGCCATTCCCTGCGCGCTCTTGTGTGGAAGTTGCCCGTTTGCCAAAAGATGTAAAAATCGAAATCGAAGCTATCGCAGTACGTCGTTAATACTGATGTGATTGCGTCTACGGCTGGTGCTTACCGGCCGTTTTTTATTATCCGCCCCTATTTTCTCTCTGACGTTATCAATGCGCTATTGCAGATCATCATCTGTAAGACGGAGCAACATCCTGCTCAGTCATAAAGCATCTTGCTCAATCATTGCACCCAAATAGTGCTGAAATCGCGCTAACTTCCCTTATTTTGCCAGTTTTACGAGCTGGCACAGTTTATGCGTGATCCCGAATACAGCCTGTTCTGTTAGCGAGGTGATAATGCTGAACATCGACCTTTCCACACCACAATTTTTCGATGAAATGTTACTGGCTGAGGGGAAACATCGAGGCCATTACGACGCCTACTGGCAATGGTTGCAACAGGCAGACCAACTGACAATTGCACGCAAACGCGAAGAGGCCGCACTGCTGTTTCACCGGGTGGGCATTACCTTTAATGTGTATGGTGACGATGATGGCGCCGAGCGGCTAATCCCGTTTGACAGTGTGCCGCGCATTATCCCGGCCAGCGAATGGCAGATGCTTGACCGCGGTATTCGCCAGCGGGTTCAGGCGTTAAATGCATTCCTGCATGATATTTATCACGAACAACATATTCTCAAAGCCGGGATTATTCCGGCCGAACAAGTGCTGGCTAATGACCAATATCAACCCTGTATGCAAGGGGTGAGCCTGCACCGAGACACCTACGCACATATTATTGGCGTGGATATGGTGCGTAATAGCGATGGCCTTTATTACGTACTGGAAGATAACCTGCGCACCCCATCCGGCGTCTCTTATATGCTGGAAAACCGCAAAATGATGATGCGACTCTATCCAGAGCTATTCGTCGAACAGCGCATTGCACCGGTGGAACGCTACCCTTCCCACTTATTGCAAACCCTGCGCGAAAGCACACCGGTTAATGACCCTACCGTGGTGGTATTAACCCCTGGGCGCTTTAACAGCGCTTACTTTGAGCACAGCTTTCTGGCTCAGCAGATGGGGGTCGAACTGGTCGAAAGTGCCGATCTGTTCGTCAAAGAAGGGGCGGTATTTATGCGCACTACTGCCGGCCCTTGCAAAATTGATGTTATCTATCGCCGTGTTGATGATGCTTTCCTTGATCCATTGGCTTTCCGTCCTGACTCCATGCTGGGGATCCCCGGATTGCTGTCCGTCTATCGAGCCGGTGGGGTTGTATTAGCCAATGCTATTGGTACTGGTGTTGCAGATGATAAATCTATCTATCCGTATGTGCCGGAAATGATTCGCTTTTACCTCTCTGAAGAACCTATTCTGGCGAACGTTCCGACCTGGCAATGCCGTCAACCAGCTGATCTCTCATACGTTTTAGCCAATCTTGAGCAGATGGTAGTAAAAGAAGTTCATGGTGCCGGGGGCTATGGCATGTTAATTGGTCCTGCGGCGACACAAGCTGAAATTGCGCAATTTCGCCAATTACTGCTGGCACGACCACAAAACTATATTGCGCAGGAAACCCTCGCCCTCTCCACCTGCCCCACCTTTGTGAACAATGGATTAGCTCCGCGGCACATTGATTTACGCCCCTTTGCTTTATCCGGTGCGGAGATTCGTTTAGTGCCCGGTGGGTTAACTCGCGTGGCTCTGGCACAAGGCTCGCTGGTAGTTAACTCTTCACAAGGCGGTGGAACCAAGGACACCTGGGTACTGGAGGATGATGCATGCTAAGTCGAACAGCCAGCGAGCTTTATTGGATGGCCCGTTATCTTGAGCGGGCAGAAAACATTACCCGGGTACTGGATGTCACTAACCGGCTCTCGATGATGCCCACCAGCAATCGCGCGAATTTTGATTTACTGGTACCCCTTAGCCTGAGTAACACCCAGGTTTTGTTTGCCGAGCACTATCCGCAGGTCTCGATGACCCACCTGCTGAATTTCTTCGTGCTCGACAGTAATAACCCCAGCAGCATTTTCAGTTGCTTACAGATGGCATGGAATAACGCCCATGCAGTGCGCGGTAGCTTATCGTCCGAAGTGTGGGAAAGCATTAATGCCACCTGGATTGAGATAAAACAGTTACGCCGCCAAGGGATTAGCGCGACTGGAATCGATGCCTTTTTTGATTGGGTTAAGGAGCGCTCACATCTATTTCGCGGTGCGGTATATGGCACCTTGCTGCGCAGCGATGCGCTCTATTTCATTCGTCTGGGCACTTTGATTGAGCGGGCTGACAGCACTGCCCGCCTATTGGATGTAAAAAACCAATTACTGGATAACGACGATGATCCGGTGCGCGAATACTACCGGATGGATACCTTATTGCGGGCTGTCAGCGCCCGTGAGGCCTACCACAGTTTGTATAAACAGCAACTGAGCCGCGAGGCTATTGCTGAGCTACTGATTTTACGTAATGAAATTCCGCGATCCCTGTTGGCTTGTGTCAACGATATGGAACAGCAGTTGGCATTGATTGGTGGCAATCGCAGCAACCAGCCTCGGCGGTTAGTCAGTATTTTGCTCGCCGAGTTGCGTTTTAGCAGCATCACGGATGTCATGGCCGATGGCCTGCACGTCTACCTGATGGATTTTTTAGGCAAGATAAATGCTATTGCCGATAGCATTCGTCAAACCTATCTGGAGGTCCAATGAGACTGAATGTCGATCACAGCACCCATTACACCTACGCCCAGCAAGTGCAGCACAGCACACAATATCTGCGCCTGACCCCGCAGGATTCAGCCCATCAGCGCATTTTGTCCTGGCAACTGACTTTGCCGGAGGAAGCCATTTGCACCACTGATGCCTTTGGCAATGTGCTACATGTTTTGACGCTGGATAAACCGCATCAGGCCATCACTATTCAGGCTCAAGGCGTGGTCGAGATTGAAGATAATGTCGAAGATGACAGTGGCGATCACCTTTCTCCATTGGTTTTTTTACGCCACAGCCCACTGACGCAACCGGATGCTGCTATCCGCCAGTTTGCGGCGGGTTATTGTGAAGGGGTTAGCAGTGCCGCAGGGCAATTGGATTGCCTGACACATCTAATGGGAGAGTTGCTGGCTAAAATGCCCTACAGCCCCGGCACCACGACGGTGCAAGATAGCGCAGCGCAGGCTTTTGCTGCCGAGCAAGGCGTTTGTCAGGATCACACGCACGTCTTTCTTGCCTGTTGCCGAAGTTTAAATATTCCGGCTCGCTATGTGAGCGGCTATCTTTATACAGAATCCTCCAGTCATGTTGCGACTCATGCCTGGGCTGAAGTCTGGCTGAATGGCTATTGGCAGAGTTTTGATGTCACCAATAATACCTGCCAACCGAATCAGCATTTGAAGCTGGCGGTGGGCATCGATTATCTGGATGCCTGCCCGGTGCGCGGTATCCGCCGAGGCGGTGGCTATGAAGATATGCAAACCATAGCTGCCGTGCATATGCTATCAAACCCGCGGCTGGATATGTCGCAATAAACGTACCTGACTTAAGGATTGTTATGACCTACTGTGTGGCCATGCGGCTGTCGTCCGGGCTAGTGTTTGCTTCTGATTCCCGCACTAACGCTGGGGTGGATCATATTTCCACTTTCCGTAAATTGCATCTGTTTCAGCAAGATGGCGAACGAACGCTGGTAGTGCAAAGTGCAGGCAATCTTGCCACCACACAGAGCATTGTCAGTTTGCTGCAACGTCGATGTTTAGACTCCGAACTGACTAACCTGATGAATGTGCCGTCGATGTATGAGGCGGCCACGTTGTTGGGCGAAACGGTGCGGGAGGTGATTAACCGGGACAGTGGCGCGCAGCAAAACAGTGGCGGGACCGATTTTAGCTGTAACCTACTGTTAGGCGGTCAGATTAACGGTGAGGGGCTGCGGTTGTTTCATATTTATCCGCAAGGGAATTTTATCGAAGCCACGCCAGATACACCCTATTTTCAAATTGGTGAAAGTAAGTATGGTAAGCCCATTATCGACCGCGTGTTGAGCTACAACACCGCGCTGGATCAGGCAATGCAGTGTGCGTTGATTTCAATGGATTCAACCTTGCGCAGTAATCTGTCGGTGGGATTGCCACTGGACGTGATGATCTACCCGCTGGACAGTTTCAGTACCGCTCAGCAATATCGGATCACGGAAGATCATCCTTATTTTATGATGATCCGTAAAGGGTGGGGGGAAGGATTAGTGAGTATTTTTTCTCAGCTCCCAGAGTTGAAGTTGGGGGGATAATAGAGTGGATCTGGCTTCGGTTGATATGAGATTTGTTCTCAATGCTGTCATTGCCACCTCAACCGAAACCAGCTCCAAACTGATCTAATCAATCCCTAATCCAATAAATCCCCTCATAGGCGCGCAATTCCATGGCCTGCGGCTGGAAGGCGCTTTCGCCATAGCTGCTCATCAACAACTGCCAGTGACCATCCAGATCGATATCCTCTGGCTGCCATTGTTGCGGCGCACCACTTAGATTCGCCACCACCAGCAGCTGCTTACCTTGCCAACTGCGTAAATAACACCATAAATCTGGCTGCTGCGGGCAAAGATCCTGATAGTCACCAAAAGTGAACACATCATGTTGTTTGCGCAGGGCTATCAGATATTGATAGGCATAAAATACCGAATCAGCATCAGCCAGCGCGGCATCGACGTTAATCTCACCATAGTTACTGCAAGGCTCAATCCACGGGGTTCCCTGGCTAAAACCGGCATTATGGCTGCGATCCCATTGCATCGGGGTACGACCATTATCACGGGATTTAGTCGCCAAAATTGCCAATAACTCATCAGCATCGCGGCCTTTTGCACTTAATGCGGCAAACATATTCAGGCTTTCAACATCACGGTATTGATCAATAGAGCTGAAGTTTGGGTTGGTCATTCCAATCTCTTCGCCCTGATAAATATACGGCGTGCCCTGCATACCGTGCAGCACCATCGCCAACATTTTAGCGGCAGGTAAGCGCAGCGCACCTTCATCACCAAAGCGCGAGACAATACGCGGCTGGTCATGGTTGCACCAGAACAACGCATTCCAGGCACGATTATGCATCCCCTGCTGCCACTGGTTAAAAATCTGCTTAAGTTCGACACGATCCGGTTGCATCAGTGACCATTTCTCACCATTGAGATAATCCACTTTCAAATGATGGAAATTAAAGGTCATCGACAGTTCATCGCCGCCCAATGCAGCATAACTCTGGCAATGCTCAAGACGGGTGGAAGACATTTCACCCACCGTCATCAGGCCGCGCGGCTGAAACACATCGCGGCTCATTTCTTGCAAAAATTCGTGGATACGTGGGCCATCGGTATAGAAACGGCGGCCATCACCGTCAAAATCATCGGGGAAATCTTGCTGTTTGGACACCAAATTGATCACATCCAGACGTAAGCCATCTACGCCAATATCCGCCCAGAACTCACATACTTTTTTCAATTCATCGCGTACGGGTTGGTGTTCCCAATTGAGATCAGCCTGCTCAGCGGCAAATAAATGCAGATAATACTGGCCACTGGCCGCATGCCATTGCCAGGCATTGCCACCAAATTTAGAACGCCAGTTATTGGGCAAATCATCACCCTTCCCATCACGCCAAATATAGAACTGGCGGTAAGGACTGTTGCGGTCTGTTGATGCTTTAAACCAGGCATGTTCAGTGGATGTATGGTTGAACACCATATCCATCACAATACGAATACCACGCTGATGGGCTTGTTCCACCAGATGTTTAAAATCATCTAGGGTGCCATAAGCCGGATCAATGGCACAGTAATCCGCCACGTCATAACCATTATCCACCTGCGGCGAAACATAAACCGGCGTCAGCCAGATAGCATCAACACCGAGTTTTTGCAGATAATCCAACCGCTGCGTCACCCCCGCCAGATCACCGTAACCATTACCGGTGCTGTCCTGAAAACTCTTCGGGTAAATCTGATAGATGACGCCGTTTTGCCACCAAGGAATAGGATTATTCATAGCAGACTCTTATTTGTAGAAAAAACCGAAAAAATTGAGAAAATAACTCCGCCAGGGAATAACCACTGGCGGAGGTTTGCGGTTCAGACCGGCAATTCACCGCGGCTATCTTTGCGTTTATAAACCAGTATGGTCAGTACCAGTGGCACGACAATTGCCACCAACATTGCCAGAGAATAAATCGCCCAGAACTGCGGTTTGATCGACAAAATACCCGGCAAACCACCGACACCAATACCATTTGCCATCACCCCTGTTAGCCCGCAAATCAGGCCTGCCAGTCCAGAACCAATCATGGCGCACAACATTGGGAAGCGATATTTCAAGTTGATACCGTACATGGCGGGTTCAGTCACTCCGAGATAGGCTGAAATGGCCGCTGGAACAGAAATTTCTCGTTCATTGATCTTACGGCTAATGATAATGATGCCCAGCACCGCAGAGGCTTGCGCGATATTGGACAAGGCAATCAGCGGCCAAACAGGTGTACCGCCCATGCTCTGAATCATCTGCATATCAATAGCCAATGTGGTTTGATGCACCCCGGTTATCACTAACGGCGCATACAAGAAACCAAACAGCGCAGCGCCAATAGGTGCGAAACTACCGGTCATCACTGCTTTCACGCCCCATGCCACACCATCACCAATCATGCGACCAAATGGCCCAATCAAGGTATGAGCGAGGAATACTGCCAGCAATAAAGACACCACCGGCACGATAACTAAGTAAAGATAAGCAGGAATAATTTTCTTCAGATTGGTTTCAATCCAGCCCAATGCTAAACCGGCCAGAATTGAAGGGATAACTTGCGCCTGATAACCCACTTTTTGGATAGTGAACCAGCCGAAGTCCCACACCTCAGGGATCTGCTGCCCCAACAGATAAGAGTTCATTAGCTGTGGAGAAACCAGCGTAATCCCCAATACAATCCCCAATACCGGAGTGCCGCCCATTTTCTTCACCGTCGACCAACAGATAGCTACTGGCAGGTAGAAGAAGATGGCTTCGCCCAGTAACCATAGGAAGTCGTAAATGGTTTTCCACGCCGGATACATCTGTGCCAGCGTTTGGCCCTCGGACATTGGGATGTCGCCGATGACATTACGGAAACCGAGGATCAAACCGCCGCTGATCAAAGCCGGCAACAGCGGGAAGAAGATCTCGGCAAAGTGAGAGATACCGCGCTCAAACCAGGTCATATTCTGGCGCGCAGCCAGCTTGGTTTGTTCTTTATCTGCCTCATTTTGGCCAATTTTAGCAATGAGCGCCTGGTAGTAATCATCGACTTCCGGCCCGATAACCACTTGAAATTGACCGGCATTAGTAAAACAGCCTTTGACCATCGACAGCTTTTCGATCTCTTTAGGAAATGCTTTTGCTGGATCATTTAATACAAAACGTAACCGGGTAATGCAGTGGCTGACAGTGGCAATATTTTCTCTGCCTCCCACCAGTACGATCAATTGATCGATGTCTTGTTGTTTTACTTTGCTCATTTCAGCATACCTTTCGTAAAGGTGGGATCGGTTCCAAGTGGCTTATTTAAGGTTAGCCAAGTATTTATTTTTATGAAATGGGAACGTTCCCAACTTGCGTCCAAGATCACAATTTGACAATTTTTGTGCAAATTTTCATCGAAAATTAGTTAAGCCCAAAGCGCTCCGATGACTCCAAATGAGCTGGCAGGGAGCATAAAGATGCGAAAAAACATCAAGCCAATTGGCCGGGGATAATAATTTGTTGAAGGGGTTGGTTATTATTAAGTTGATCAAGCAGTTGCTGTGCCGCTTTCACACCTGCACTACCATAACCCAACTCGACTGACAGGCTATTGGGGAACAAGAAGTGCAACAAGGGTGTGTTGCCGATACCACATACCTGAATGTGTTGTTGCCCTTGCTGCTGCAAGTACTTACTTACCCCCATAGCAATAGTATCAGAAGCACATACCAGTGCGGAGGTATCGGGTTTTATCACTTGAGGCGCGAGCTGAAAGCCGCTCTGATAGCTCAATTCTCCCAACGCAACAGTGGAAGTCAGGCCATGTTGCTGGCAGTAATCGAGATAAGATTGATGACGACGCATACCGGTCGTGGCATCCGAGGGCTGCACACCGATATAACTAATATGGCGATGCCCGGCCTGGCGCAGTTTATCCATCAACAGCCGCACCGCCCCTTCATCGTCATAACAAACCGAAGAGAAACCGCTATATTCTCGCGCCAGTACCACCATTTTTTCCTGCCACGGCGCGAGCATGTCTGCGGTTAAGCCGGTGAAACCAAAAAGAATCACCCCATCCACATGGCGCTGTTGTAAAACATGCAGATGCTCGCTAACCAGCTCAGGATCAAACTGGCTTTCCATCAGAATAGGGTCGTAACCTTGCTGATAGAACAGCGGCAACATGGTGCGCACCGCCTGATTCTCAGAGGGAGAATCCAGACGTGAGACAATAATCCCCACCACTTTATCGCTCTGACCACGCATCGCGCGGGCCGATTTTGATGGGGTAAACCCCTGTTGACGGATAACCGCCTCAACTCGCTCTCGCGTCTGTGGGCTGACACTGCCTTCATTGTTTAATACCCGTGAAACGGTGGATTTTCCGACTCCACTCATGCGGGCAATGTCCTTAATGGTCAAACGGTTTTGCATGGTTTACCTAATGTTTAGGTTTGAATACATATAATAAACTGATTATTTATAGCTACCGTATTATTTATATTTACCAGAACGGTGGGAAGCATACCATGCCCAGAATCAGACTCAGCGCATGATATCCCTATGACTGGTAACATATTATTACCCTAACGGATGAAATTCCCGTCAGGGTGATTTTTGCCGTGGCAATAATTATGACGCAGTTTATTGTTTGTATAACTGTTTGAGTGCGATGGTGTGCCGCTCAAACAAAGTGATTCTTCACTCACCGGAGGTTAATTACCCAGTGGACCCTGTTCCCTCAATCTACACCCTTTGGGTGTACCGATAAGGTAATTCCCCGTCTGACGTGGCTGCCTTATCGGATAACAATCTGATAAGCAGTCACTGCGCATTCTCCCTGCGTTGGTTTCTGCTGCTGATGTTTTTGCCCTCTCTACGGCAGGTTTGCCGTGGGCGCTACCTGAAGACAATTCAGGTATGACAGTAAGGTTTGAACCATGCAAATTAAAAATTTCACCCGCCAATT
Organism: Yersinia sp. 22-579; assembly: GCF_030433455.1. Lineage (NCBI taxonomy): Bacteria > Pseudomonadati > Pseudomonadota > Gammaproteobacteria > Enterobacterales > Yersiniaceae > Yersinia > Yersinia sp. 22-579. Next base: position 49,565 of record NZ_JAUJTZ010000017.1, on the reverse strand, counting down.
GCTCAATGTATTGAGCCGCAACCTGCCCCGCCGCCTGATCCGGCGGGAAACCATGCTTGAGGGGGTTTCAGCAGGAAGTACGGTAAAAGATATCCCGGCAGAACTGGCCCGGCAGCGTTTGCAGTGTGCCAATGAAGCGCCGCAGCAGCTTTATCAGCGCTTTCACAGCCACCCCGAAGGACTGACTGAGCAAGAAGCCGAGGCTATTCGCCAAAATTGTGGCAGTAATTTGATTGAAAATCAGCAGGCTACCCCTTGGTGGGTTCACCTATGGCACTGTTATCGCAACCCCTTTAACTTGCTATTGACCATTCTGGCCTTGATTTCTTACGCCACGGAAGACCTCACCGCCGCACTGGTGATTGGTGCTATGGTGCTGATTTCTACCTTGATGCATTTTATCCAGGAAGCCCGCTCTAACCGCGCAGCAGATGCGCTAAAAGCCATGGTCAGCAACACCGCCACAGTGCTACGCAGTGATGCACATAGCGGAAAAAGCGAACATCGCGAACTGCCGATTTCCCAATTGGTGCCTGGCGATATTATTAAACTCTCTGCCGGTGACATGATCCCGGCGGATTTACGTATTCTGCTGGCAAAAGATCTGTTTATCAGCCAGGCCGCCCTGACGGGTGAATCTCTGCCGGTGGAGAAAGTGGCGCAGTGCCGGGAATGTGATGAACAAAACCCATTGCAGCGGGATACCCTGTGCTTTATGGGCACCAATGTGGTGAGTGGATCAGCACTGGCCATCGTTATCGGTACCGGTAATCAAACCTATTTTGGTCTGTTAGCTGAGCGTGTGACCCATCAGGATGAACAGCCCAATGCTTTCCAGAGCGGTATCAGCAAAGTCAGCTGGTTGTTGATTCGCTTTATGTTGGTCATGACACCCATTGTGTTGTTAATCAATGGGTTTACCAAAGGTGATTGGTGGGAAGCGGCACTCTTTGCTCTCTCAGTTGCCGTGGGTTTGACCCCAGAAATGCTGCCGATGATCGTCACATCCACATTGGCAAAAGGGGCAGTAAAGCTGTCAAAACAAAAAGTTATCGTCAAACGGCTGGATGCTATTCAGAACTTTGGCGCGATGGATGTTCTGTGTACCGACAAGACCGGCACCTTGACCCAAGATAAGATTGTGCTGGAGAGCCATACCGACGTATTTGGAGCCAATTGTGAACGTGTAATGCGCTATGCCTGGCTCAACAGTTACTACCAAACCGGCTTGAAAAACCTGCTGGACGTGGCGGTGCTTTCGTCCATGACTGATTCATCCCAGTCTGCTGAAATACTGGCAGGTTACCGTAAAATCGATGAAATCCCATTTGATTTTGAGCGCCGCCGGATGTCCGTGGTGGTCAGCGACCAATCGGATTATCACGAGTTAATCTGCAAAGGCGCATTGGAAGAGATGCTGTCTATTTGCCGCCATGTCCGTCAGGGAGATGACGTCATCCCAATGACCGATACGCTGCTGGCACGCATCCGCCGCGTTACCGATGAGCAAAACCAGCAAGGGCTGAGGGTGGTAGCAGTCGCCACACGGATTTTGCCAGCATATCAGCGCAATTATGCGGTTATCGACGAATATGACCTGATTCTTGAAGGCTATATCGCCTTCCTAGACCCACCCAAAGAGAGCACCGCGCCCGCACTACTGGCATTGAAAAACAGTGGTGTCAGCGTCAAAATTCTTACCGGTGACAATGAGTTAGTGGCGCGTAAAGTCTGTAAAGATGTCGGGTTATCGGTCGAAAAAGTTTTGCGTGGCAGTGATATCGAACAAATGAGTGAGGCAGAACTGACGCAAGCTACTCGCACCACCACCGTATTTGCGAAGCTGACACCGATGCATAAAGAGCGCATCGTGCAAAATCTACGAGAAGCAGGCCATGTGGTCGGCTTTATGGGCGATGGTATCAACGATGCTCCGGCACTGCGGGCGGCGGATATCGGGATCTCGGTGGATTCGGCAGTAGATATTGCTAAAGAAGCGGCTGATATCATTTTGCTGGAAAAGAGCCTGATGGTACTGGAACAGGGCGTGATAGAAGGCCGCCGTACCTTTGCCAACATGCTGAAATACATCAAAATGACGGCCAGTTCTAACTTCGGTAATGTTTTTAGTGTGCTGATTGCCAGTGCATTTTTACCCTTCTTACCGATGCTGCCGCTGCATCTGCTGATCCAGAACCTGATGTATGATATTTCTCAGATTGCCATTCCATTTGATAATGTCGACGAAGAACAGCTGGCAAAACCACAGCGCTGGAACGCCGGCGATCTTGGGCGCTTTATGGTGTTCTTTGGGCCGATAAGTTCAATCTTTGACGTTTTGACCTTCAGCTTAATGTGGTGGGTATTTAAAGCTAATACGCCGGAAATGCAGACCTTGTTCCAGTCTGGCTGGTTCGTTGAAGGGCTGCTGTCCCAGACCTTAATTGTGCATATGATTCGCACTCGTAAAATTCCCTTTATTCAAAGTCGCGCTTCCTGGCCGCTGTGTCTGATGACACTGGCAGTGGTGGTAGTCGGTATCGGGCTAACCTTCTCGCCACTGGCCGGATTCCTGCAATTACAGGCACTACCACTCTCATACTTCCCATGGCTGATGGTGATTTTGGCAGGTTACATGGTGACGACACAGCTAGTGAAAGGCTGGTTTGTCAGGAGATATGGCTGGCAGTGATTTGATTATTAACCTGTGGGTGTTGCGCGATGCGCTACAAGGATTATAATGACTCTTGTAGCGCAACAAGGAACGATAAATGATAAAAAGTTGGAAACACAAAGGACTGCAACGCTTCTTTGAAACAGGTTCTGCTGCGGGCATTAATCCCCAGCATGTTAAGCGAATTCGAGACCGCTTGCGATTTATCGACCTGGCGGAAACGATTGAGGATGTCAATGTTGCCGGATACAAGCTCCATCCGTTACAAGGTGAAAGAGAAGGGATCTGGTCAGTAACAGTAAGCGGAAATTGGCGCATTACATTCGAGTTTACCGCTGGAGATGCGTTTATTCTTAACTACGAGGACTACCACTAATGAAAATGCATAATCCCCCACATCCAGGGGAAATGATTGAAGGAATCCTCGAAGATTTGGGGCTCGGGATAAGGGAGTTTGCCAGAGCATTAAACGTGTCACCTTCAACGGTACAACGGCTGGTTGCCTGTAAGGCGGCAATTTCACCGGAAATGGCGGTAAAACTGGCCGCGGTTCTGGGAAGTACCCCGGCAATGTGGCTCCGCCTCCAGGCCGCTTACGACCTGGGAAAAGCAGAAGAGAATGTTGATGTATCCAATCTGACTAAACTGTACAAACCGGATCCAATATCGCTGCATAGTTGATAGGCTCAACGCCTCTCTGCTTTGCCAAGGCTGCCCGTCTCACTGGTGGCCTTTTCTATTTCTCTCAACCACCTAAATTCGACTCAAACAATCAATCGCAATAGCCTTAAAACTATCAAAATGCTGGCTACTCAATAAACGGCTCATCGAGCGCTCACGCACAAAGGTCACGAACAGATCATAAATCGCCATCGCTTCTTCATAATCGGTTTTGCTGATAGCTAACAGGAAAATGACATGAGCCACTTCGCCATCCCCCCAGGCAATGCCATTAGGTGCCAACAAAGTGACCACTACTGTTTTTTTGGCTAATAGGCCCAGTGAATGTGGCAATGCTATCCCTTCACCTAGCATGGTAGAGACAATCGCTTCTCGCTCCACCACTGACGGGTAGAAATCCCCATCCACAAAACCTTCTTCTTCCAACTGACTACAGACTTTTTTAAACAACTGCTCCTGCGTCATCGGCTGGTCGATAATCATAAAGTGCTGACTATCAAAGAACTTTTCCAGCATGTAAGGCCGGGTACGATCAACTAAGACCAACTTACCCAGCTGCTCTAATTGATATTCCGTCGGGAAGGGGGACATCACGACTACCGGCTTGTTCTTTTCCGTTAGTCGCGAATTAGAAATAATGAAATCTTCGTCGATATGGTCAAGATTTTCGTAATCACGCAGGGAAATGGTTTGAGTCATCACAATTTGCGGATACTTACGCGAGATCTGCGCCTGAATCATTCGGGTGGTGGAATTACCGGTATCACACACCAGCATCACCTGCGGATGGCGCTGATAACCAATGTTGTAATGGCGCTCCAAACCCACCCCTATATGCAACACCAGATAGCCAATTTCATTTTCACTTAAGCTGTAAGGCGTATATTTCCCCCAACTGGAAACCGCCGCCAGTGTGACGTCATAGGCCATCGGATAGTGCTGTTTAATATTGGATAACAATGGGTTAGGAATCGTAATCTGATACTTCACCCGGGTTATCATAGTCTTGATATGGGTGAGTAAATCAACCCGCAGCTGCTTATCGCCCTGCAAATTGTAGTTATAGTGAGCATTAATGTACGAGAGGATGTAGTCCACCAGCGTCTCTTCGTCATCGGCATTGATTTCACTCGGTCGACTGGTATTTAACTGGCTGGCCTGCACCCGGCGGGCGGCAATATTCACACGCAAATAAGCTTCTTCGGCAGCTGAAATATCTTTTCCTGACAGCAACTTAAGCTCAGTAGCCAAACGGCCCGAGGCTAACTTAACCGCTTCATCCACATCTTCGGCATCAAAATCAGATAAGGGATAACCGTCGGTGATACGCTTTATTGCCACCGCACAGTAGAAAATCAGGTATTGCTCGCCTTCATCGGTTAACCGTACGGCATATTGCGCGAGTAATTCATGCAGCAACCGCGTCAATTCTGGAATGGTTTGGATACTTAAAAATTCATTTTTTAATAACGGGTTATCAGCATCTTGCAGTTGTAACTGGAACAGTAAATCTGTCAGGCAGGTACGGATGGCCAGCTCAGAACCAAACAACTTCATACCATAACGAGGCTTAGTTTCGATGGTCAAATGATAGCGGTTTAACCTTTCTCTCACCTCTGCCATATCATTTTGTAATGTGCCACGGCTGACAAACCATTCATCGGCTAAATCTTCTAACTTCAATGAAAAAGCAGAGGTCAAAAAACGGATTAACAGATAGTGCACCCGTTCATTAGCGGTGCGCGGCGTCAGGTGCACCTTACGATTTTGCTGCTGTAGGCTACGGAAGCGGTCTGCATCTTCCACCATCAGCCGATAACCGAAGCCACGATTATGCACAAAGTGCGCGCCATAATGCTCCAGAATCTCATTCAACGCCGTAATATCAGCCCGTACAGTACGTGTCGAGACCGCAAAACGTTTCGCCAACTCCTCCTGAGGTAGCGTTTCCGATTGCAGTGCATCGAACATATAGGCCAGACGTTGATAGGGAAATCTCACTGCTCCACTCCGTTATTCAGAATATTAGCTGCCCCCCTGACAGCATGGCCACAGGGGGCGCGTACCTCATATCATTTTTTCTGTGCGGCCGGGGCGAATACCATTTGCGATGGGCTGCCAACGGCGGTATAGCCTGGGACAAAGGTCAATTTGCCACTTTGCGGAGAGACTTTAAAGCGCGTTATGTTATCGCTTCGTTGATTCATGGCGTATAAATAGTGCCCCGTAGGATCAAGCACCAGCGTGCGCGGGTAGTCACCCCGTGTCCATACTTCCTCTACTGGCTTAAATTCACCGTCAGCGGTCACGGCAAATTGGCCGATACTATTATGCAGACGGTTCGCAACATACAGGAATTTGCCGTCTTTCGAGAGCGTCAGGCCCGCTGCAAAGTTGGTGCCGCGATAATCAGCCGGGAGTGACGACAGAGTATGTAGCTGTTTCAACGTACCTTTTTCTGTATCCAGCTGGTAGCTGGTGAGGGTTGAGGCTTCTTCGTTGATTAAGAATAGTGTTTTGCCGTTAGGGTGGAACACAAAATGCCGAGGGCCAGCACCAGCAGATGAGGCATCAATGAACGGCGGCGAGTTCGGTATCAATTTGCCATTATCCGCATCAAAGCGGTATTGATAAATTCTGTCTAACCCCAGATCGGTGGAGAACACGAATTTGCCACTCGGTGAGCTGGCTATCATATGTGCATGTGGGCCATTGTGGTCACTGATGGCAAAGCTCCCTTCCACCGCAGCCGCAGGTCTCGCCGCCCCAGCAGGGCCTTCATCTTGCTGTATCGAACTGGCCTCAGCAAGTTTGCCGCCACCTTGTACCGGGAAAACAGCCACCGAACCGCTGATATAGTTAGCGACCAGTAAATGGCTGCCCGATGGCGTTAATGAGAGATACACCGGCCCGCCGCCCTGAGAATCAACCTGATTAATTAATGTCAAATTACCATCAGCCGGGTTGATGCTGTATGCCGCAATCGAGCCGTGCTTGCCACCATTGAAATCCGCAACCTCACTGGCGACGTATAAGGTTTTCCCCTGAGCATCCACCACCAGTTGTGCCGGATTCGCCAGTGAGCTAACCAGCGTTTTCTCACTTAATTCACCCGATTTAGTATCAACCAAGAACCGGTAAACCCCTTCCCCGTTGGGATTATAAGTACCGACATAAGCAAAAGACTGATTGCCAGGCTGTGCAGCATGCGCCAGTGGATTAAACAGCGCGACCATAGCCAGAGCAATACCTGCGGACAGGTCTTTCAAACCAGAATCTGTTGAACAGTTATTCATATTGGTCCTTACTCATAGGGAAGAGCTACCAGAAGGTAGGTGTCGCGCCAAGCCAAACCGCCACACCTACCTCCACCGATACTGAGTTCTTAACAGGTAAATTAGTGGGTTATTGCACTATCTTTTTCACGATATCCAATAATGTTTTCACATCTTCCGGGCGGGTATTGCCGGTCTTGCTATCAATAATCGAGCTATAGATATGCGGGATAACTTTCGTCACACCCGCATCCAGCGCGATTTGCACAATTTGTTCGAAATTATCCAGATCAATACCGCCGGTTGGCTCCAACCAGAAACCAGTTGCTGCGCAAGCCTCGGCAACAAAACGGTATTCATCAATAGAATCCAACCCATTCATCGGGAAGAATTTTACCGAGCTGCCGCCCATATCTTTCAACATCGCAATGGCGGTGGTGACCGGCACAATCGCGTCTTTTTGCTGTGAACTGAGCGGGCCGGTTGAAATCTTCACATAACCGACTTTGCCGGTCGGTGATATCAGGCCATTGACCACAGTATCGTGCTGGCCCAGCAAGGCACGGCTGGCACCGACGCCGGTAAATACCTGATTCACATGCTGTGGCTGTACCTGTTGCGAAATCTGACTCACCATCACCGACTGCCTGGGGTCGCCCGCACCTAGCCCCACCGACAAAGCATTGTCGATCAGGGCTGCGTACTCACGCATGTCTTTGACGGCACTGTCGACCTCTGGATAATTCTTCGATAACACGCCCACCAGCACATGCCCTTCAGCAGCCTGATAAATCGCGCGCGCATTATCTTTAGAACCGGCCAGCACATTCAAGCACACGCGGTCACGGTAATAATTGGGGGTCAGTTTCATTGGTTAGGCTCCTTTAACCAGGCGGTTAATACAGGTGTAAATAGTCTCAAGTTGCGCTGGCGTGACACTGCGCACATCTACCTCAATCTTGCCTTCGTTGGCTTTGTAAGCGCGGAAGTAAATAGCGATGTCGCCATTTTTTAGCGCATCAACCAAATCGGGTGTCGAACGGCCAATTTTAATTTCATCAAAACTGATTTCCGTGCGGGCAATATCGCGCCCCGCCGCATCCCAAACCACTTTGGCTGAAACCCCATCAATGGTATTCAACTGGCTGATAAACGGCGTCATTTTCTCTATCATCTGCTGGCCAGTTTCTTTCTCCAGCGTGATGTAACTTTCGATAGCGCGGGTCAAACCAAGGATGCCCTCTTTACCCACTTTCATTGCCCGGCCGATGCCGTTTGATTGCAACTTCACCCAATCCACATAGGTTTTTTTGCCCAAGACCAAACCACTGGTTGGGCCTTCAATCGCTTTGGCTCCGCTGTAAATCACCAGATCAGCGCCCATTTGGTAGTAGCACTGCAAATCTTCTTCCGCCGCCGCATCAACAATTAATGGCAGTTGATGCTTGCGTGCAATTACCACCGCCTGTTCAACCGACAGAATGCTTTTTTGCACACAATGATGGGATTTTATATACAAGATTGCCGCAGTATTCGGCGTGATCGCCGCTTCCAGCTGTTCTGGTAAGCACTCATTGGCATAGCCCGCCTCCACCACTTTGCCGCCGCCCAATGTCACCATAGTATCGACTGGCGCACCAAAGTTAACATTGTGGCCCTTGGGTAAAACAATTTCATGGGGCACCGTGCGCGGCGCGGCGTGCAGATTCACCAGCAAATTGGCGTTGTCTTTGACAATCACGGCCGCGACCGACTGGGCAATCCCAGCCGAAGCACAAGACACCACCACGGCACTTTCTACATTCAGTAACTTCGCAATATAAGCGCCGGTCTGATTCACTAAATCTTTCATGACAAAGTAATGATTCAGGCCCAACTCGACGGCTTCGACCACATCCTGTCGTGGCGTCGAAACACCCAGCATCGTCATGCGGCCAGAAGCATTAATGACATGCTTTAACTGGTATTTTTCATAGACTGAAGACATCTTTTGACTTCCCTTCATCAGTTAATACTAAGTCACCGGCGACGACCGCGGCCAGTGGCACCAGATACTTCTCACCGGTTACCGATTTCCCTTCAGAATCATTGAACACTTGAGGTTGCTGTTTCAGCTCAAAGATAGTGAAATCAGCATCATAGCCTGTATCCACTACCCCTTTATCGGTCAGGCGCAGGGCATGCGCGGCATTTTCTGTCACACAGCGAATGACTTGCTCAAGGCTCAGACCAAGGGTGAAAAATTTGGACATTACGGTCGCCAGGCTATGGACGGGCCCGTTCAGGCGGTTGCGGCAATAAATGTCGGAACTGATAGTGTGCGGATAAATACCTTGCTTGATAGCAAGCTCAGCCACATCAAAGCTAAAACTGGCGCTGCCGTGACCCACATCTAACAATACCCCGCGTTTCAGTGCCCGCTGGATAGACTCACGTAGTGCGCCAGCAGGCGTCAAAATTCGGTTCGGTTTGCCGTTATAGCAATGAGTAATAATATCGCCCTGAGTTAATAAGTCGGCGATTTCATCCAGATCCGGTGGGTTATTACCGATATGCACCATAAGCGGCAACTGATTGTTTTCTTGCTGAATTTCTTTAGCGCACACCAAGGGTTTGATGCCATTTTTACCGACCACACTGCTGCTCATACGCGCTTTAATGCCAAGAATAAAACCGGGATTGCGCGCTATCGCCTCAGTCACACTTTGCTTATCAATCTGCGCCATATCGGCTAATTCGTTTTGTGTCACAATGCCGGTTTTCGCAATATTCAGAAAAGCGTAAACATGGGTTTTAGCCGCACGAGTTAAGCGGTAAAAATCGTCCACATCATTGGCACCGGTGCTACCCGCATCCACCACAGTGGTGACGCCACTGGCAACCCCGACTAAATCAGCCTCATCATGATAAATAGGCGATGCGGGGTAACAGTGGACATGGGAATCAATCCAACCTGCACTGAGGTAATATTTCCCCGCCAAATCCAACACTTTTTTAGCGGAATAAATCTGAGATTTTGTCTGATTTTCTTTATCTTCAGTAATAGCCGCACTGACCGCGACTATTTTCCCATTATTAATTGCGATATCAACCTGGCGACCGTCAACTAATAGTGCTCCGGTAATAATAAAATCATACATTATGTTCCCCTTCTTACTTGACGTCGCTGCGGAGTAAATATCCTGTTATTTGAATATTTACTCCGTGGATTAGGAAATGGCGACTGGGAAAATAGAACCTAGAATCATGGCCCCCAAAATTGCGCCACCGGTAATAGGTTTGTTCCAGAGATAAAATAGTAATGCGCCGGCCAAAGAACCAATCCCAATTGGAATTGACGCAGTAATAGCAGACAAAATAATCAATGGCCCTAAGAAACGGCCAGATGAATTACCTGCCCCCATCATAACATCAGCACCGTAGGTTGAATTACTTTGGTTAATAGTGAATTTACGCGCCAAAATAATCAGATAACCGATAGCTAGACCAATAATCAGGCCAGTAGCCAAAGAGGCAGCAAAATTAGCAACCGGGAATACAAATCCGGCCCCCAGCAATAATGCTGGCACACCCAAACCCACACCTGTTTGAATGGCACCGCCGATATCTAAAATACCGACCAGTGAACCTTCGATAATTCGGGCAAATAAGAAGCTGGCACCAAATGCTGCAACTGCACCATAAACACCGGTGTCCATACCTGCGCGTAGCATTGAAACAAAAGCGACTTCGTTAAATGCGCCGATCCCATATAAATAATACATATGGGTACCCGCAAATACGCCGGAGGATAATAATCCCACAAAGATCGGAAATGACCAGTCGGCATACCAGAAATTATTCTTGGTTTGTTCATCCATCATCAAGCTCCTCTCGCTGTGTTATTTTCCGCTTAATGCGTTATGAATAGTATCGAGCCATACTGGTGCACCCAGACTAAATGATTCCAGGAATTTCAGATCGAACCCGCGGAAGAAACCACTGAGCACGAATAACAGAACAATCACTGTCATCATGATTTTAGTGACTTTATTCCAACCACTTTCTTCAACACCTTTCCCAATTAAAATACCCAAAACCAGGCCGGGTACTGCGTTACCCATAATTAATTGTGCCAAGCCGCCGAAAATAGTGGCCCAGAAACCAGAGCGACGCCCTGCATCAATTGCAGCTAACCAGAAAATAACTGGCATCACAGTGTTAACCAGAATATTTGCCGCCGGTACCAGCACTTTAATTGCCGTGACTTGCAATGCTGCAGGAACGGCTGATGCTGTGGTATTTAAGAAACTGACCACAATAACCCCGATAATTCCGCAGGCAATCGCCATCTTTTTCGGGTTATGCATGGTTTCCGCCACATTGCGATTTTTAATCATCAATGCTGCGGCACCCCAGTTAGGAATAATGCGGTGATCAACGTCTTGAGTAAAAGCACCTGCTGCCACTGAAGAGGCCCAGGCGTTGAAGAAGAACCCTAATCCAAAGGAGAAATGCGAAGCTGGATCACCCTCACACGAGTTTAACTCGCCCAAAGTACGAAACGCCCCCATTCCCTGGATGGTCGGTGCATGGAACATACGGGCGGCCCCAACACCAACCCCCACGCCGACCAGTCCGCCGATAATAATCGACTTAAAAAGAATGATTAGAAACATCAGTATATCCTTTTCATTTAGATATGAAGACGACCTTATCTGTATTAATGATTGTCACGCTCACGGTAATATCTAATTCGACGCTGTAGGTTTTTCTTTCCCGCGGCAGGAAAAAGAATAAAAACTTTTCATTTTTGACTGATAATTCAGCTTTTAATACTTTTACGTCTTGTGGTTCAATCCGCAGCAAAATATTTTGTGTCGACTTCAACACCGTATTCTGGACATTACCAAGTGCATTGGCGAAGGCTTTACCTTTAGTATCGCCTTTGCCTTTTACTTTCACCTGAGTGGTATATTGCTCTTTCATTACGGCTGACCATATTTCTTGATATAGGCTTCCACTAGCTTTTGTCCTAACTCTTCTTTATCCATAAAGCCGAAGCCTAATACCTTGCAGCCTTCATTTATTGCCGTCACACCCTCTTCCACTGAACGCATGCCGTATTTTGCTTTGTAGCCATATTTATTTTGCGCGGTAATTGCACCAGCACCACCACTACCACAGAATGAAATACCGAAATCTGCTTTTTCGCTATTCATCACATCACCCAGTTTCATATCTGCGGCCACACCGGGAATAACCACCACGCGGCCACCAGCCAATTCAACGCCTTGCCCGACTTTCTGGCCTTTTCCTAAACGGTCGCCAATCACAACGGTAATTTGACTCATAGTCTTTTCTCCAGATCAGGTTTTTATGGGTTATTATCTTTCGCTACTTCAAAATGCACCGACAACAAATAGGCTTCTTCAATGGGTAAATTAGGAAACTTATCAACCACCTGTTGTGCCATTTGCATCGAATGTGCTGAAATTTCATCAAATAATGATTTATCCACTTCAGGTAACGGCTCGCCTGTTATTGAGCGCAACACCATAGCCCGAATGTGTGATGTCAACATCTGCTGTTGAACTGCATTGGTAAAAATATTTTCGGCATTTAACATCGCGGTAATTTCAGCTAATACCCGCTCAGTAATGATAATGGCCTCTTTCATTCCAGGGTCTTCGGCTGCATTCAATGCGGCTACATCATTCACGCTAGCAATCCTCTATTCCTTGCGGCTACAACTCTATGACTGCAAAGATAAGTTCAGTTATTTATTCGACCTTGCCTCTGCGCGATAACATCACCCTACCTGCAAGCGGAATAGCTGTGTAGCGGCATTTTTTCCAGTTCAAAGTGGAAATGTAATGGAGTGAAGGGATCACTTTCGCAAATAGCGATGTTAGATAGCTAACTTAGTCATTAACAACAAAATAACTTTTATATAAATGCACCGCGAAATCGGGTAACGGAAAAAAGTTCGTGATCCGGATCTCTTTCTTTTCTAGCTGGAAGGGCCTAATATCAGACTAATATTAAGCTATTTTCTAACACCCCCTCTCCTATGGCGTGGGGGTGTTGTTTTTATGTTTTGCTGAAATTGAAATTGGAGAGTGGTATGACCAAGCCAACCATCACGATTAACGAGCTGGATGCTGAACGTTTGGATGCGTTACTGGCGCAACCGGCCTTTGCCGGTTCAGTGGTCGCAACAGCGCTCAATGAAGAACTGGATCGTGCAGAAATTCTGCCGCCGAATGCTATCCCGGCTAATGTAGTGACTATGAACAGTCGCGTGCGTTTTCGCGATCTGAATAGCCAGGAAGAACATATTCGCACCCTGGTTTACCCAGCGTCGCTGAAAGACAGCAACGAGCAACTCTCCGTCATGGCGCCTTTAGGTGCAGCATTGTTGGGATTGCATGTTAATGACGAAATAAGTTGGAAATTGCCGGGTGGGGATGAAGCCCGCATTACGGTGCTGGAATTGCTATACCAGCCAGAAGCTGCCGGTGAATATCACCGCTAATTGATGTTATGAGGGTAACGACCTAAAACCATTACCCTCTTTCCCCGATCAGCGGTACTTTTTGTGATAAGTATCGCGCGTCGGTTTAAAGTCTTGTGCCGCTTTTTTAGCTTCATCTAGCTTGCCTTGATCGGCCAATGCCAGTGCGCCATCAATCTGCCCAATCAATAAATCCAAACCGTGGCGAAAATCTTTCACCTCAGGGCTATCCTCGGCTTTATTTTTCAATTTGGTAGGGATCCCTTTCTGCGCATCAAGTGCTGCCACTCGCATTGCCTGTAAGCCTTTCTTGATGACATCAGTAGAATCAGCTTTCAGCACTTTGCCGTAATTCTCGGCAATAGTGTCCATGTTATCAGCCACACTCGCTGCCATAGCCAGGCTACTGGCACTGAGTAACGCCGCCGCGATTAATGCCATGATTGTCTTGCCCATTTGCGTTCCTTATAATTATTGTTAATTTAATAGTTACATTGCTCCTACTTAACATAGGCAATAGAAAACTAAACTGACAATAATTTTTTGTAATCAGTTAAGAAATGGAACTGGGTTGGATTCAGACAAAAAAAAGCTGGCAACAGATGCCAGCCTTAAATTCATAGCAACAAGTTATTATTCGCCCGCAATCTTCATGGCAGGTAATAAAATAGAGCCACATTGAATGTTACTGCGCGTTTCGATGTCACTGCCGATGCTGACGATGTTACGTAGCATGTCTTTCAGGTTGCCAGCGATAGTTATCTCGCTGACCGGATACTGAATTTCACCGTTTTCGACCCAGAAACCGGCCGCACCACGCGAGTAATCACCGGTCACGGTGCTGACACCCTGGCCCATCAATTCAGTTACCACCAAACCTTTATCCAATTGCTTGAGCATTCCCGCAAAGTCCTGCCCCTGACCGGCAACACGCCAGTTATGGATGCCACCCGCGTGTCCGGTGCTTTGCAGCCCCAATTTGCGGGCAGAATAGCTGGTCAGCAGATAGGTTTGCAGCACCCCATTTTTGACGATTTCACGTTGCAGCGTCCGCACACCTTCACTGTCAAACGGCGTCGAAGCCAAACCACGCAGTAAATGTGGATGCTCTTCAATCGTTAGCCACTCAGGTAAAATCTGCTTGCCGAGGTGGTCGAGTAAGAAAGTGGATTTACGATAAATATTGCCGCCGCTGATGGCCGATACCAAATGCCCAAACAGGCCAGTTGCCACTTCTGCGGCAAACAGCACGGGCGACTGCATGGTAGGCAACTTACGCGGCGATAAGCGGGATAAAGTACGGCGAGCACACTCTTCACCCACCCATTCCGGGCTGGCTAAATCTTCCATTCGGCGGCCAATGGTATAGGCGTAATCTCGTTCCATATCCCCATTATGCTCGGCAATCACACTGCTGGAGAGTGAATGGCGGCTAGAGCAGTAGCTCTGCAACATACCGTGGCTATTGCCGAATACTTTAATTCCGTAATGGCTGTTAAAACTGCCACCTTCCGTATTGGTAATTCGCTTGTCAGCCTGCAATGCCGCTTGTTCTGCCCGAGCAGCCAGCAAGATACCTTGCTCTGCATCTAAATCACTCGGATGGAACAAATCCAAATCCGGCGCGTCAAAAGCCAGCAGCGATTTTTCAGCCGGGCCAGCGTAAGGGTCTGGTGAGGTATAACGAGCGATATCCAATGCGGCCTGTACTGTACGGGCGACCGCATCTGGGTTTAAATCGGTGGTGGAGGCACTGCCTTTACGCTGCTGGTGATAAACGGTAATTCCCAGCGCACCGTCGCTGTTGAACTCCACGTTTTCCACTTCGCCAAAGCGGGTGCTAACACTGATTCCGGTGGTTTTACTGACGGCAACTTCGGCCGCATCAGAACCCGCGCGGGCCAATTCCAAAGCCTGTGCAACAGCTTGTTCCAGCGTTTTACGCTGTTCTGCAACTTGAGTGACTACTTTCATCAGTCTGCCATAATTAATGAGATAATCGTTCAGGAAAGTGTCGTAATGAAACGACTTACACGGATAAAATAGAGAACACCATGGTTCTGAGTCTATCAGAGATCTTTGCACAATTTCGCAGAAAGCCAACAACCTGCTACGATTAGCCTCTTTTTAAGGAATTTGACCATGAACAAACAGCCCGAAGACTGGCTAGATGAAGTCCCAGAAGATAAAAACGACGATGACGATGAAATTATCTGGGTCAGTAAAAGTGAAATTAAACGTGATGCCGAAGCGCTGAAAGATCTCGGTACCGAGCTGGTTGAGCTGGGTAAAAACGCGCTAGAGAAGATCCCGTTAGATGAGGATCTGCTGGCTGCCGTTGAATTGGCACAGAAAATCAAGAAAGAAGGCCGCCGCCGCCAAATTCAGTTAATTGGTAAAATGCTGCGCGCCCGCGATGTTGAGCCGATTCAAACCGCGCTGGATAAGCTGAAAAACCGTCATAACCAGCAAGTCTCGCTATTCCATAAATTGGAAACACTGCGCGACCGTTTGGTTGAAGAAGGCGATGATGTCATTCCAACCGTGTTGGAATTGTATCCAGAAGCTGACCGTCAGCAACTGCGTAGCCTGGTGCGTAATGCCCAGAAAGAGAAAGCAGCGAATAAGCCGCCGAAATCATATCGCCAGATCTTCCAGTATCTGCGTGAATTGGCAGAGAAGCAGTAATCATCGGGCGGGGTCGGGTCTAACCCGACTCCCGACTCAATAAGCTTCTCATTTAGACAATATTGAAACGTAAGCTGCCCGCCAACTCCTCTTCCGCTTCTTCGAATAATAAAACTATTGCTCCAAAACGGCGTTTCCGGCGGTGATTGAAATGAATAAATTCAATCTCTACCGGTAAAGCTATCTCGCCAGTTACCACATCCCACAGCGCATCCAGATTGGCACCAAAACTTTCACTCAGCGCAAATTTTTCGGAAAATGCGCGGTAAAAAGCAGGAAGATCAGGTATATGGTCAAAATCGAATACCACTTTTACCATCTTTTCACTCCATCCGAATGAAATGCTTGTAGTGATCCTGAGTTAGATAAATCAGGCCGTCATTGGAGTAGAGCAACCGATCAGAACCACGATGCCCACAACGATAATTTACATCAGCTTCACGCCAGTTGCGGCCTTTAGCTTCAGGCAGTTGGCGTTCACGGTTAGAAAAACGATCGCCGCCGATGGCTTTTCCCGGCAGCACCTTACATAAGTTCCCTTCTTTTGGGTTCCAGCCCTTTTCACGCGCCTGCTGTTTGGTCATGTAAAAATCCGGCAGACGGTGATGAGATTGCAAATATTTAACAACCTGTTGGTGCTGAGTCAGTTGCTCAATAGAGGCTGGAGCCGATAACCGCGGGCGCTCAAGATCCGGCGACTGACCAATATCACGGGCAGTGACATTATCAACGCCCTGGAACGCCACCACCACTAGCAGCAATAGCGCCGCCAGAATGGCCATAAGTCGTTTATTCATGGTTCTCCTTAACCTTCTGGCTTCCAATTATGTTTTGGCTACTCATCGCGATAACCCACAGCCAACTCTATCCACCAACGTGATACCTTTATCTGAATTATAAATTACCCAGATGCAAGGTTTTCACTTCCATAAACTCATCCAACCCCAGCACTGAACCTTCACGGCCAAGGCCAGATTCTTTAACGCCACCGAAAGGTGCCAACTCAGTTGACACCGAGCTTTCGTTCACACCAATCATACCGCTTTCCAGTGCGTCTGAAACCCGGAATACCCGTTGCAAGTTCTGAGTATAGAAATAAGCTGCCAATCCAAATGGAGTATTATTCGCCCGCTGAATGACTTCTTCTTCCGTTTTGAAGCGGAAACACGCCGCCAGTGGGCCAAAGGTCTCTTCAGAAGCCACTTTCATTTGTTCGGTGGCATCAGCAATAACAGTCGGTTGGAAGAAATTACCGCCCAAGGCGTGGCGACTGCCACCGGCCAATAATCGCCCACCTTTCTCAAGCGCATCTTTTACGTGGTCTTCCACTTTCTCCAGACCTGCCAGGTTAATCAGCGGCCCCATGTTGACATCTTTATCCATGCCATTGCCGACTTTCAGTTTTTTAACCTCAGCGGCCAGGCGGGTAACAAACTCATCGTAAACGCCATCCTGAATATAGAAGCGATTGACGCAAACACACACTTGCCCCGCATTGCGGAATTTACAGGCCATGGCTCCCGCGATGGCAGCATCTAAATCGGCATCATCAAATACGATATAAGGTGCATTCCCACCTAACTCCATGGAGATTTTCTTCATGGTAGCGGCGGCGTTGCGCATCAAGGTTTTACCCACTTCGGTCGAACCGGTAAAAGAGATTTTGCGCACTTCAGGGCTGGCCATGATGGCATCGCTGATAGCATGGGTATCACCGGCAACACCATTGAGCACCCCTGCTGGTACCCCCGCCTGCTCGGCCAATGCCAGTAAAGCAAAGGCAGATAATGGTGTGTTATTGGCCGGTTTAATCAGGCCGGTACAACCTGCTGCCAGTGCTGGCCCGAGTTTGCGGGTGAGCATCGCCAGCGGGAAGTTCCACGGCGTGATAGCTGCAACCACACCGACCGGTTCACGGGTCGCCAGAATGCGGGCACCTTCTTTGGCTGGCGGAATGATTTCGCCATTGGCGCGCTTAGCCTGCTCGCTAAACCATTGAATAAAGCTGGCGGCGTAAGCAACCTCACCTAATGCTTCTTTCAATGGTTTACCTTGCTCAGAAACCATTATCTCGGCCAATGACTGTTGATGTTCCATTATCAACAAATACCAGCGCTGTAAAATCTCTGCTCGCTGTTTAGCGGGAGTTTTGCGCCAGGCAGGAAAGGCTTTACTGGCGGCTTTAATAGCGGCCTCGGTTTCATGTTTACCGGATTTCGCCACTTTTGCCACCAATTCACCAGTGGCGGGATTGCGGACCTCGAAAGTATCCTGCGCCTGATGCCAGGTGCCGCCAACGAAGTAGCCGATATGATAAACACCGTCGCTGTGTCGCTGAGGTTGTAATGGATTAAGTAATGGGTTGTCTGATGGATTATGTGCTGACATCTTGTCGACCTCCTGCGGGAAATGATGCCCCCCATCAATGGAGGGCGAGGAAGGATGGTACAGTTTTAAGTATATACCCAAAGAACTTGGAGTTGCAGGTAGGCAGCAAGCGAACGAATCCCGATGAGCTGACTCACGTCAGTGATTCGGGTGAGTAAGCGTAGCTAACACCCCTGCAGCTTCAAGTACAAAGGGTATGGCTAAATAAGCGCACTCTGATATCTGTGCAGCATATCTGCCAGTCGTTTTACCGGGCGGGTAACAGATTCAGGTGATTGATAATCAACTAACTTCTGCTGATATTGATCAAGTTCCTGCAATAATCTGGCGAAGTAATAACGGCGCTTCTGGGAGTTCTTCGCATTAATGACTCTATCCGCGGTGTAACGAATTTGCTTATGGAAAGCACTCAATTCAGCATTCACCGGAACTTCCGTTTTGTTGAGCCGCTGATGGGCGATAATCAAAGATAAAGCCAGGCGATACTTATCGATATCACCAGGGAACATCATCAAAAGCTGATTCAGTTGTTGATATAGCGCGGGCAAATGGTTTTCATTGCGACGCGCTTTATTGGTGGTCAGCGCGGATACTGCACTGTAAACAAAGCGATTTAACAAGGTCCTGCCAGTTCTGTCCTTGGCATTATCGCGGATCAACAGCAATACAATCAGGGAAACAAAACAGCCGACAATTTGGCCCAATGCGCTGTCGAGAAACAGGCTGACATTAAATTCCATCGGGTTGCTCAACACCATAATATTGATGGTACTGGCTAGCGTCCCGAGTGATCCCAAGCGCCGTTTTTGTACTTCGATACCAATAATAAATGCCAACAACCCCAGACTGATACACAGCAGCAGCATACTCTGTTGCGTGGCGGGGATGATAAACATAAAGTACAGCGCCCCAATCGGTAGCGCCATTATCACCCCCAACAGGAAGTCTATCGCCACCATGCGAGGATTAGGGGTTCGCATCGCCAGCGACGTCACCACCGCAATCATCACCATACAACCCGCACCGGATGTCCAGCCAGTCCAGAGCCAGAACAGGCCACCAATTGCTGTTGCAATGCCGGTACGCAGGCCATTAATCATCGCGTGATGACCTTCAGCTGAGACATGTTTCACCGGCACCACTCCGGTTAAAATATCTTCTTCAACCCGACTAATGCTGCTGTTGGTATGAATCCCTTTTGCCAGTAATAAATAGCGGGTTGCCGCCCCAACCCAACTGCTGATGGTCGCGGGAATAGCATCACTGTGGCTGGCACCAATGAATTGACGCAGTTTTTTCATTCGTTGATGAATTTCAACCGGTGTTTGTGCCGGTTCGCTCAACATGGCTTTCAGTTCAGCGGTTAAGATATCGGGGTGATTGGCGAGCACCAGATAGGTTTCACACGCCTGGGTGATGAGTGTTAATGACTCGGTATGTAAGACCTGTAACCGGCGATTACAGCGCTGCCAACGAGAAGACTCCATCATCAGATAGCTGCGCATCCCATTGAGTGCAGTGGTATTTTTGACTAAATCATTCCAGGCACGATCAATATCGGTTTTTTCCGCCGGACGAATACACAGTTGTAGCAATCGATATTGATCCACCAACACCTTATCCACCAGCCGATCGATATCCTGCTTGATTGATCGCGGCGAAAACAGCAGATCAGCCATCACTGCACAGACGATCCCCAGCACAATCTCACTACAGCGCTCAACAGCAAACTGAGGGGTTAATAGCGGGGTTTCACCGGTTGTCACAATGATGATAAGCGCGGTATAGCCTGCCAAACCAAAGGCATAGGAGTTTTCGACGCGCACCAGTGAGGAGATCCAAGTACACACCCCAGCCCACAAACAGCACAGCATCAAAGTCAAGACCGGCGCTCTGATGGTCAGAACAATTATAATCAGGCCGCCAATACAACCGATGAATGTCCCGATGATACGCAGCCAGCCACGATGACGGATTGCACCAGAAAACGGTTCGCCACCGGCGGCAAAAGCCGGGCCAGCGGCCACAATTGCCGCCGTCAATACCGACCAGCGCGGTGTTTCCAATTGCAGATGAAAGCCCAGAAACAGTGCCGCCACAATGGCGAAACTGAGCTTAAAAGCAAAGCGCAGACGGATAAAAGTCGGGCTGGTCATGTTAGCCAAACTCGCGCAGACGATGCATTAATTTCACAATAGGTGATGCCTGATTAGGGTCGCGATCCGTTGAGCCAGTAATAACCACTGTCGCGGTAGTACCTGCCGGATACGAATGCTGCTGATCTTCGCTATCCAAACGGATCTTCACCGGCACACGCTGCGCCAGTCGCACCCATTCCAGATTATTATCAATGGTCGCCAACCCTTTGCTATCCGCACTGCTGCTGCTATTGGTGACCCCCGCAGAGATACTATCAACAGTACCATGCAGAATGCGGTTGCTACCCAGCGGGGTGATTTCCGCTCGATGCCCTGGCTTAACCCCTTCCAGCTTGGTCTCTTCCAGATAGGCTAAAATATAGAACGTATCTTTTTTCACCAAGGCCACCGCCGTTGCACCACGGTTAATAAACTCTCCGGCGTGAACATTCAGGTTTGTCACCCATCCTTCGGCGGGAGCACGCACGGTGGTGCGCTCCAGATCAAGTTTGGCTAAATCGCGCACCGCGACAGCTTTCGCCAATTGATGACGCACGGTTTGTAATACGTTGTTGGATTGGTCTATCTCTTCTTGTGACATTGCCTGAATCCCCAGACGTTGACGTCTGCCAGATTCCCGCTGTTTCTCGGCGGCCAGTGTCTGGTAATAGGCCACATCGGCTTCGGCTTCAGCCAATGCTTGTTGATAGCGCGGCTGGTCAATCACAAACAGGATCTGGCCTTTCTGCACCAGTTGGTTATCTTTCACCGGCACATCGGTGATTAACCCGCTGACGTCAGGGGCAATCGCCACCACATCGGCGGTAAATTTTGCATCACGGGTCCACGGCGATTCAGTGTAAAAGGCCCAGACTTTGAAAATGGCGATAACAGCCAGTAAAACCACCAACAAGGTGATGCCGATGCGGATTATTTTTAATGAAAAAGTACTCACGGCGACCTCAGGAAAAAAGACGAGATATTAAATAAAAAAGACAACCATACAGCGCGGTATTAAACAGCGCTGGATGCCAGACAAACTCATAAATACCCGTGGGCTGCAACACACGGCGCAGAACGAAAAAAAGTGCCAGCGAGAGAATCAGTTCAAGAAATATCGGTGGAAAAGAGAGACCGAAAATAACCATCACCGGAAGCAAACTCATTGTTTAAATCCTTTCTATTATAGGGTGTCGGTGAATACGCCCGGGTGAATAATCTGATACTCAGTTGCAACACATCCAACCACAGCGATCACGGCCAAAAGCACCAGCCATAAGACTGATTTATAGGTTAAACTTGATTGTTCAGTATGACTGCAACCTGGACGAGGCGAGGTAACACTTCGGCTACGCGGCTTTCAAACTTCGGACTTTTCTCCCGACAGCAGTATATTAGCCTGCTTATTATCAACTTATCTACAATGTGTGATCTAAATCACTTTTAAGCCAGAGTTAACAATCAACACAGAGTGAACCATGGAAAGATTAAAACGGATGTCAGTCTTTGCCAAAGTCGTCGAGTGCGGATCCTTTACCGGCGCGGCACGACAATTGGCAATGAGTGTGTCGTCGATAAGCCAAACGGTATCAAAACTAGAAACTGAGTTAAATGTGAAGCTGCTTAACCGCAGCACCCGGCGTATTGGTTTGACGGAAGCTGGCCGGATTTATTATCAGGGCTGTCGGCGCATGTTGCAGGAAGTGCAGGAAGTACATGAGCAGTTGTATGCGTTTAACAATACCCCGACCGGTACACTGCGAATCGGTTGCTCTTCAACTATGGCACAAAATGTGCTGGCGACCATGACGGCTGAGATGCTGAAAGAATATCCAGGGCTTTCTGTCAATCTGGTGACCGGTATTCCTGCGCCGGATCTGATTGCTGATGGTTTAGATGTGGTCATTCGTGTCGGAGCTTTACAAGATTCAGGGCTATTCTCGCGCCGCCTTGGTTCTATGCCGATGGTAGTCTGCGCGGCCAAAAGTTATTTAGCGCAACATGGCACACCGGAAAAACCCAGTGATATGACTAACTTCTCCTGGCTGGAATACAGTGTACGGCCAGATAGCAATTTTGAATTAATCGCACCTGAGGGTATTACTACTCAGATATCGCCACAGGGCCGCTTTGTCACCAATGATTCGCAAACCATGATCCGCTGGCTTAAAGCAGGTGCAGGCATCGCCTATGCGCCATTAATGTGGGTTATTGAGGAAATAAAACGCGGTGAAGTGGAAGTGCTATTCAAAAAATACCATTCTGACCCACGACCGGTATATGCGCTATATACCGAGAAAGATAAAATGCCGCTCAAAGTCCAGGTCTGTATTGATTATTTAACCGAATACTTTAAACGCGTCGCAGAGGTATATCAGGGTTATAGATAAATATTAGGTGCCCAATTTAAGACTAAACTGAGCACTCTAAATACCGACAACGCTTACGCCGTGCCACCTACTGTCAGATTATCCAACTTCAGGGTCGGTTGACCGACGCCAACCGGCAGGCTTTGGCCTTCCTTGCCGCAGACACCGACGCCTTTATCCAGCGCCAGATCGTTACCAACCATTGAAATCTGCTGCATAGCTTCAATGCCCGAGCCAATCAAAGTGGCCCCTTTCACCGCGTGGGTAATTTTGCCTTTTTCGATTAAATAGGCTTCAGAAGTGGAGAAGACAAACTTGCCGGAGGTGATATCCACCTGACCGCCACCAAAGTTAGGGGCATACAGGCCATATTCCACACTGGCAATAATATCTTCCGGTGTCGATTTACCCGCCAACATATAAGTGTTCGTCATACGCGGCATCGGCAGATGGGCATAGGATTCACGGCGGCCGTTACCGGTCGGCGCAACCCCCATCAAGCGCGCATTCAGCTTATCCTGCATATAGCCTTTCAGAATACCGTTTTCAATCAGCACGTTATATTGACCCGGTACCCCTTCATCGTCGATAGCTAATGAGCCGCGACGGCCTTGCATGGTGCCATCATCCACCACAGTACACAGCTCTGAAGCCACCAGCTTACCCATTTGCCCGCTGAATACTGAGCTGCCACGACGGTTGAAATCACCTTCCAAGCCATGACCGACCGCTTCGTGCAACAACACGCCCGGCCAACCTGCGCCCAGCACCACCGGCATGGCACCAGCAGGTGCGGCGATCGCCGACAGATTCACCAGCGCCATCCGCACCGCTTCATTGGCAAAGTTATCGGCACGCACTTCACCATCAACCGTTTCCAGGAAGTAGTCATAGCCGAAACGACCACCACCACCGCTGGCACCACGCTCACGTTTGCCGTTCTCTTCCACTAATACGCTGACTGACAGGCGCACCAATGGACGCACATCTGCCGCCAGCGTACCGTCAGTGGCGGCGACCAAAATTTGCTCATACACACCGGTCAGGCTGGCACTCACTTCCTGCACCCGCTTATCCGCAGCACGCGCGACTTTATCTACGCGATGCAATAAAGCGATTTTGTCTTCGCGCGACAGACTTTGCAGCGGATCAAGTAGCGGATACAGTGCTTGATGGCGAATCTCACCCAAGGTATGCACTTTGCCGTTGCCAATATCGCGCACAATGCTGCGCGCGGCATGAGCACTTTGCTGTAGGGCATTCAGAGTGATTTGGTCTGCATAGGCAAAACCGGTCTTTTCACCGCTGACCGCGCGCACACCTACACCCTGATCAATATTGTAAGAGCCATCTTTGATGATGCTGTCTTCCAACACCCAGGCCTCGTGATAGCTGGACTGGAAATACAGGTCAGCATAATCGAGGCGGCGTTCAGCCAACTGCCCCAATACTGAGAACAAGTCCTGATGGTTCAGCTTGTTAGCAGCGAGTAACTGCTCACTGACAAACGAGAGGCTCATAGTTTTCACTCTTTATTTAGATGATTGTTTTGAATCAGATAATCGCGGTACCAGCGATGACGCAAAGCGATTGTGCTGTAATACCGGCATCTGGTTACGAATAGTTTTCAAACCTGTGGTTTCGATTTTGACTTTTAAGGCTGAAACCGCATCTGGATTCTGCCCAATGATTTTACCCCAGGCATCGACCGCCATGGTGTGGCCCCAGGTACGGCGGGTTGCGCCATGACGCCCCACCTGTGCCGCTGCCAGTATCACGCACTGGTTTTCAATTGCCCGGGCACGCAATAAAATCTCCCAGTGAGCTTCACCGGTCACTTTAGTAAAGGCCGCCGGGACTGAAATAATCTCGGCTCCCTGCGCCCGTAAAGCTTGGAACAAACCAGGGAAACGCAAATCATAACAAACCGTCATGCCAAGGCGACCTACCGGCGTATCAACCACAGTAAGGTGTTCACCCGGCTGATAGGTATCAGACTCACGATAACGGCCATGCACATCGTTAATATCCACATCAAACATATGAATTTTATCGTAACGGGCTTTAAGCTCGCCTTGAGAGTCAAACAGCAAGCTACTGGTGGTGATAAGATCCGGTGACTCACGGCTTATCATCGGCATAGATCCCACTTGAATCCAGACACCATACTTACGCGCCATCTCGCGAACTTCTTGCTGTAATGGCCCGTCATTGTGTTGCTCGGCATGATGACGATATGAGGCTGCATTGGCAAATAGCAATGCATTTTCCGGCGTCATAACCAGTTGAATGCCTGAGTTTAACTGTTTGATCTGCTGCTCAATTTGAGCCAGATTGTCACGGGTATTTTCACCGCTGCATAACTGTAATAATGCAACATTGGCATTTTTCATGGCGCCTTACTCTCCTTTAGTTGGCGTAACACTTCATGGATAGTCGGTTGATCCAAGCTGCCGGTAATCTGGTAACGAATCAGCGAAATCTTGCTCCATAACGGCCCTAAAATCTTCGAGGCCGCAAATACTGCCGCCCCAACCACCGGGTTAATCGCAAAAGCAGTTGCAACACCAACAGTGGCAGAAATCTCTGGGGTAATGACCGCTTCCATAGCTATTTGACGTTTCGCCAAATCAACATTCCCGCTCATGGCGATATCAGCCGCCAGCCCATCAACTACTAAGTCATTGGTATGCATCACGCCATTTTTGATATTGGCGGTACCGCGAATAGAATCAAACGCAAAGTCACGACTAAACGTATCACTAAAATCAAGCTGGAGCTTACGTAATAGTGCGTCAAAACTCACCAGACGCAATAACTGACCCGCGCGGCCGCCACCAAGATCGGTCAGTTGACCTCGGCCCAATCTATTCTTTAACGTGCCATTCAGGGTATTAATCTGCGGTTGCCACGGAACCCCGCGCCAATTGACGTCAGCATTGATATCAAACGAGGCCCCCTTTATCGGCGTCGTCAAACCAAAGAACGAAATAGTTTCATCAATTTTTGGCCCACTCAGCGCTACATTGAGCGATGTTTTGTCACCTGAACTGTCTTGCTGCCACTGCCCGCTAATTTTCGCTCGCCCGTTACCTGCTTCGATTAGCCCATTGGTCAGTGCCAGAATATCGCCTTTCGGGGTCAAATCCGCATTAACTCGCCCGACACTCTGCCCGAGAATCCAACAATCCTTACAGCGCAGTTGCAGGGCTGGCCAGTCATGGAAGCGGATATTACTAATGCTTTGTGGCTCCTGCAATGCCGCTTGCGCCAGTGGGTCTTTCTTTTCACTTCCCGTCCACTGCGGGTTGTAATAAAGATAATCAATATCGGCATGCCACGGCCCATTTGCCGCCATAAGCAGACGGCCATCCACTTCCTGGCCTTGTGCCGTGATTTTCGTCCCAGAGGGTAACGGATCGACCTGCAAGGTCAGATTGTGCCAAGCCTGGCCGCCCACCAAGAGCTGAGGTGTCTGCAATATCAGTCGCTTAGGAAGAATGATATTGGACTGGCCGCCCTTGATTGCGGGTTGATCTGATGCAGTAAAGGGTGCACTGACCGCCGCAAACTCCGCCCCCAACAAGGCCAGCCAGCGCTCACCATCGAGGTTAGGCAATTTGAGCACCAAACCTTTATCATCTGGCAATGGCGGCGCTTTTTTACTGTCTATTTTCAAAATGGCGGCGCTCTGCCAGATAGCGCGCGCCAACTCCACTTGCTGTTTTTGCATCAACCATTGGCTATTAAAAACGTTATGACTGCCCGCACTGCCCGACAAGGTAAAACTCTCGAGACCACCGACTGCTTGTACCTGTAGTGGTAACGGCTGACCACTTGGTTTATCTAGCGGTGGTGGTAAGTGACTACTCACTTTCTTAAGATCGGCAGTCACATCAATTTTGTAGTCCGGCTTACCATTTTTAGGCAATTGCACCACGACTTTACCTTGCCAATTGGCGCTGCCACTCAGTAACTTCGCCACATCGCTCGGTACGCCCGGCAACTTGGCGGGTAGCCAATCGCCGTGCAGCCCAACATTCACCAAGAAGTTCTTTGGCTGCTCTTCGGTCGTAAAATCAACGGTTAACGGCTGCCCAAACCAGTTGGCTGATAAAGTATCACTTTCAAGATTACCGTCATTGAAACGGAATTTACCGCTGATATTCTCCAGTTGGCTTTGCAACGGCTTTACCAACAGGCTGTTATTTTTCAATGTAACTTCACCGCTGGCATGAGTAATGCGGTTTTCTTCCAAGGGGATATCCAGATGTAAGCGCCCACTAACATTACCTCCCACCTGTAACTCTTCCAGCGTTTCCGCTACCGAATCGTTGAGTGGAGTTTTGGTAAAGTAGTCATGGACGTCACGCCCTTCACCGGCGACTTCAGCATCAACATAGAGTTTTTCTTTCAGATAGTCCGGAATGATAGCGCTGATATTGCTACCGGTAACTTTACCCAGCATGGCATGAGGCGCATTCATCCACAGGCCTTCATTGAGAAAATCGAGGTCGATGGCTAAATTATCTAACGCGGGCCAATCTGGCTGGAACTGGAAGGTCGCGTTACGCAGCGGAACATAAACCTGGAACTGGCCCTCTTTATGTTTATAGGGGAAATCGTGAGGATTGCCGTTGTAAATCAGCGTGGCGTTATCTACCTGCCCTCCGTGCAATGCCTCAGTCAGGTAATCAGCCAGCTTTCCACCCATTAAGGGTACCGGGAAGTAACGCCAGGCATCTGCCGCATCATACAAACGGATACCACTTAGAATTTTAAGCCACGGCTGACCCGTGTCTGGCTGCATATAACGGAAACTGCCATTGGCCCACAATGATTTAGCCCTGACATCCAGTTGATCACTCCACAACTCCCAGCCGTTATCATCAACCTGCCAGTTCACCGTACCGCTAGCCTGACTGACCTCTAGCGGCGCACGGAACATATCGCCATAAGGTAATGTGCTGTTTTTCAAGTTGATATCCAGCCGCCCAAGCTCGGCGGAGCCACTGAGTGAACCAGCAAAATTATTCACGCCCGGCACCCTATCCCAATGCTGCCAACTGATATCGTGCCATTTCGCCTGAAAACGGGTCTTTTGCGGCTGGCTGATAGGAATATCCAAAGCCAAAGCATCGACGATCCCTTGAGGCCGCAAATCAGCTAAGTGATTCATAAGCTCGGGGGTCAACAGTGACAAAGTGGGTAATAGCGGCCCGACTCGCTCTAACTGAATATTCGTGGCACGAATGCGTAACTCTTGAGATTGGTCTGGCCCAATAAATTGGGTGTTTTCCGGTAACCACAGCGCAGATAAATGCCCTTTTGGCCAAGGTTGCCCATCGGTTTTCAGACTCAATTCCGGCGCATCAATTTGCCAACCATTGCCATGGCGGCTGCCTTCCAACACCAAGTTATCTACTGCTAACTGATGAGATTCCCCTTCCACCGTCCAATTGGCTTGCCCCTGACGGAGCAATACATTGCCGCTGTAGATTTCACCACTTTTGATACTCAACCACGCCGCCAAACTGAACTCAGCACTCTCCAGCCCGGTATTGGTGTGTAGCCAACGGCTAATCCAGGGTTTTACATCAATATTATCGGCCTGCATATAAACAGTACCGTTACTTAAAATCCCCTGATTATCATGCAGATCCATCCGCACCATTAGCACACCATGCTGACCATTAATGGTCGACAGGCTGATTTGCCCTTCAGCACGATGCCGACTGGAGGAATTAAGCCAGGTAAGTTGTGGAATCTCTAATTCGGCGCGTGGGCCAGACGGGGTAAGGAACGAAATACGGCTGTTGCGTAGATCAAAGTGATCTAACTGACGTAAGAAAATATCAGTGATAGTGCTGGCTTCAAAGCTGTTGCCATTGCTCTGCTGCCTATCTAACGTGGTATGGAGATCCAACTGCAACTGATAGAAAGTCATGTCACGGAATTGCCAACGGCGGTGCAACAATGACTGCCATACATCAAGCGCCAGAGTCACACGTTGCACTTGCCAGTCAGCTTTCGGCAATTTAGCGCGAATATCACGCAATTCCAATGTCGGGCCAAAGGTTTCCCACGTCCCTTGCATGAACCCCACTTCCAGTGGAATACCGCTGATGGACTGAATCTTGGCCACGATTTGTGGACGATAATCGTTGATAAGAGGCAACATCATGCGCAGCCCACTGACCAACAGTGCAACCACAACAATTATTGTGGCGCCTGTCGCAAACATTATCCTGGGCAGTCGCCTCACACTTCTCTCCTTGCCATCCGCTGCAAGCTGTAAGACCGGGGGGCTCTTACATCATCACCACATCAAATTGTTCTTGGTTATACAGTGGCTCAATCTGAACTTTCACTTGCTTACCAACGAAGATTTCCACTTCAGCCAGTGCATGAGATTCTTCACCTTTCAGCGCTTCCCCCACCGCTGGAGAAGCATAAACCAGGAAACGGTCAGAATCATAAGCATGGTGAACACGGACAATTTCGCGCAAGATCTCGTAGCACACGGTTTCTACCGATTTGACCGTGCCACGGCCACGGCAGGTAGGGCACTCATTGCATAATACATGCTCGATGCTCTCTCGCGTCCGCTTACGAGTCATCTCTACTAAGCCTAGCTGAGAGAAACCGCTAATACTGGTTTTTACTCGATCTTTAGTCAGTGCTTGTTCCAGTGAATGAAGGACTCGCCGACGATGCTCTTCGTTACTCATGTCAATGAAATCAATAATGATAATTCCACCCAGGTTGCGCAGCCGTAACTGGCGCGCGATAGCTTGAGTAGCCTCAATATTGGTATTGAAAATGGTCTCATCAAGATTACGATGACCGACAAAAGCACCAGTATTGATATCCACGGTGGTCATGGCTTCGGTCTGGTCAATAATCAGGTAACCGCCTGATTTTAACTCAACTTTACGCTCTAATGATCGCTGTATTTCATTCTCGACATCATAGAGGTCAAAAATGGGTTGCTTACCCGCATACAGCTCCAGTTTTTCGGTCATTTCTGGAATATATTCACTGGTAAATTCCACCAGCAAATCATAGGTCAATTTGGAGTCGACGCGGATTTTATCTAATGCCGCACCAGCAAAATCACGCAGTACACGTTGTGCCAGCGCCATTTCACCGTACAACTTATATTTAGTGATATTACGTTTTTTACGCTCCTGAACCTTCGTCCATAAACGTTTGAGGAAAGCGGCATCAGCGGCCAGCTCTTCTTCACCAATTCCTTCCGCGGCGGTACGGATAATAAAACCACCTTGCTCGTCGCAATACTCTGCCACGGTTTTTTTCAGGCGCTCGCGTTCAGCTTCACTTTCAATACGCTGGGAAACACCAACATGGGCAGCACCTGGCATAAGCACCAGATAGCGGGAAGGTAGGGTAATATCGGTGGTCAAACGTGCGCCTTTAGTGCCAAGCGGGTCTTTCACCACCTGCACCATGAGATCCTGCCCCTGACGAACCAGTTCAGCAATATCACGCACATTGAAATTTTTCTGCTCATCCCCAGCCACACATTCGGTGTGGGGCATGATATCGGAAGCATGAAGGAATGCGGCCTTATCCAGACCTATATCAACAAAGGCCGCCTGCATCCCCGGTAAAACCCGGCTAACACGACCTTTGTAAATATTACCGACGATCCCTCTTTTAGCTTCTCGTTCGATGTGTATTTCTTGCAGGATGCCGCCATCAATATAGGCAACCCGCGTTTCAGACGGTGTAATATTGACCAGTAATTCAGCTGTCATGACTTCCTCTCACATTACGTAGCGCAATGAAATTACTTAGTAATTCATGGGTTTCAACCAACGGCAAACCCACCACAGCATGATAACTGCCGGTGATGGATCTGACGAAACAACCACCTTTCCCCTGAATACCGTAAGCGCCCGCTTTGTCCATGGGTTCACCGGTAGCAATATAGTCACTGATTTCCAACTGAGATAACACGCGAAATGTCACATCTGTCACAACCATGGCAGATAACATATTTTTTCGGTCAGCGAGAGACACGGCAGTGATCACTTGATGCTGCTGCCCAGACAATGCACTCAGAATTTGCTGTGCATGCGCTTTATCCCGTGGTTTTTCTAATACTTGCCCATTTAACACCACAATGGTATCTGCACCGAGTACCGGCAAATCCTGTGGTGCGACACTCACCCCTGCCCGTGCTTTGTCCTGTGCTAAACGCTGGACATATTGTTGTGCACTTTCCTCGGCTCTGCGCTGCTCTTCAACTTCTGTTTTCAGTACCTCGAAAGGGACATCAAGCAGGGTCAGTAATTCACGGCGGCGCGGAGAGCCAGAGGCGAGGTACAGGGCGGTCATGAGTCTTAAGTCCTTATTGCACCGTAAATTGACGGCGAATCTTACGCATTAACAAAAATAGCCAAGGCCACAGAATACCGTTGACCACACTACTCCAGAACACTTCGGGGCGGAATGAGACATTACTGACTAAAAACTCAGACCAAAACACCACGACATCCATCGTCAGTGACAACAGCATCACAATTAGCGCCTGCTGCCACAAGGCCATATTGCGAAATAGCTGAAACTTAAACGCGACCAGATAAGCAATAATACTCAGTGCCAGCGCCCGCACGCCGAGAGTGGAACCCAAAATAAGGTCCATAATCAGCCCGAGAGTAAAACCGGTCCCTACATTCACGCGGTGCGGTAATGCCATAACCCAATAGATTAAGACTAATGCTAGCCATGAAGGCCGGAACATATATATCTGTTCAGGCCACGGCATGATTTGCAACACCATCGCAATCAGGAAAGATAACCAGATAACCCAACGGCCATTGCTGCTGTAACGGTTCATGGTGAGACTCCCGGAGCAGTCACTGCTGTTGGTGCCGTTGCTGCTGGCGGTGCCGGAGGGCCCATGGCATCTGCGGCCGGTAATACTTGCGACATCATGGGAGC
Source organism: Yersinia sp. 22-579 (assembly GCF_030433455.1). NCBI lineage: Bacteria > Pseudomonadati > Pseudomonadota > Gammaproteobacteria > Enterobacterales > Yersiniaceae > Yersinia > Yersinia sp. 22-579. The sequence continues at coordinate 17,886 of NZ_JAUJTZ010000017.1, read as the reverse complement.
CAAACGCTCATTTGCGACGCGGCGAACTTCATCGGGTGGCAATGGAATATCCCCATTACGATCCGCACCCCACAATAACAGCAGGTAGCGTAAGCGCTGTAAATCAGCGGTCGGGCGCGCTTGAATCACAGTATAGGCTCGCTGGTTGTCAACTTTAACGGAAGAAACCACAGCTACCGGATAGCCCTCAGGGAAACGGCCACCCAAACCGGACGTCACTAATACATCACCAACACGAATATCTGTATTGCTAGGCAAGTGCTCTAATAATAAATCATCGGTGCAACCACTACCGGCGGCAATCACCCGAATATCATTTCGTAGAACCTGAATAGGAAGCGCGTGGGAGGTATCACAGATCAATAATACGCGGCTGGTGAGTTTACTCACCGCAACAACCTGGCCTACGACACCACGGTCACTAATAACCGGTTGGCCTTCGTACACCCCATTGTTAGAACCTTTGTCGATAACTACTTGGTCACTATAGGGATCTGTCCCACTGGACATCACCTGCGTCACCATTTTTTGTTCATCCTGACGTAACGGAGAGCCGAGCAATTCACGTAAGCGGTTATTTTCCTGCTTAAATTGCCCCAACAACTGTAGATCAGTATTTTTTAGCAATAGCTCCTGGCGCAACGCACGATTTTCCAGCTCCAACTGTTGGTGGGTAGCCAGAGTTTCAGAAACGTTGTCGAGAACTTTGCGTGGCCCATTGGCCAGAAAATAGAAAGGGCTAACGGCGGTGTCCATATAGGTACGTATTTTAACAAATGTACCCAATCGGCTATCCGCAATAACCAAAACAATGGCTGCAAGAACGGCAAAGAACAACCGCAGTTGCAGGGATGGACCCCGGCTAAAAATCGGCTTCATAAATTTTGCGTATTCCTCGACGACAAAAAAAGAAGCACTTGACCTGATGCGTACAAAATACGGTTATCCGATCAAGCCCTCTTCTTTTGTTTTGGCTGACTATTCTTCGCTGAACAAATCGCCGCCATGCATGTCGATCATTTCCAACGCTTTACCACCGCCGCGAGCGACGCAGGTCAATGGATCTTCTGCTACCACCACCGGGATACCTGTTTCTTCCATCAGCAAGCGATCCAGGTTACGCAGCAATGCGCCACCACCGGTCAACACCATACCGCGTTCAGAGATATCAGATGCCAGTTCTGGCGGGCACTGTTCCAGCGCAACCATGACTGCACTAACAATACCCGTTAGCGGCTCTTGCAGCGCCTCAAGGATCTCATTGGAATTAAGAGTGAAGCCACGTGGTACACCTTCTGCAAGGTTACGACCGCGAACTTCAATTTCCAGAACTTCATCACCAGGGTAAGCAGAACCGATGCTGTGCTTGATACGTTCAGCCGTTGCTTCACCAATCAGGGAACCGTAGTTACGGCGCACATAATTAATGATGGCTTCATCAAAGCGGTCACCACCGATACGTACGGAAGAAGAATAAACCACACCGTTCAGAGAGATAACGGCCACTTCTGTGGTGCCGCCACCAATATCCACAACCATTGAGCCGGTTGCTTCAGAAACCGGTAAGCCTGCGCCAATTGCCGCAGCCATAGGTTCTTCAATCAGAAACACTTCACGGGCGCCTGCGCCCTGAGCAGATTCACGGATCGCACGGCGCTCAACCTGAGTTGCCCCGACCGGTACGCACACCAATACACGCGGACTTGGGCGCATAAAGCTGTTGCTGTGAACTTGCTTAATAAAGTGTTGCAGCATTTTTTCAGTGACAAAGAAGTCGGCGATAACACCATCTTTCATCGGACGAATTGCTGCGATATTGCCTGGGGTGCGCCCAAGCATCTGTTTGGCATCATGGCCCACAGCCGCAACGCTCTTCGGGGAACCGGCACGATCCTGGCGAATAGCAACCACTGAAGGTTCATTCAGTACAATGCCTTGTCCTTTAACATATATAAGGGTATTGGCGGTACCCAAGTCGATGGACAAGTCGTTGGAAAACATGCCACGAAATTTCTTAAACATAACGAAAGGATAATCCTGCAAGCTGGGGGCGGAAAATAAAATCCGCCTACTTTACCAACCACACGAAGCAGCGACAAGGCGCAAAAACGTCCTGATTCGGTGAAAAAGTAGCTGCGTTATTGACATCTCGTTCCATCACGAACCCATGTTGTTTGAAAAGGTTGAATAAACCTTCGGCACAACGCAGATTCTGCGCAACGACCGGCGTAACACAGCACATAAAATCTAACATTTAACCTGATTCTCGTCGGAAGTAAGCACCCACCAACGATTTACGGAAATGACTGGCACATTCTACGTTAATTTTTGCTCAACGATCAGGCTAAACATGGCCCTAATACGAATATTTTTTCTTTCCAGGGTTTAAAAGCGTTGGCGGAGCAAAAAAATTGCCCTGTCCACCGTAAACACCTTTCTCCTTCAGCGTTTGCCATTCTTGACGAGTAAGAACTTCTGCCGCAAAAACTTTTGCACGCGTTCCCGCGCAAGCACCGGTTAGGCTCTCGACAAACAACTGATTTTCATAACGTAAATTAATACTTCTAACTAATCCCGGATGAAGTTTTATCATTTCAACCCGAAGAGACTTAATATATGACGTACTGACCACCGTCAATCCGGCCTGCGACACCATGACCTTACAACCCACACCCAGCAATAAACGCATCATCGGGCGGATTTGGCTGATATATTGACACACATCTGCCTCTGCAAGTTCAAAGATAATTCGCTCTCTATCTGATTTTCTACATTGCAACAGCGTATCCCGCAGCCAGCGCTGGAAAGGACGCTGCAATAATGAATCAACGCTGATAGAAAATGCCAGAGTTTCATCCGGCCATAAAGCTAATAAAGGAATTATCCGATCAATTTTCTGGCGGTCATAGCGCTCACCCAAACCGAACAATTGCACCAGAGGGGTAAATTCAGCGGCGCGCAATTCTTGTTCGCCATCATAAATGCGGCTAATTATTTCTCGGTGGTGAATTTTACCGTCAACAGTAACAACCGGTTTCTGATAAAGCCGAGGGCCACCATTAGCCAGCGTTTGTTCTAATAAAGTGCGCCATTTGACACTACCACGGCCTTTTTCTGCTACGCGGGTATCATAGACATACCAGCCGTTACCCCCATACATCGCCGCATTTTTGGTCGCTTGTCCAGCATTATCCATTATCTGCTCAGCGGAATCGCCATTGCGGTACGCCACAATGCCAATATGCAGCAGTGACTCACGGTCAATAATTTGTGGTGCAGGCAATGCCCCAAGCGCATGCACCAATTGCGCAGCGATAACATCGGCGTCTTTTAGCGTTTTATGGGGGAGTAAAATCGCGATATCACTGTGATGATAACGAGCCAATAACGCAGAGGGATGCCGGGTAACAAAAGTCGAAAGTAGGTTAATCAGCGAATGCATCAGTTCTTGCACTTTCTGGTGATCATCCGTTTCAATTAAGCTGTCAAAGTCCGGTAACTGCACCATCATTACCACACCATGAGCACCAGGCTCTTCCAATTGAGTCGTTAACTGATTATCAAAAAACTGGCGGTTACTGAAGCCGGTTTTGGCATCCTGTGCGGCAAAAGTACGAATCAATGTATCAACGCGATTACGCTCTTCTCTTACTTCTATCAGCTCAGCCAATAGATGGTCTATAGCACGGCTGGCACAAGGCGGCCATTCGTGGCCGTCACTATTAATGGCGTGCTCACGTTCGCCATTCAGGATCCGCTTAGCCCGCCACTCAAGTTTTTCCTGACCTGCGGTCTGTTCACGCAACCAACGGAAACTCAGCAACAGCGTTATCGCAATAATCACCACCGCCAACGATAAAATAGCGGCGGCGTAAAGGGAGCGGGCATAGCTGTTTAAGGGGTCAATATAAGTGAAATGCATTGAGGCCCCCGGCTGATGCAACATAGGAACAACCAAGCTACGGTGGTGGTTTTGACTGTTCCAGGGGGCATAAATGGCAGGGAGTTTTAGTTGGTACAACGTACTGTTTTCATTCTGAACGCTAACTTCCAGCACACCTAGCGTTCGCATCATGATCGGTAGCCATTCGCGTTCTTTATCAGCAGGTTGTAACAGCAATGACTGATCATAAGCTGTCACAATACTCTGGAGGCGGTGCTCCATTTTTTTCTGGCATAAGTAAAAGAAACTTGCCGTGCTACCCAGTAGCACTAAGCACATCGCCAATACGACCAACAAGGTCATAAATACAGAAAGTTTGGTTGTAAATCGCATCCTTTAACCTTGCGAAGCGCAATTCAATGAAAAAATGCCTCAGTTCCTTCGAGAAAAATACTATATGTCAGAATGCCGACATAATACTGGTTTTTTACTTCATAATGCGACCAGAACACAATAACTCAGCCTTTTTCCCTGAACTTTGGCTAATCCTCTTTCAAGAATAGTCACGGACGAAATCAACCACCTGATTTTTGTTCTTGATCAGGCTTGAAGGTTGATGTTGTCGCTATATTGGCTCACTCTTAAATCATTCTTTTTCTGTTTTTCTGGAGTGCCATATGCGAGCGCTTGTACTTGAGCAAACTGAAGGTCGTACTACCGCAGAAGTGCGTGAAATATCCCCTTCACAGTTGCCAGCCGGTAATGTCACGGTTGATGTCAATTGGTCCAGCCTGAATTATAAGGATGCACTGGCTATCACGGGCAAAGGAAAGATTATTCGTGAATTCCCGATGGTGCCAGGCATCGATTTTGCGGGCACCGTTCACAGCAGCGAAGATCCACGTTTTCATGTCGGTCAATCGGTTTTATTGACCGGTTGGGGCGTGGGTGAAAATCATTGGGGCGGTTTGGCAGAACAGGCTCGCGTCAATGGCGACTGGCTGGTTCCTATGCCTGAAGGCTTGGAACCACGTAAGGCCATGATTATTGGTACCGCTGGTTTTACCGCGATGCTGTGCGTCATGGCGCTAGAGGAAGGTGGCGTGACGCCTGAAAGCGGCGAAGTGGTCGTCACTGGCGCCAGCGGTGGTGTGGGCAGCACCGCAATCGCTTTACTTGCCGCACTGGGTTACAAAATCGCCGCCATTTCGGGCCGAGACAGCAACAGTGAATACCTGAAAAGCCTGGGTGCTCATCGGGTGCTATCGCGCAATGATTATCTTGATGCTTCGCGCCCACTGGAAAAACAATTATGGGCCGGTGCGATTGATACCGTTGGCGACAAATTACTGGCTAAAGTGCTGGCGCAGATGAATTACAACGGCACCGTAGCCGCTTGTGGTTTGGCCGGTGGCTATTCACTCCCAACGACTGTGATGCCATTTATTTTGCGCAATGTGCGGTTACAAGGGGTGGACTCAGTGATGACACCACAACATCGTCGCCTGCAAGCCTGGCAACGTCTACAGAAAATCTTGCCTGAAAGCTTCTATCAGCAAGCCTCGCAAGCCATCACCCTTGCCGATGCCCCGACTATCGCTGCTCGACTGTTGGCGAACGAAATCACCGGTAGAACCCTGGTGAAAGTACGCTGATCCCGCGTCGCCGGAGGCTCATACCTCCGGCCTATTATCTGTATTGTAATGATTTTCAAATTTCTCTCTGCTCCTCTAGCACTTATCCCTATAAGCCGCCATGATTAATGTCAATAAGGTTGGTATGTCTACCCTGTTTGACGGAGTCATTTTATGCGCAACTTTTTATCCCATTCCCTGCGTAATGCTGCCATATCGCGCAAACTGACCGAAGCTGATGTGACACCAGAAAGTGTTTTTTATCAGCGCCGCAAGGTATTGCAAGCATTGGGAATCACTGCTGCCACACTGGCATTGCCCACATCGGCTCAGGCTGATTTGCTAGCATGGTTTAAAGGAAATGGCCGCCCCAAAGCCCCTTCTGGCAAGCCACTGGATTTCACCAAATCAACGGTTTACCACCCAGACCTGGCGCTAACGCCGGAAGATAAAGTTACCGGTTACAATAACTTCTATGAATTCGGCTTGGATAAGGCTGACCCTGCGGCCAATGCCGGAACACTGAAAACCGAAGGTTGGCAGATAAAAATCGACGGTGACGTCGCCAAACCCATGACACTCGATATTGATGACCTGATAAAACGCTTCCCACTCGAAGAACGCATTTACCGTATGCGCTGTGTTGAAGCCTGGTCAATGGTGGTGCCGTGGATTGGTTTTGAATTAGGCAAATTACTGAAACTGGTTGAGCCCACCAGTAATGCTCGCTACGTCGCATTTCAAACACTTTATGCGCCGGATCAGATGCCGGGGCAGGAAGATCGCTTTATTGGCGGTGGCCTGAAATACCCTTATGTCGAAGGATTACGCTTGGATGAGGCCATGAACCCACTGGCCTTTATGACCTTGGGTGTTTATGGCAAAGCCCTGCCACCACAAAATGGCGCGCCACTGCGTCTCATCACCCCATGGAAATACGGCTTTAAAGGGATAAAATCTATCGTTCATATTCGCCTGACTAATGAGCAGCCTCCGACGACCTGGAACCTGAGTGCGCCCAATGAATATGGCTTTTATGCCAATGTGAACCCACATGTCGATCATCCGCGCTGGTCGCAAGCAACCGAACGCTTTATTGGCTCTGGCGGTATTCTTGATGTTCAGCGCCAACCAACACTGTTGTTTAACGGCTATGCCGATCAGGTAGCTTCACTCTATCGTGGCCTGGATCTACGGAAAAATTTCTAATGCGGCTTACTTTACGACAAATCAAGTGGCTCAAGGTGGCTATCTGGCTGGCCGCCGCACTGCCGTTTCTATGGCTAATTTTATCGGTAGATCAAGGCTGGTTCAGTGCTGATCCCGCCAAAGACATTCAACACTTTACCGGCCGCATGACACTGAAATTGTTACTGGCGACATTGTTGGTCACGCCGCTGGCGCGCTATGGCAAACAACCGCTACTGATCCGCTGTCGCCGGTTGTTGGGTTTATGGTGTTTTGCCTGGGGAACCTTGCACTTAGTCAGCTACTCGGTATTGGAACTTGGGCTGAGTAATATTGGCCTGCTAGGACGTGAACTGGTGACCCGCCCTTACCTGACGTTGGGCATAATCAGTTGGCTGTTGTTACTGTCACTGGCTGTGACATCCACCTTATGGGCACAACGAAAAATGGGAGCCAACTGGCAAAAATTGCATAATTTGGTGTATGTTGTCGCCATTCTTGCACCAATTCATTATCTTTGGTCGGTGAAAACCCTATCGCCACTCCCCATTATTTACGCAGTGACGGCAGCGATATTATTGGCGTTACGTTATAAAAAATTTCGGCAATGGTGCCGCTAAAAATCTGAATTTTTCATCGGCCATTATCTTTTTTTATTGAATATCTTCGCTGATAAGACCAGTATTTAGCTGCTAATTGCTACGATATCATTATAATGCCCGACCTTAGTACCGATCGCAGTGTCAAATTCATCGTAAAAAGGTGACAAATCGGTGACATCAGGTTATTTTTTACGATGATGTACTAATTGCCGGAGATACCAGCACAATGTCGGATAAGTTTCACATTTTGCTTCTGAATGGCCCTAACTTGAATCTGCTTGGAACCCGTGAACCGGAAAAATACGGTTACACAACATTGACTGAGATTGTCAGTCAGTTAGAGGCTCAAGCTCAGGGAATGGATGTGGTGCTATCCCACTTGCAGTCAAATGCAGAGCATGTGCTGATCGATAGAATTCACCAGGCTCGGGGTAATACCGACTTTATCCTGATCAATCCAGCAGCGTTTACACACACCAGTGTTGCACTGCGCGATGCGCTGTTAGGTGTGCAGATCCCGTTTATCGAGATTCACTTATCTAACGTGCATGCCCGGGAGCCTTTCCGTCATCATTCATATCTCTCTGATATCGCGGTTGGCGTAATCTGTGGACTTGGCGCAGATGGCTACAACTTTGCTTTACAGGCAGCGGTAAATCGCTTGTCAAAATCCAACTAGACCCGAAATAATTCGAGTTGCAGGTAGGCGGCAACTGAGCGAATCCCCATAAGCTTACATAAGTAAGTGACTGGGGTGAACGAAGGCAGTCAACACACATGCAACCTGAAGTATGATGGGTATAATTGCAACACACAAAGAGTACGGAATCACACTCATGGATATTCGTAAGATTAAGAAACTGATCGAACTGGTTGAAGAGTCCGGCATTTCAGAGCTGGAAATCTCAGAAGGCGAAGAGTCAGTACGTATCAGTCGTGCTCCCGCCGCACCAAACTACCCAATGATGCAACAGCCATATGCTTTTGCTGCACCACAGCAACAGCCAGCGCTGGCCGCAGCCGTTGCTCCAGCACCTGCTGAAGCCGCAGCACCAGCAGCCATCAGTGGCCATATCGTGCGCTCCCCAATGGTCGGTACGTTCTACCGCACCCCGAGCCCGGATGCTAAAGCCTTCATTGAAGTAGGTCAGAAAGTTTCTGTTGGTGACACTCTTTGCATCGTTGAAGCGATGAAAATGATGAACCAAATCGAAGCAGATAAATCCGGTACTGTAAAAGCCATTCTGGTTGAAAACGGTCAACCGGTTGAATTCGACGAGCCTCTTGTCGTCATCGAGTAACGAGGCGTTCCATGCTTGATAAAATCGTAATCGCTAACCGCGGTGAGATTGCGCTACGTATCCTGCGAGCTTGTAAAGAGCTGGGGATCAAAACTGTTGCAGTTCACTCTGTTGCGGATCGTGATCTTAAACACGTGTTATTGGCTGACGAGACTGTTTGTATCGGTCCCGCACCTTCTGTTAAAAGCTATCTGAACATTCCAGCGATCATTTCTGCTGCTGAGATCACCGGCGCGGTGGCTATTCACCCCGGCTATGGTTTCCTGTCTGAAAATGCTGATTTCGCAGAGCAGGTAGAACGTTCAGGTTTCATCTTCATCGGCCCACGCGCCGAAACCATTCGCCTGATGGGTGACAAGGTTTCTGCAATAAATGCCATGAAGAAAGCCGGTGTACCTTGCGTACCAGGCTCTGATGGCCCACTGGATGACGACACTGCCAAGAACAAAGCCTTTGCCAAACGAATCGGTTATCCGGTCATTATCAAGGCATCAGGTGGTGGTGGTGGTCGTGGTATGCGAGTGGTGCGCCATGACAAAGATCTTGAGCAATCCATTAACATGACCCGTGCGGAAGCCAAAGCGGCTTTCAATAACGACATGGTTTACATGGAAAAATACCTGGAAAACCCACGCCATATCGAAATTCAGATTTTGGCTGACGGTCAAGGTAATGCTATCTATCTGGCTGAGCGCGACTGTTCTATGCAGCGCCGCCACCAGAAAGTGGTTGAAGAGGCACCAGCACCAGGTATCACCAGCGAAATGCGCCGTCATATCGGTGAGCGCTGTGCGAAAGCCTGTGTGGAAATCGGCTATCGTGGCGCGGGGACTTTCGAGTTCTTGTATGAAAACGGCGAGTTCTATTTCATCGAAATGAACACCCGTATTCAGGTTGAACACCCGGTTACCGAAATGATTACCGGTGTCGATTTGATCAAAGAACAGCTGCGTATCGCAGCGGGCCAACCTCTCTCCATCAAACAAGATGAAGTGAAAGTGCATGGCCACGCCGTGGAATGTCGTATCAACGCCGAAGACCCAAATACCTTCCTGCCGAGTCCGGGTAAAATTACCCGTTTCCATGCGCCGGGCGGTTTTGGTGTGCGTTGGGAGTCTCATATTTATGCCGGCTATACTGTGCCGCCATATTATGACTCCATGATCGGCAAGCTGATTACTTACGGTGAAAACCGTGATGTTGCTATTGCCCGCATGAAGAATGCGTTAGCAGAACTCATTATCGATGGCATCAAGACCAACGTTGAGTTACAGCAACGCATCATGAACGACGAAAACTTCCAGCACGGTGGCACCAATATCCACTATCTGGAGAAAAAACTCGGGTTGCAAGAAACCTAATATTTCGCCTTTCATGAGTTTTACCTTTTATATCAGGGCCGGTTAATCATCGGCCTTTTTCTTTTTAAACTTTGTTTATGCTTTTATACCCAAGTCATTGGCGTTGTAGCAAAGCGGCAATCTAATGAAATCCGATAAGTTAATTCGGGTATGTGAGAGCAGCTAACAACACTGTAGTGCCAAGTACCAAGGGTATGGGGAAAAGACATGGATACAAGATTTCTACAAGCCAATAAAGAAGCACGCTGGGCCTTTGGCTTAACGTTGGCTTATCTGGCTGGGTGGATAATAACAGCGTATTTACCGGGCAACATTGCCGGGATAAGCGGTCTACCGGCCTGGTTTGAAGCCGCCTGTATTGCACTGCCACTGCTGTTTATTGTGCTGTGCTGGTTAATGGTACGCATCATATTTCGTGATATCCCATTGGAGGACGACAATGCAAACTGATGTCGTCCTACCATTAGTGGGCTATCTGGCCATGGTATTTGGCTTATCAGTTTATGCTTATACCCGCCGCAAAACTGGGAATTTCCTTAACGAATACTTCATCGGCAACCGCTCGATGGGGGGATTCGTACTGGCAATGACCCTAACCGCCACTTATATCAGTGCCAGCTCATTTATCGGCGGGCCGGGGGCTGCTTATAAATATGGCCTTGGCTGGGTGCTGTTGGCCATGATTCAATTGCCAGCGGTGTGGTTGTCACTGGGCGTATTAGGCAAGAAATTCGCCATTCTGGCGCGCCGTTATAATGCTGTAACCCTCAACGACATGTTGTATGCCCGCTATCAGAGCCGCTTATTGGTATGGCTTGCCAGCCTCAGCTTACTGGTGGCATTTGTCGGCGCCATGACAGTACAATTTATCGGCGGCGCTCGCTTACTGGAAACAGCAGCGGGTATCCCTTATGACACCGGTTTACTAATTTTCGGTATCAGCATCGCGCTATATACCTCTTTTGGTGGTTTCCGCGCCAGTGTACTTAACGACGCCATGCAAGGACTGGTGATGTTAGTCGGCACTATTTTGCTGCTGGTGGCGGTTATCCATGCCGCAGGTGGGCTACATAAAGCCGTCGAAACCCTACAGCATATTGATCCCGCACTGGTTTCTCCGCAGGGTGGCGATCAGATCCTCGATCTGCCGTTTATGGCATCATTTTGGATCCTGGTGTGCTTTGGGGTTATTGGCCTACCACATACCGCCGTACGCTGTATTTCGTACCGTGATAGTAAAGCGGTGCATCGCGGCATTATCCTCGGCACCATTGTGGTGGCAATCTTGATGTTCGGTATGCATTTGGCTGGCGCATTAGGCCGGGCAGTGTTGCCGGACCTGAAGATCCCGGATCAAGTGATCCCGACACTGATGATAACTGTGCTGCCCCCCTTTGCTGCTGGGATCTTTCTGGCGGCACCGATGGCGGCGATTATGTCGACCATCAATGCCCAGTTGCTGCAATCCTCTGCCACCATCGTGAAAGATTTATACCTCAATCTGTGGCCGGAGGAACTGAAGAATGAGCGTAAACTGACACGTATATCCAGTATGTCGACACTGATACTCGGGCTATTACTGCTGCTTGCTGCCTGGCGTCCGCCAGAAATGATTATCTGGCTGAATCTATTAGCCTTTGGCGGCCTGGAAGCCGTATTCCTCTGGCCACTGGTATTAGGGTTGTACTGGGAGCGCGCCAATGCTCATGGTGCCCTTAGCTCAATGATCGTCGGTGCGATATGCTATACAGTTCTGGCCAGTTTCGACATTAAGATTGCTGGTTTGCATCCGATAGTGCCCTCTCTGGTGCTTAACCTGCTGGCGTTTTATATCGGTAATCGGTTTGGCGATAGGGCGCGAGCGCGGCAGCCCATCATCGCCAGCACGGAATAGAATCGCTATTTACCGCTATTATTTACCGAAACCTTATTGATAAAAACCGCTCCAGGAACGCAAGTTGCGGATCGGTTTTGGAAGAGAAAAGCTATGCCTTGGATCCAACTAAAATTAAACACCACCGGCAATCAGGCCGAATCCCTTGGGGACGCGCTAATCGAAAGTGGCGCAGTATCCGTAACTTTTCAGGATACCCACGATAACCCAGTATTTGAACCGCTGCCCGGTGAAACCCGCCTGTGGGGCGATACCGATGTCATCGGTCTGTATGATGCAGAAACCGATATGGCAGAAGTCATTGCCATGCTGGAACATCACCCGCAGATCGGTAAAGGTTTCATCCATAAAATTGAGCAGTTAGAAGATAAAGATTGGGAACGCGAATGGATGGATAACTTCCATCCGATGCGTTTTGGCGAGCGTTTGTGGATCTGTCCGAGCTGGCGCGATGTGCCCGACCCTACTGCCGTTAATGTGATGCTTGACCCCGGTTTAGCATTTGGTACCGGCACCCACCCGACTACCGCATTGTGTCTGCAATGGCTCGATGGCCTCAACCTGACGGGGAAAACGGTTATCGACTTCGGTTGTGGCTCTGGCATCCTGGCGATAGCGGCGCTAAAACTCGGTGCAGCGCGCGCTATTGGCATTGATATCGATCCGCAGGCCATTCAGGCCAGCCGTGATAACGCGCAACGTAATGGCGTTTCAGAGCGTCTGGAGCTGTATCTCGCCAAAGATCAGCCAGCCGATTTATCTGCTGACGTGGTGGTCGCCAATATTCTGGCAGGCCCATTACGCGAACTCGCGCCGCTGATTAGTGTCTTGCCGGTTGCGGGTGGCCATCTTGGCTTGTCAGGTGTGTTGGCTACGCAGGCGGCGGGGGTCGCACAGGCTTACGAGGATAAATTCACTCTCGACCCGGTGGCAGAGAAAGAAGAGTGGTGCCGCATCACCGGTATCAAGAAGTAATACTGCCAGCAAATTATTGGTGTTACAGCTTACATTCAGTATTGTGACGCCAATGCTGTGACACCAAATTAGTTGTGACGCCAAATTCGAAGAATAGCGCTAGCATTTCCCTGCATTAGGCCGCAATCCATCAAGCATTATTTTTAACTGAAATGAGATGTCTGACTCATTTATATCTGTTCTTTATCATTGGTTTGATGAATAAATCAGCACTTTCGACCACAATGATGCTACGTCTGTAGTCGATAATTATGTTGTTTAGTAGAAAATACTTAAGCGCACAAATTAACCATATTAACCTAACATCATGTTATATATGGATTAATAATTAACTAACTCAGATTGGCTCGCCATTTATTGCTCTTTTTTCATCAATTGGTCAAAGTTTGGCCTTTCATCTGAGCGCAAAAATGCGTAATATACGCGCCCTTACGGACACAGTGTGGTCATTCTTTGTCTATGCGTATTGGACACATCCAGCTTACAAATTGCCTGATTGCCGCCCCGATGGCTGGTATAACAGACCGCCCCTTCAGAGCGCTATGTCACGGCATGGGGGCTGGGATGACTGTATCTGAAATGCTCTCCTCTAACCCAGAGGTATGGCGGACGGATAAGTCGCGTTTGCGCATGGTTCATAGCGATGAGCCAGGAATTCGTACCGTGCAGATTGCAGGTAACGACCCGGATGAGATGGCAGCAGCCGCCAAAATCAATGTGGCGAATGGTGCACAAATCATCGACATCAATATGGGATGTCCGGCCAAGAAAGTGAACCGCAAACTGGCAGGATCTGCATTATTGCAACATCCTGATCTGGTCAAACAGATCCTCTCCGCAGTGGTTAATGCGGTAGATGTGCCGGTAACGTTGAAGATCCGGACTGGTTGGTCTGCCGAACACCGTAACTGTATAGAAATTGCCCAACTGGCTGAAAATTGTGGTATACAGGCCCTGACGATTCATGGCCGAACCCGTTCTTGCCTGTTTAATGGCGAGGCGGAATACGACAGTATTCGATCAGTTAAGCAGATTGTTTCCATTCCCGTTATCGCGAATGGCGACATCACTGACCCGCATAAAGCCAGAGCGGTGCTCGACTACACTGGGGCTGATGCCCTGATGATAGGACGTGCCGCTCAGGGAAGACCTTGGATCTTCCGGGAAATCCAGCATTACCTGGACACTGGGGAGCTGCTGCCACCGATGCCACTTGGCGAAGTGCAGCGCTTGTTGAACGGGCATATACGGGAATTGCACGACTTTTATGGTCCAGGCAAGGGATTTCGTATTGCACGTAAGCACGTCTCTTGGTATCTCCAGGAGCACGCCCCTAACGACCAGTTTCGGCGCACATTCAACGCCATTGAGGATGCCAGCGAACAGCTGGAGGCGTTGGAGGCATATTTCGAAAATCTTGCGTAAACAGAAAAAAGAGCTGACAGAACTATGTTCGAACAACGCGTAAATTCTGACGTACTGACCGTTGCAACCGTAAACTCACAAGATCAGGTGACTCAAAAGCCTTTGCGTGACTCGGTTAAACAAGCACTGAAGAACTATTTTGCTCAACTGAATGGTCAGGATGTAAGTGACCTGTATGAGTTGGTACTGGCTGAAGTTGAACAGCCATTGTTGGACATGGTGATGCAATACACCCGTGGCAACCAAACCCGCGCTGCCCTGATGATGGGCATCAACCGTGGCACGCTGCGTAAGAAATTGAAAAAATACGGCATGAACTGATACTAGTCAGTTAAAGTGTTGTTTAAAAAGGCGTACTCCACACGGAGCGCGCCTTTTTTATTAGGTCATATTCAGGCAACTTCCACTCGATTGCGCCCGTGCTGCTTCGCGCGATATAGCGCTTCATCAGCCCGTTTCAGGGTATCTTCTGGCATTCCTTCTCCATTCCAGAACGCCACACCCAATGAAATCGTGATAGGTCGAATGTCTGCCATCACCATCATTTCTACATTGTGCCGTAACCGCCTGGCGACCTGGGTGGCAACCTCAGGCACCGTGCCGGGTAACAACATCAGAAACTCTTCACCACCACTGCGACACAGGATATCGCTGTCACGTGAACTTTCGCGGATTTGTATCGCCAATTGCTTGATAACCTCATCACCGACGTCATGACCATAAGAGTCATTAATCTCTTTAAAGTGATCAATATCCAATGCAATAACAGAAAAATGCTGCCCGAGCTGCGCGATAGGCTCAAGTGTTGTCGCCAGACCACGCCGGTTATACAGGCCGGTCATAGGATCAGTTTGGGCCTCAAACCTCAATTTACCGATTTTCTTTTGCAACAGACTGATACCTATCAGCAATGCCCGTTTGAGCTGAGTCGATTCGAAATACCATGAGGGAATCTCTTTAATGCTGCTGGCAATATCTGGCTTATCCATATCATTAGCACTACCTGCCAGTAGCCACAGTGGGCGAGCGATTAAGCGGGATAACAACCAAACCCCCAATAAGGTCAGTAGTGCCAGTGGCGCTATGTGGCCCAAGCCTTTGAGCATCAGTCCTTCCAGAGGTTTCAAAGTGGATGACTCTGGCCGCAAGGTAATAATTTCCCAACCTGACGGCTCCACAACGGCGTAACCCGCCAACATCGACTCACCGTTGGTACTAGTCACCATCAAGCTGCCATTGTCAGTTTTTTTGACAGCCTCGGTAATCGGCTTCGGCTCCAGTATTTCGCCAATACGGTTAACATCCCGGTGATACAGAATGCGCCGATCACGGTCGAGCACCACAATGTAAGAACCATCGCGATAGTAATGCTCACCCAATAATTCATTTAAAATACTTTGCTTACGCAGATAAATTGTCCCACCTATATAGCCGCGATAGCGTCCATCTGGCGTGATGATAGGTGACGATATATTGATAACCAGATTATTGGCTGCTGACACATAGGGTTTACTGATAAGCGGACGCCGGACTTTGAGCGCTTCCGCCGATCCTGGCGAGGTCAAAGTATGGCCCAAGAGTTGCAAGCTATCTGGCGATGTAGCACGGACAATGCCGTGCGCATCCGTTATCACTACCGAATTAAAACTGTCTGTTTGGTATTTGAGCCGTGCGGTTTCTGCTTGCAGAACGGCCTGATCATCAAAATGCTTAGCGGCAATCATGCTGCTGTAATGAAGCTGCTTTTGCGCGCTTCGCACAAAAATTTCAGCGCTGGACGCCAGTTTAGTGGCATAAACACGGTTAGCTTCCAGTGTGTTATCAATCAACAACTGCCGTTGAACCCGATAACTGGCATAGAAGCTATTTGCCAGTGTCACAAAGGCACTCATCACAGCCAGAATAAGGATTAAGCGACCTAAGTCGAGGCGGAAAATCTTGGTTGAAATCATCGAGCGTAACAAGACAACATTCCTGAAGAGGTTAATCGGCGATATTGGGTATTGACGTTAACATGAAAAGTAAGCGGGAACTCGCCTATGTGAGCATCTGCTCATTATTTATCTCCTCAAATGCATCGTTATCACGCTATAGTCATTATTAACAGTTATCTATACCCTAAATAATTCGAGTTGCAGGAAGGCGGCCAACGCACATGCAGTTTGAAGTATGACGGGGATATGGCTTTGGTGATTGTTAGCTAACGTCTGACTTGCACTGATAATTAGGGGTTCATGATGAATAAACTAGTCATTGTTGTCGCACTCGCGGCAACCGTATTAAGTGGATGTGCCAACAACCGAACGGCATCTGGTGATACTTTCACTGCTTCTCAGGCACGGCAAGTACAGACTGTGACTTACGGTACGGTGGTCTCAGCGCGGCCAGTCACCATTCAGGGTGGTGATAAGAATAATGTCGCTGGTGCCATTGGTGGGGCCGTGGTGGGTGGCTTCCTGGGTAATACTATCGGCGGTGGCCGTGGTAATAGCCTGGCGACAGCGGGCGGTGTCGTTGCTGGCGGTATGGCGGGTCAGGGCGTACAAAGCGCAATGAACCGCAGTGAAGGTGTCCAACTGGAAATCCGTCGCGATGATGGCAGCAGCATCGTTGTCGTACAGGCGCAGGGGCCAACCCGCTTCAGCGCAGGTCAACGCGTGATCATTGCCAGTGATCGCAGCGGTACCGTGACAGTTTCACCTCGTTAAATTCAAATACCGGGGGTATTCCCCCGGTACTTAACGGCCTAATGCAAAAAAAATCGCAGTTTTTTTATTGGCCTAATTGACTGTTTAGTCACATTAAATTAGCCAGTTTCATGTATATCCAGCTAAAAAAACCATTGATATTAGTTATGGGAGTCGAATATTAGGTTGCCACGAGTAATGTGTTGTGGTTAAATAGCGTCATCGGTTTGGAACACAGACCTTATGAAAGCAGTTTTAGTAAAGCAGTCCTCAGTTCAAGCGTTATCCATAGATATCCCTTCTCCGTGAGTCTCCTCCTAAGTGCCCAATAAGTTACCCTCTGAAAAACAGACCACGTTCGCTACGCTATTGTGGCAAAAATAATTGAAGGAAGTATCTCTATGTCTAATAAAATGACTGGTTTAGTAAAATGGTTTGACGCTGGTAAAGGTTTTGGTTTCATTACGCCTGCTGACGGCAGCAAAGATGTGTTCGTTCACTTCTCTGCTATCCAGAGCAATGATTTCAAAACCCTGGATGAAGGTCAAAAAGTTGAGTTCTCTATCGAGAACGGCGCTAAAGGCCCATCAGCGGTAAACGTAGTCGCCCTGTAATTCAGTGTGATTAGGGGAGCAGGCTGCCAATAGCGATGACGGCCAGACCCGAGCAGTGCAACCGCTCCCCCAGTAAATTAAGTAAAAGTAAGTAGTACCCGGTTGACAGTAACATTTATGCAAGCAGTTTTAGTAAAGCAGTTCCCCGTATTAGCGTTATCAGACAGATACCTCTTCTCCGCGAAATTCCTTCTAAGTGCCCCATAAGTTGTGCCCAAGCCTATTCGCTCGCCTATGGCGGCAATCAAAAATAATTGAAGGAAGTATCTCTATGTCTAATAAAATGACTGGTTTAGTAAAATGGTTTGACGCTGGTAAAGGT
>NZ_JAUJTZ010000016.1:0-106938 GCF_030433455.1 Yersinia sp. 22-579 | reverse complement strand
GCGCAAATACCAGCATCCGACGACCTAACCACAGGTACGTCAGCGAGGACATTGGGTACGTTGTTTGGTGAGTGGGGCCCAATCCACGACGAGTCAACTTACTCACCCATACCATGGTGGCGTAACTACGCCAACGATAGGTGGGTGTGGTCCGCTAGTGACGATTTCCAACCCAAGGCGGTATCAACGTACGACGGACATTGGGAACACAATCCATCGGTATACGGATTTGTTCAGGGAACGTGCGTGAATTAATGTAGTGATATGATGAATACGCGGGTGAAAGTCTTCTTGGTACTGGTTCTTCCACTTGAACAGTAGGCAGGGTTGAATGCCGTGTAAACGGGTAGCATGGGACACGGCATTCCCGCTTCCATCAACTGCTGAATAATGGCGATCTTTTCCTGAGGTGTTTTACACCGTCGGATTTCTTGCCCCAACAATCTTCCATTGTCTGAAAATTAGCACTAGTGTTAGACATATATGCAAGCCTATCTCTTAAGTTAAAAAACTTCTATTGTCTGGTTTTACGTGGGGGCGAGCTCACATTAAGTAAACCTATTCTAAGAAGGATCTATCAAAGGAATATACCACCTGTATTAAGTCTCTAATGTCACGACAAAAGTCTCAGACACATGCTTTATTTCCTTTTGAAGAAACTACATCTTTTTTGACTAAAAAAAATTATCATTTTTCGCCAAAGATTTTAAACGTGAATCTAGATTCACGTTTAGCTAGGGTCCGAGGATAATAACGATCAGAATAACACTGTCTCTCACGGGAAATACAATGTATACCATTACTTAGCGTGTACTCATCCAAGTTAACATTTGCACTGTCACCGAGTACCTTGAGTAGTTTCTCCCGAGCTTGACTACCTAAGTATTGGGTTGTTAAATCTATGGATATCCCCTGAGTATCAGCACAAAAATTGGATTCTTTATCGCATATTACTCCATTAGCAGGGAAAAATATTGGCATTGCAAATGTAGGGGGACATAAGCTTAGCAAAAAAGACATGACAATAATTTTTTTCATTGGATATCCTTTTTTGAGGGTGAAATAGGCCTGATCACACATCAAGTTCTTCTCCTATTTATTATAGTACCTTCTTTTTGATTTTTTTTCACCATTAGTGGCTAGGTGTTTTCATACTATGAGCGTTATGATTTTTGTTGTTGTAACTATGATCGAAGTATTTGATGTGAGGTCAAAAGTGCCGAACTTCAATTACATAATCCTCCTAGTACCGCTAAATGAGCACACCTTAATTACCTTCACGATCGGAGTGAATATAGCTCGTGATCTTTTCTATATGTTGATTACTTTTTAACGAATAAAGATATTCTTTCATAAATACAGGTTGAACTGGTGCATCAAAATATTTCAACTTGGCTGGGTTCACTAGTTTATAGGCAAACTGAGGAACCATTTTCAGAAACTTCCCCTGCTCGACAGCACTAATTTTTGAAATGAAACTGTAAGGTCGATATATAATATTAGGATTCACTCCAATAGAACGAAAATAAGCATCTAAAATAGTCTCATAATTTGCGAAATTTTGGCATTGCATTTGCGGCCAGGGAAATGTATTGAGTAGCTCAAATGGTTGAATATCTTCAAAGCGCCGAGAAACGAGAAATCCGAATCGTAATGAAGACAGTTCGGTCACCTGTAAACTTTGGGTATAACTAATTTTTTTTTGATGCTTGCTGCAGTGATATAATAAAGTCAAAACGCCTATCACGTAAATCATCTATCACACTTTTTTCACTGAATTCGAAAGGTTGAACAGAAATACCTTTATATTTATCACTAAGACTGAATAACTGATCAAAAATGATAGTTGGGTAAGTGTTATCTATACCAATAGCTATACTATTTCTCCTATGTGATGAAGCCGAAATAGTATCATCAATAGATGAAAGTCTTTGATAAATAGGAAATAATTTACGATATAATTCTTGACCTGCTTTGCTAAGACTAATGGTCTTGTCGCTGCGGACAAATAGCGAATAACCCAGAATATCTTCAAGTGAGGCAATACTTTTTCCAAATGGTGAGGCCGTCATATGTAATTTTCTTGCCGCTCCTACTAGACTGTTTGTTTGGGCTAATATAATAAAGTTACGCATTTTTTTTGATATAAAAATATTCATTGTTCTACATTTTTTAGAAAGTGAAGCAAGCTACAGTATAGACTGAACTGGTAATAAATATTGTGATAATGTAGTATCTACGATGTAATCATATTATATGCATTTAATAATGATATATTCGTACCGTTACCAATCACGATTTTGAAGAACGAGGATTGAATAACGAAAAGTAAAAGTATATACGTTTGCCAAAATGGCTGAGATTGCTGTAAAAATTATAGATACTTTAGTACTTAGGTTATTATTGTTAGTTAGGGATAAATCAGCTTCAAGCTCCACCTACAGTTTTTTTATGGTTTCATTTTCTATCTTGATTTTACCATTAATATACATTTCGCAAAATTCCCGGTACGATTTAATTCCAATTTTAGCCAAAGCACTTTTTCTTACCTGGTAGAGGCTATGATCACTTACGTTCATGCAGTGTGCCATTTCACTAATTGTTTCACCACTAAGCGGGACAACTAAAGAGAGCCATTCCTTCAATGAAAATCCATATTTTGTATCTCTATATCTTGCCACTGTTCTCATTGGACGAAACGTAGAACCTCGAATCCATGAATGAAAATTATGTACAAACAATCCATTATAGAGGTTGTGAGCATTGAAAAAAGTAACTTTCCCATGAAGTTTTCTAGAGATATAATATGTTAAATAAGCATTTAGTCGACTAACTATGACGCCTATTCTTTTCTTACAATTAATACCCATGAGAAAATTAATTGAATTTTTCAATTGCCTCAACGAGGCACTACTTGAAACATCGAGAACAAGTACAATGTTTAGAGGCTTACTATAGTCAATAACTATTGAATCCACAGCGTTCAAAAAAAATAGTTGATGAGAAAATTCGCCAGCGATTCCGTGGAGTCCGTTACTGAAGTAACTGCAATTTGTTATGACGTATACCGGTGTGGCGATACTCATAAATTATACTCCCAATGTATTGGCTTAACTAATAATATGGCAATATAAATCATATTCGTCAAGGATTGTATAATTAACAATATGTGTGATCATTAGGTAAATATAATGTCAAATTATATGATTTTCTTCTGGAAATCTTTAAGTTTTCTAACTCAAATGAAGGCGTAAGGCTTAATATTAATAATTAATCGATGAGGAGAGCGGTTATTTTACTCTTAAATGCCCAATAAAATAGATTTTTATACTATTTTCCCCACAAAAACATAATGAGATAGTATTACTATTATTTAAATATATCTATATCATTCAGTATGATAGCGTCATTTAAATTTAATTAACCAATTAATTCATTGGGTTTCAAATCACATAACTTTCTCTTATCATTAGCAGAGTGTATTTATAATACTTTAAGTACAGAGCTGTATGTAGATAGACTAGAACTTAATGTTTGTGAGATAACTAACTTAGGAAACAATAATGCTTAAGATTTTGTTGTGTTAGCGGAATGACAATTTCGGACTTTGAAATGACTAATTTTTAGGTAACTACTGTCTCGATAGAGTCTGCCTGTGGCAATCTCTATCTATTTAAGTATTGGGATTTTTATGTGCAAATCATACTCAATGTCAATTAAAATAATTTACTCTTGCCAACTCAATTTTAATAAAATCATTAGATACAATCGTTGCTTCTGATTTTTATAAATAGTATTAATCAGATTATTTCAGTGTTATTTTGGTTACCGTGTATTTTTTATAACTTCTTATATTATAAGTTGGCTAATCTGTTTAATTAACACTATTACGTTGTTAATTGTCACTACATTCTATCTCAAAACGTCTGGTTATTACAGAAGTCATTGTTAGCAATAGTAACTTAGCCAGTTAGACACGTGTGTTTATATTAGCATTGGTTTATATATTTCTTATTAGTTGGCTGACTGAATATTTATTTCAATAAAAACATTGCTAAAAGCCATCTACTTTAATAACCATTAAGTTCTTTATAAAGAGTGTTAACGGCAAGATTGCACTCAACCATTTGTTATTCAAGATTTTATATATTCTTAATGTCATAAGCAGGGGGGTATGAATAAAAAAGTCATTATATAAGTAAACGAGTACGATAAAGATAATTAGCACACTATTTATTATGGAACCACACTAGAAGGATATTAACATGACAGTTTGCATTATCAATGTAAATGATTATTTTTTGTACATGAGCATTAAAAAAATAATTGAAAATATATTTAATAAAATCACTCTTAATAGGGAATTAAAAACATATCAAGTATGTAAATCTAGTTATGATATTATTTTCATTGAACCTGAAAATATGACTATTTCCGCCTTTGTGGCAATTTTGAAATCAATACAGTTGGGCATTGCTGTTTTTATTATCTCTTCTCATAAATTAAATGATGAGTTTATAAATTTAGCGAAAAAATACAATGCTACAATTTTATTAGAAGAGGATCCAAGTGAAATTGTTAAATATAAAATTGAAAAAGGGATTAAAACTATCTTAGGGGATAAATTAAATCCTGCAATAGGCTTGTCATTTCTTAGTCTTAAGAAGTTTATACATCATAAAAAATGCAACATTTATCCTATAAATAGTAACGTTACAAAAAGATCATCACTACCATGTTTCCATGAAGATATTTGATATCTAAAAAAAACAAAATAATAAGATTTGTATATACAAGTCAAATAGTCTACAGTTACTGATAAATAGCATATTCCCAATATGGAACCAGGGCCATATTGTCATTTCTAACAGAAAATTGTTGTATTAATTATTTTATTGATTGAGATATGACTGGATCCTATATATTTATTAAGTATATCTTATAGTTACTTCTAATTTATTGAGTGGAAGCATGTGAATTTCGTCCCGTATTACTTCTGGGTATTTTAAAAAGATTCATATTGTTAATGTGAAAATGTACAGCCTACATAGTACTTGCGTAGTATATGGGTAAATATTTTCCTTTGGTTTCGAAATGTTCTTATCCAACAGATATATCGGAATAGAAGAGAATGAGGGTGGAGGTCACAAGTCTTTTACAATTTATTAAACTTAGATTTTATGGAAAAAAAAATAGGTTTTATCTGAATTCGTTACTTATAATTTATGAAGAGTAAATTTATTTACACTCATATACCTAAGGTAGAAAAATGAAGAACTTTCCCAAAATTAATCAACTCAAGAATTTAAGGTCAGTCATTCATGCCGGAAGCATCAGTTCTGCTGCGTCTGCAACTCATCAAACACAATCTTCCGTAACTCGTAGCATTCAAGAATTAGAAAACACACTACGAGTCCCGTTACTCAAAAGAGGTGTTAATGGAATTCAATTGACAGAGTTTGGTGAGTTTTTTAAGCCCTATATGGACAAGGTACTCAATGAACTTGAAAGGGCACTGGATGACCTAGATGAAATGATTTATGAATCTCAGGGTACAATCAAGTTTGGATGCTCTCATTTACCGGCTTACAGGATTATGCCTGCGGTAATAAAAAAATTTCAACAAAAGTATCCACAGGCAGAACTTACTGTTATTGAGGGACAATTCTCCGAATTGGCTCCACTTATTCGGAGTGGAAGACTGAATTTTTACGTTGGTATTACAATGCCGGATATTGCTTTAGATGAATTTCATGTTGAACATCTCAACGAGTCTAAATTCTATGTGTTTTCCAGAAAAAATCACCCGTTAGTTAATAGTCATTCCTTGGCAGAATTGAAAAATGAAAAATGGTATCTTCCTGGTGGAGGGGTAAACATTTTCAACTCCATTGAAGATATAATATTCCCTTATGGAAGAGGTCTTTCTAGTTCTGTTTTATATGGTGACTCGGTGTCGATTGGGGAACAATTGATATTGGATGATGATTATATATCTATAGGACCTAAAGAGATGCTGAATAGTTTTTATATCAAAGATAAACTATCAATAATTGATATTAAGGAAGAACTTCCTATTGGTTGCTATACTATTATACATGGAATGAAAAGGACACCTTTGCCGATGACTAAATGGTTCCTTGATGAAATTCGATATAATTTTATGTTAATCAAAGAAGATAATTGATTTTCTGTACTAAATTTGTCACTCGAAAAATAAAATCTTCTGCCTATTGTCTTCTGTTTTTTAACGAATTTTGTATAAGCTCGACATAAATAGAACGATTAATATCATAGCAATAATTATTATGAAAAAATGTATTTAATAGTTTTTTAGATAAGTTGAGATAAATACTGTAATGCATTGATTTTAATGGTGATTAGTGTATTGTGGATTGTCAATCAAAAGGTACAGTTTAAAACTGTACCTTTCCCACTTTCATTTTTATATTTCATTTTGACCTTGTTTATTCAAAAAAACATTAATAAGTTCTTGATTGGTTGTAATACCTAATTTTTCCATGGCATTCCTTTTTTGATTGCTAACTGTCTTCTCACTTTTATTAAGAATTTTGGCAATCATTTTACCAGAAAGACCACTGATGTATTTTGTGATTATATCTCGCTCACTTTTTGATAAAATATCTTTTTTACAATTTGTAGTTAGTTTCTCATTAAGATTTAAAACTACCTTCCCACTTATGGGATTAAATGCTTTGCTGATTTCTCCAATTAAATTTAATATATTGCGATCAATGTTTACAAAAGAAACCGAACCATCTACTGATTTTTTCTTGGTTAAGAAATAACTATTTGTTTTTTTCTTTCCTAGTAAAAAAACATTTATATTGTCAGAGGTTAATGTTGCACCTTTATTTTTATTAATATCATCGATATAATCAGCATCAATAAATAATAAATCTACTGGTGTAGATATTTCGTTTAATTCCCCTCCTGATTTTGATGGGGTATTTTTTATATGTCGATACTTTTTTAATAAACTCCTAATGATTTCAACTATTCCTCTTTTAAGAACATTGTTCTTTGATAAAATTTTTATTCCAAGCATGTTGGCTCCAGTGCGGGTGCAGGTTGGTTATTAAAACTTATAATACTATACGGATGGTTATTATTAATCTCTATAAAAATCATATGACTATTGTTTTTTAAATAAATATTTACTTCCTTAGTTTTAGTTGTACCTACTAATCAACTGGAGATTAGTATAAATAAAATGAACTCCAAAGAATAATGGTATTTATTCATCCCTCATGCAAAAATTGCATATTTAATAAAATAAGCGGCGTTGTTGAATAAATCGAACTTTTGGCCGTAGTTAGGATCAGATCACCACACTCCTGATCCTGCAGCGATATCACGTGGCAAAACAAAAGTTCAAAATCACCAACTGGGCCACCTACAAGGGGTCCGCTTGGAAAACGGAAATTATCCTACGTTAAGCGTTTTGAGTTTAACGGGTGATTTCGTTCCATTGAGCGAAACCCCCTGACCGTAAGGGATGTACGGAACGATCTAACTGTCCGTTAATAGTTTTGCTTACTTTCGTACATGTTATTGGGATGGTGTACGCAATCGTTCGGTTTCGGACACAGAAACGCCGTAGCCCCGCCGTTCGGACAACAACCAAGAGCGCTTTGGTTAAAAAGTAGTCTTAGCGTGGTTTATTTTCCGTTTTCCAAGCGGACCCCGATAAGAACGGTATCTTTCTCTGAGGATGACTATGAATTCATTAGTTTAATGGCTGAGGGTATTGGCTCGTTAATCGAGATGAACTTATTAATCAGTGAAAATGAAACGGTTATTTCAGCGTTACGAAAAAACAATGACATTCTCGAAGGCATTTTTAAAAACTCAACCATCGGGATGGCACTGGTAGCGCCTTCGGGCCTATGGATGAAAGTTAACAGCTCATTGACACGCATGCTGGGATATACTGAAAGTCATCTGCTCTCCATCAACTTTCAAAACATCACTCATCCCGATGATTTAACCACGGATTTAAAACAATTAGAGGCTCTTTCTCAAGGGGATATTCCTTTCTACCAATTGGAAAAAAGATACCTGACGGCGTCAGGCCATTATATCTGGATCCTTCTGAGTGTCTCTCTGGTGCGTGAGGATAACGGTGATGTAAAATATTATATTGCTCAGATCCAGAGTATTGATGAGCGTAAAACGATGGAAATTGAGCTCAAAAATCAAAAAGAGGCGTTGCATAAGGTCAATATTATTCTGGAGCGCATAGCCACGGAAGACAGTCTGACGGAGATTGCTAATCGCCGAAAGTTCATGCTCTGGTTTGATTGTGAAATGACCAAAATGGCGCGGTATCCAGTCTCTGTATCACTTGCCATTGCCGATATCGATTTTTTTAAATCGTATAACGATGACTATGGTCACCAGGAAGGAGACTTTGCCCTAAAAAATATTGCCAGAGAACTCAGCCATATCCTACGAAGCCAGGATAAAATCGCGCGGTTTGGCGGGGAGGAATTTATCATGTTTTTCACTGAAACGGATGAAAAGGGCTGTCTTTTGGCTTGCGAAAGATTACGAAAAAGCGTTGAAAACCTGACCTCGCTCAGAAGAACGGTCACGATCAGTATTGGTGCAGTGACATGCCATCCGAAAGAAGGAGAGCTTGTTCACTTTGATGATTTATTGAAAGTGGCAGACTCAAAACTTTATGAAGCGAAAAGGTCTGGGCGAAATCAGGTGAAAGTGGCCAACTTAGAAGACCATCAGGACTAATCTCTTTTCTATCTCAATTCGAATCAGGTAAAAACCTTTAGGTGGCAGTCGAGCCTGACAGTTTTCTTTACCATAAAATTTCAATACAAACAATGAATTATCTCCTTTGCGTGGTTTTTTACATCATTGGCCTTCAAACCCCTAGTCCTCCTAAAATCTGCACTGGACCTATATAGTTCGATAGGAAAAGTTTCCAGACTGGACTATAAACGCTGTATTTTTGACGAGATATACATTATCTGTTTTAATATATATACAATGATAATCTTAATTGTATTTAATCTCGTTTGTCATAGATTATGTCACTTGGTATTTTTCATTACTTCATTACTTCATTACTTCATTACTTCATTACTTCATTACTTCATTACTTCATTATTGAAACGCTCTCCTCTATCCGTTTATGCTAACGCCCTGTAGGACTTTTTTATAAAGTTATCTATAAAAATGTCATTTATTGTATAGTGTGTGAATTATTGTCAACTCCAGCTATCAATAACACCTTTATTTCATTTGTTAATTATAAAGATAGAAAAATTATCTTTCCGATTTTAATAAGCACATGGAGATGTATTTAACCTAAAGATGATTTTTTCAAACGGAATGTGACTCTTATAAAGATAGTTATAAAAATAAGTCGCAGAATTTTTTCTTTTAAAGAAATTTTTTTCATTTTAATTCATGCAATTAAATCTAGTAAATGTCATTCCATTGCGTTTTTTTGTTGTTTTTTTGAAGTGATGTCAAAATTTCAACCATGTCTGATAATATTGTGTGCGTGGATGTGTGTTGATTTTATTAGGGGTGGTTGTATGCATTTTTGTTAAAAAACCATCCAAAAAATAATAATAATAATAATAAAGAATATTCCTACAAAACTCCTCTATTGTTTTAATTAAAAACTGTTACTGTGCATCTTAATTACTGTTGACAATATTTATTGATGATGGGCTTTCCTTAATGGATTTAAGTTTTAATCGTTAAATTCGATATTTGTTAATTCATTGTTTTGTGATTTATATAAGGGTTAGTAACAATGAGATGCAAAAAAAAATTAACTTTGGGTGTGTGCTTAATGTCGATAGGGACAGTGAATGCCGCACCAGCCACCAACACGGTTAATGATGTTAATACATTAACTCTTCATGAAGGGTTGGTTAATGTAGATAATAAACTTGGTATTTCAGCAGTAAACAATAATGCATTTACCTATATGGGGGATGTAAGTATTACTAACAACTTAACTAAGACGTTAATTATTCCCCCTTCCTCGTTAAGTGTTTTTAACAGTATTGTCCAGTTTGGCAAAACAGATATCGTGATGAATATAGATCCAGGGGTTACGGGTGATTATGTTTCTGGGCTTAGGATGCAAACGGGTAGTGCTCCTACCCCTGAGCTGGCGGCGACAGTGACTGCCAAACTCGGTGCCGGTTCAACCATTACCCTGAATGGCAATGATGATATCACGTTATACGGGGTTAACCTTGAAGGAGGACTATCTTCCAATAGTGTGTTAGGTCCAGGGATGCGAGCTTATCTTAATGAGAATACTACTGTGACGCTGAATAATGCTGGAAATTATTCTAGTGGTATAGATGCTTATTTGGCAGGAACTGAGATTAATACTCAAGACGGACTCATAGTCAATGTGAATGCAGGAAACCATGCAACAGTTTATGGTATTAGTACCCAAGGCCTAGCAGAAGAGGCCCCATACGGGGGTAGCGTAGTACTCAACGGGACATCGACCATTAATATTGTTAATGGGGGCGGCGGATCAACTGGTATTCGAGCTAACTCAACGGGGTCCAGTGTCACGGCATTAAAAGAAGTTACGGTGAATAACACTACCACAGACAGCACAGCCACACTCTATGGTGTGAGGTCAAATGGGGGGGTTATTGATTTTAATGGGTCAACCACAGTCACTGTCGGAGGGGGAAGTAGTTCATCTGCCGCGATGACGGCTACAAATGGTGGGCTATTGTCATTAAACGGGGGAACGATAAATGCAGCCGATGCCAGAGCTTTTTATGCAACGGGGCAAAACAGCGTTATCACTGGAAATGCAGCCCAATATGATATTACCGGAACATTATTATCGGCGTCAGGCGGAGTTTTGGATTTATCCCTAACCGAAGGCTCTACGTTTACCGGGAGCTCTCTGCTAGGCAGTGTCCCCGGCACCACAAATCTGAGTCTGGCCGGAATGAGCAGCCTCTGGTACATGACCGGTGATTCTGCACTGACGTCGCTCAGTTTATCGGATAGCGCGGGTGTCAATTATGTTCATGATAGTGACAATAGGACCTTTAAAACACTGACTGTTGCAGGTAACTACCACAGCGACGGGGGCTATCTCTATTTTAATGCGGCACTCAATGATGATGCCTCTGAGACCGACAAACTGGTGATTGAGGGCAACACATCAGGGACGACTAATGTCAGGGTTACGAATGTCGGCGGGAGTGGTGCACAGACACTTAACGGGATTGAACTTGTTCAGGTTAAGGGCAATTCTGAAGGGGAGTTTATACAGGCAGGGCGGATTGTGGCTGGGGCCTATGATTACACCCTCGGGCGTGGTGCTGGTAGCCAGTCTGGAAACTGGTACCTGAACAGCGGTATTTCGCCAAGTAATCCTGCGTTGCCGAGTCATCCCGGTGAAGGAATAGCGTTACCAGGGGGGCCACAGGAACCGGCAATACCTACTAACCCGACATCGCCTACTGGGACAACATCTCCCACGGCTTCAACCATGCCGGTAGAGCGTCCGGAGGCTGGAGGATACAGTGCCAACCTAGTGGCCGCCAATACCCTGTTTGTCTCCAGCCTACACGACCGGTTGGGAGAGACGCAGTACATTGATGCGCTGACCGGCGAAGACAAGGTCACCAGTCTGTGGTGGCGAAGTACAGGGGGCCATACTCGGGTGACGGATAGCCATGACCAGTTGGATACCCGGAGCAACCGCTATACCTTACAAGTGGGCAGTGATGTGGCTCAATGGAGTACCGATAATCTTGACCGTTTCCATCTGGGGGTGATGGTCGGTTACGGCAACAGCCAGAGCACAACGGACTCGCGGGTTTCGGGTTACCGAGCCCAGGCGTCAGTGGATGGTTACAACTTGGGTTTGTACGGTACCTGGTATGCCAATGAGGCAGATAAAACCGGTCTGTATGTAGACAGTTGGGCTCAGTACAGTTGGTTCAACAACACCGTTGACGGACAGGATTTGGAGACAGAGAAGTATAAATCCAAAGGGATGACAACGTCGGTAGAAAGTGGTTATACCTTCAAGGTGGGTGAAAAAGCGGCGAAGGGTACCGCTTATTTTATCCAGCCGAAAGCGCAGGCGACCTGGATGGGGGTGAAAGCGGACGAGCATAAGGAAGCCAATGGCACGAAGGTTACGGGTAAAGGTGACGGCAATGTGCAGACTCGGGTGGGGGTAAAGGCCTTCATGAACAACAGCAAACAGGAGAAAGACAAGGTGCAGGGCTTCCAGCCGTTTGTGGAAGCAAACTGGTTGCACAACACGCAAGATTTTGGGACGCAGATGGATGGTGTCACGGTGAACCGTGCAGGTACGCGAGATGTGGCAGAATTGAAGGCGGGGGTGGAAGGGCAACTAACCAAGAGTTTGAATGTGTGGGGCAATGTAAGCCAACAGGTTGGTGACAAGGGTTACAGTGATAGTGCAGTGATGCTGGGAGTTAAGTTAAATTTCTAGGCATTCTTTTTGAAAGAGGCTGGGATGCTTCTTTTATGGCTCAAACTATCTTTAGTGGTTATTTTAATAGTTTTTTATATCGTAATAAAGTGATTTTACAGTTAGGAATTTTTGTGGTCGACATGATTATCTGTTTGTATTACATGTGTTTTTATCTGTTTTTTAGGGGGATTCTTAATGTTGTGGAGTGTATTCGTCTTACATTGGAATACACTCCACAGAATTTGACTGTAGGTCAACATTAAGTACTGTCGGTAAAGTAAGATCGGACATTGTATTTAATTGACGGGTCGAACTAGTAATATAAATAAAATGAGTGTTAAAGAGTTTATATTTTTTAGTGGCCTTCCATCAAAAAAACATATTCATGATATGCCACATGAAAAAGTGGTTACCTATTTATAATTTTAACCATCTCTTTGTCTATGGTGGCATATTTTGCTTCCCTATGTAAGTTATGCAATTAAAGGTTTTTATTTACTTTCCATTTTCCCATAGCGTAAGGGGAAAGTAATATATTCTTGAGGAAGAAAAATGAAGTATTCAAAGAATACATTGAGTAGTGCAATAGAACGAAATGAGTTTATTCCATTTTATCAGCCAATTGTTGATCCTGTAACGCATAAAATTGTGGGTTGTGAAATGTTAGCACGCTGGCTTAAACCTAATCGAGGATTAGTCTGTGCGAGTGATTTTATTCTAGATATTGAAGAACATGGCCTTTTAGAACTACTGACCCGTAAGTTGTTACGAAGTATGATGATGGAGTTGGAGAGAACTAGTGGTTCCTTTCCTTCGGGATTTAGAGTAAATCTGAATGTAAATATCAGTTTGCTAAATAAATCTAATTTTTTTACTTACTTGATTATTGTTAATGAAGAGTTACTCAGATTAAACTTTTCGTTGATCGCAGAGATAACTGAACGGGAAGATATCTCCAGGTTTCCTGAGGCTAAAGAAATTTTTAACCATATGGCTGGACAGGGAATAAATTTTGCCATAGATGATTTTGGAACAAAGTTCGCTAATTTTAAGTTGGTTGATGTAGTAAAAGCCAAGACGTTGAAGCTGGATAAACTATTTGCCAATAACATCGGTGATGAAGATTTGGAGCGGTTAATGATCAAGGCAATCATCACCGCTCATGCACTTGGTGCTAGGGTTATCGCTGAGGGGATAGAAACTTCGGAGCAAAATGAATATTTTAAGAAGATGAACGTGGATTTTGTTCAGGGCTATTTCCACGGTTCCCCCATGCCGTTTGAGCTTTTCCATTATCGGTTATCGCACCCAACGAAAAGAAATAATCAATACAGGAGTGTATCTGATTATGAGCACACTTATGGATAGGGTTGTGTTTTTTGGTTACAAGTGGGTGGTTTTTTGTGGAGTAATAAAATGTTGAATATTTCTATTATGAATAGTAATGGATACCTCAGAAGGGGAGTATATGAAGTAATAAAAGAAATACTGGAAGGTATTAAAGTAAGTTATAGGATCGGGATAACTGCCACTCCTTATAAAGACAGTCATGTTTTATTTATTGACGCTTCGCAAATGAGTGGCAATTTTGAATTGAAAATAAATCAGTTAAAAAATGAGTTTATTGATTTATTTGTTGTGTTGCCGTATAAAAATTACGTTTTATCTCATGATCAATTAATGTATAAAAAAATAAACACCATTACCTGTATTTGTCTTGATGACACACTTTTCTTTCTCAGGAAGAAAATAATGTCAGAACTAAAATACATTATTATCAATAAAAAGGCAAAAAGAAAGCCAACACAGAAA
Source organism: Yersinia sp. 22-579 (assembly GCF_030433455.1). NCBI lineage: Bacteria > Pseudomonadati > Pseudomonadota > Gammaproteobacteria > Enterobacterales > Yersiniaceae > Yersinia > Yersinia sp. 22-579. The sequence goes on along the minus strand of NZ_JAUJTZ010000016.1, from coordinate 92,633 downwards.
AATGTATGGGTTTCACGTTAAATAAAAGTCTTACGAAAGAGGAGTGTGTGATTATGCAATATTTTAAAGAAGGATTTACAGGTGGATATATTGCCAAGATTTTAAACAAAAGTGAAAAAACAGTTAGTTGTCAAAAACGATCGGCGATGAAGAAAATGGGGGTAAGAAATAATATCGAGTTGATTCACAAAATTCTAAGTATGCATTGTATTAATTGATTAATTTTAAAGCCGTGAGATGGTTGAGTGTTTCAAACTTACATCTCCATTATTATCCATCAAAAATACATTTAGGGTGCACAGTAAAATAAGGTGCTATCAAATTCCAATGGTCGGGGATGTACTTATTAACTTTCTGGTCATCCCGTTCAATGATGGCGTGCTTTTTATTTTACTCTCGCTTATTGGAGAGTGTGCTTTTGATGAAAACTAAAATATTCAAAATAATAACGAGCCAACCAGGAAAAATTAATTCCTTATTTCACGTTGTTATTCACTACCTTAATTAAAGAAAACACGCCCCAGGTGTGTTGGGTCAGGACACTTTTATGAAAATTTTTCAACACCAGGACCGCATTCAGCACCCCGATAACGCTCCGGGTGTCACATCATTCAAAAAAATTGTGTGGGCGAATATTGCCATTCAGGCCATTTTTCCGCTGTCTGTCTCATTTGCACCCGCCATGGCGGCCATGACTGCGCCAACCCTGGCCCCGGTAAAATCGACCTCTGTCACAAAAACTGTGGCTTACCGCCTCAAACGCGGCGAGTCCGCCTACACCGTTGCCACCCGATATGGCCTGTCTTTCTCTGCCCTGGCCCAACTCAACCAAAACCGTACCTTCGCCAAAGGGTTTCATACCGTGGGGGAAGGCGATGAAATCTTCATCCCGACGCAGGCACTGACTGACGCCGAAAACACCGCGCAGACACTGGCAGGGCCGGGAGTATCTCGACCATCGTCACAGCTAGGCACGGTGTTAAAATGAGCCGTTGGCTCGCCGGCAAGCTGATGAAAGAGCTGGACATTGCCAGTTGCCAGATACCCGCCCACAAATACAAGCGAGGAGCAACGAACACGTTGATATACCCAATCTTCTCGATCGCCAGTTCGCAGTTACAGCGCCAAACCAGGTCTGGTGTAACGACGTGACCTATAGTGTGCCCGGAGTTCAGGGCGAGCACGGATGCTCAAATGAACCACGAGTCTGTCTGGAATATTGAGCCGGTAACTCATGACGAGAAGCCCAACAATCCCACCGGGTGTGACGGTGGAGAACCTGAGCGGCAGTGACCTGCGGCATGCCTGCAGGGTGATATAACCCGCTGACAACGGAGATTGAGGCGAAATCACTAAGCCAAGATGATCCTTAAGGTTGAGTACTGAAAGGTTGAAGAACATGAACCCGTTAATCCGCCTCTGTGGGTTGAAAACGTCACCACGGCCTACGTGATCTGACCGGCCGTGCAGAAGGAACTGACAGTGATACGTATGCACTGTCAGTCAAAGGTGTTTTGACATGTATGCGAAACACCGCGACAGCAGCGCTCATCACGCTCGCGTTGTTGACTTCTGCCAACTTGCGGCAAGCAAGGATAAAGAGTGCGACGGGCAGCCTCCTCAGTATATCTGAGTCCAGGCAGGTGAACCGGGGAAGGTCAGTGACGGAGATGTTAAGGGGGCATGGCCCCAATGACGCACTGGCTGGCGAAGCGTATCCAGCAGTTTCTGGCGCGTTACTTTTTTGTTCTAGGCAACAGAGCCATCAACCATCCAGACACAGACCTGAAAAAAAGATTTGGCAATATCAATACCTACAACTCTGATCGTGTTCATGTGATGTTACTCCCGGGTTAATGCAGTCAGTAAAAGTATGGCACTGACTGCTTTAGGAGGGGCGTCCATCACATCACTACAGTCAGTCTGTGCCCTGGAAAATTGACGCTAATACGGGAAGGTATTTCTCTTTGAATAAAGTCACTGCCTAACAGTGTCTTAGCTCCCGCCGCAGGTGGGCTACGTTCTCCCTCGTCGGCTAAACAACCCTCAACACAGGGACAGAAAAAAACGTCTCCCAACTTCTCTGCTGGATTTAAATAAAATATTGTTGGTCAGAGCCTGTGTGGTTCACATTCTCACCAGACCGTAAGGGGTTATATCCGCAAATGCATTTATCTAATGAGAATTATAATCCAAATTATTTACGGATACGTAATGCATCGTGTTATATCAACTAATTGATATTAAATAATAAAAAAACAGATAGCTTTGTTTTTAGTCAATGATAAACGTAAAGTGGCTAACAGATTACTGAGCCTATAAACAGTCGGAAGGGTAATCATAAGGGACAATAGTCTGATGGTAGATACGTTTAAAAGGCACTAGCAAATGAACCCAGAAATACTTGCCATTCTGAAACAACGTGGTATCAAGTCAAACTCTACTGCATATTCCACCGACGAAGAAAATAGCGATAAAGACAATTCACATCCCCGAGCCAAGGCCCTAAGGGGTATCTATTTCAAGACGCTTTCATCAGTCGATACTGAATTCCCTTACTGGTACACCCGTAAGTGGGATGAGTTGATGGATGATGTCACTATTGTTCGCAGAGCAGAGGCACTGAAATGTGCATTCTCTCATTTAACGCCGACTATTTTCCCTGGTGAAAAACTGGTAATGCAAAAAACTGCATATTACCGGGGTTCTTTTCCAATGCCGTGGCTTTCAGAAAGTTTCTTCCTCGCCAATGCGGATGAACTGACCGCTAGACCAGATACCGGCAGCGAGAGTGCTGGGAAACTATCCCATTTTGGTAGTGGTGGAGGTAACGTCACACAAAGTCTTGGCAATGTTGTATCTATTGCCGGTAAGTTTGGTATTCGTGCAGAAGAAACTACACCACTGATTACGCTAGCCAGAGCTTGGGCAGGGCGTTCGGTTGAAGCTCTCGGACATAAGTATGAAATGCTTATCCCTGATTATCAGACCAAAGAAAATATCATGAAATCGGTTATTTGCATGTTCGATTCAGGCTATACCATTCCGCAAGGCCGGGAAGTCGTTAATTATTATTATCCTCTTCAGTATGGCCTAAACGGTATTTTAGATATTGCCATGGAACAACGAACACGGGTCGCAGGAAATGCTAATGGAGACGGTATTACCGGCATGGATCGCCTCTATTACTATGATTCAGTCCGGATCATCATCGAAGGATTGCAAAACTGGATCCATCATTATGAGATACATGCTCTTGATTTAGCCAGACACAGTAAAGACCCACAACAGTGTCAGGAATACAATGATATCGCCGAATGCCTTGCATGGATCGCACACCATCAGCCACGCACTTTTCGCGAGGCCCTGCAACTGAGTTATACCCTTCATTTGGCGATGCTCAATGAAGATGCTGCATCTGGTATGTCCCCCGGTCGCTTGGGGCAGATCCTGTGGCCATGGTTTGAACAGGACATTGCCGCTGGTCGACTGACTGAAGAAGAGACCCTTGAGTTACTCCAACTCTATCGTGTCAAACTGACCTGTATTGATTGCTTCGCCTCAACGGGTGTTGTAGGTGGTGTATTATCCGGTAACACCTTTAATAATGTAGTACTTGGTGGCCTGAAAAAAGACGGTTTATCGGCAGCTAATCGACTTGAAGAATTAATCCTTGAAGCTGGTATTCGTTGTCAAACAACGCAGCCCACGCTGAGTGTGTTATATGATGAAAAGTTGCCAGAATCTTTTCTGCTTAACGCCATTAAGTGCACGAAAACGGGGGCGGGCTATCCTGCATGGCTCAACAATCAGGTCGGGATGCAATTTTTGTTAAGCCAGTACTCACAAGAAGGAATGAGTGTTCAAGAAGCGCGCGCCATTGCTATAGGGGGCTGTTTGGAAACGTCACCGGGATCTTACTTGCCATTGATCCTCAACGATAAACATTATGATATTCCTGGTGGATCTGGGCAAACCGCAGCTACGGGCGTTCACTTCCTGGCTAATCCGAAAATTCTGGAACTGGTGCTCACTAATGGGCAAGACAAACGAACCAACATTCAAGTTTATGCCCCTCATAATCAGACACTAGATATGGGGCACTCTGCAGAAGCCGATTCTGAGATTGCAATGTTAGCGCTGTCACTCCGCATATCTGATTTTTTACCCAGCATTTAAATCATTACATGTGGTTTTTTCTCCATTTACGGATGTGTACAATTGGATTATTAGGCCATTACACATAAATTTCCCAGATGCCCAGCCCCATCTATCAGTATCTACAACCTAAAATGCGGCCCATTCTCTAACAAGAGTAACCGATTGATTTTTAGACTGCTCAAATGAAGATATTCAGTTGGATACTTTTCTGCAAAAATTTATTCGACATCAAGATCGACCACTTTCACGTAGCAATTACCGCAAATCATGTTCAATGAGGATTTTCCCATGAACGAATCCCCACACTCTGGGCACATCCATTTATGCCGAGTTTTAGCTTTAGCCGATCTAGTAATGGCCAGATTCACGGCGCCAAATGTGCTTACTGGTGCAACGAGAGCCATAGAAAGCAAGCTTTCTGTTACTTCTACTTCACTTTCAGCTTCGTTGGCACATTGATTTGTCTGTGCCAACGTGTCACGCCACTCTTCAATTGCGGCGCTGAAAGTGTAGACTGGAGCTACCTCAGCAGGAAAGCGGGCATACCAACTGCTCACAAAACCAGACTTGAACAATTCAAGTGTATAACGCTGGAAAAGCCCGTTTGGGATTGGATAACCCGCAATTTTTTGTCCGGTCTTGGCTCCGCCTACCGTACCGGTAGAAGAGGGCATTAAGCCGATAGACTCCATTTTTCCCGCCCACTCAACATTGTGGTACGTTCTGCGTGATGGAGTGCCGTAATGGTACTGCCACATGTGACACATTTCATGTACTAATGTTTGCATGACCTCAACCAACGGGTACGAGGGTAAGTATTCGGGTTTGATAGCTATTTCATCTTTTATCATTGCGCCATTTTTGGGAGACACAAACCGTTGGCAACTGAAATATCCCATTGTCTTAGAGTTGCGCTGGAATGTGATCAAGCATTGTGCCAACTGGTTATCAAATAGATGTTGGTTGTAGTAGTTATATGCAGTCTGTAGCTCTACATAGGCTTCTTCTGTCAGTTTGTTACTCATGTTATTCGATATTCCTGTAAGCACCGGAAAGGTAAAAATAATGCTGGATCAAATTTAGTAATAGCGATGTGTGGCTGTTCACTTCTTTCGACTTCAGCAACCCCTTAGGTATATTTTCAAAAACCTCGTTTTTCTCATCGTTAAAACTTTCAGCCTCAACCTATTCAGGGCGCTAAGTTAATAGCGCCCAATTTTGATTACTCCAATACACCAAGTTTTGTTCCCAAAGCCTCGGCAGTTTCTAACTTTTGTTCCATTTCCTCAATCAGCTGCAGCGTTAGCTTGACCAGATCTAGAGTCAGCTGTTCCGCTGCCGTAAAATTCAATTTGAGAATATTGAGCTGCCCTTTAGTTAACTGGCTCTGTATCTGTGCTTTTTCAAAACCATCACGTTGCCTATTATCTTTAATAATTTGTGTAATGCGGCGCAGGATAACCTTATCAATACCAGGGTACTTTGGATTATCAAATATATGGGGATGGCTTTTTATAAAAGGCTCCCAGGAGAAGAGAATGTCATACCTGTGCGCATAAGTATGTTGTTTAGGTCGATAATGCCACACCCCAATAAAAGGGATATTCTCATTTAAGCACCGCTGGAAATGTTGCTGTAAATCCTGAGCTACAGCCCGTCCCTCATACAGTAGATAGTAATCCGAAGGCCTTAGGGATGGCACTGTAATGCGCGGCGGTGAGGCAGTCAAAACAGTATGAGTAGTCTTACCCAGCCACATGTCCCGTATTTGATCACGAACAGGAGGTATTGTTATACAGAACCAGTAAAGCGGGATGTAGACCGCTATTGGAGGATCGAGCTCATTTCCATTTTCTGGAATATGAGGTAAAAAAGTATCTAGGATTTCATTAATACGTGGGTTATCTCTAAACTTTTCAAGCCAGCTAAGAAAGGGCCGTGTAACTACCTGGCATAAACATCCCCAGCTTGTACCATATTTGTACAATGACCAACCAGGCTCTCTCGCATAGTGTAATTGCACGTATGCAACCAGGCATTGTACTAATGCATCATGCGTGCGGGTTTTTATCGTAAATCTTTTACGCGGTTTGATTAGTAAATCAATAAACAACGTGGACATAGAAACCTGGCAATCTGAATTCATGGCTAAACCCATAATCCTACGTCATTTTTTTTGGAATAGCACTTTGCCTGCCTGTAAAACCAGTGTTAAACCCGATCCATCGTTCATTATTGATCGAATACTGATCAATACGGCTATGCCGTATGCAGGCGACAACAATGTAAAAGATAAACGCTATTGGTAAGGGTCGCCGGTGACCCGCGTAGCGGTTCCAGGCTTTCATAATCCCGTAACCTCCCCCATCCTGCTAGACCTATCTTTTTGAGGCTTGAGCTGTGCGAGAGCCGTTTAACCAATCTTACAGCAATGAATTAGTTTAACGGTCGGAGACAAAAGAAATAACTAGCGACTGAAACTGATCGGTAGGATTAATCCTAGTTAATAACTTATGGTTATGCGAAGTCCTTTTGCCCGGCTTTAGCCGGGAGCTACTTATTATTGTTTTTTTCTATATTGCCAATGTGTAATTTGCCCTGAGCGAAGCGAGGGGAGCTACTTTAGAGAGCTGGCTTTAGCCGCTCGAAAAGCACTCCTCTATTTAGAGGCTTCTTTTGTTCAGTAATAACGTTCGAAATTAATGATATTTATAAGAAAAGTTACGAAACTAAGCACATCAACTCGAAGTTAACAGTACAACTACCCAGCATTGTCTGAATTGCGTCACTCTCAGTCGTAAATTAGGGAGAATAATGCTAAATGAAGAGTCGGCAGGTGGTTAAATAACACTCTGTTTTAGTCTTTTGGCCAACACAAAAACCGCGCCAGGCACGGTAAGCTTCAGAATGTGGGGATATTGGGGCTAGATTATGCCTGCCCGCTCAAGCAACAGTCTGTAATAGGTTTCAGGGTCACTGTGTTTGAGTCCAGGCTGTTCTTTCTGCAACGCCTGTTCTTGCATCACGACTTCATGCGTCATGACGGCCCCACTTGTTGACCATTTAACATACGCCTGATAATACGGGTTTTGCCGTTTATGCTTCGCTTTGGCCAGACTGCGTATATTTTGCTGTGTCTGATCCAGGATAAGATCGAGGCGCGGGGTATTATCACTGTCTATTTCAGCCAGTCGCCCTTCTAAAAGAGCCACTTTCTCTTGTTTCTCTTTTGCCAGGTCAGGACTAACAACCCAACGCTTGATTTGTTTCAAGCGATTTCTCAGAGAGGGTTTGTCATTCAGATCAATACCAATCCGCTCAACACGCAACAGGTGCCGTTCATATTTCTTACGCAGACTTTCAGTCAACCCGTTTTTTATCGCCCACGTTTTGAACTGGCCAAGCCAATGACGGATCTCTTCAACGGCAATCCCCCGTGAAATGAAGAATTTCTCGGTCAGCCACAGTCGCAGCGGCTTGTTATGGCCACTGTCAGTATCTTTACCGTGAAGCGCTATCACATAGCCCAGTTGTTCTTGCACGGATAACGCATGCAAAGGACTGTCGTAAGCTTTGCGACCATTATCATAAACATGCAACATCCCCATCGAGGCCGCAATTTGCTCAAACGGGGCCATGATTTCGAACGGGTAATCACTGTCAGGGTTATAATCGCAATTGGCAGCCAGTGCCATTGACAACGCTGTCAGTGCTTCACAGCTTTCAGAACGTGCCGAGATACGCATTGCCTTTGGCGTAAAGTAAGGGTCATTACGCTTGGTGTATGACACATAACCTTCCCGCCGCAGTTCAATGAGATCATGATTGCGGTGCCAATTATGGCTTTGCATACGCGCCACAACTTTAGCCGCCATGCCTCGAGGCACAGAGCAACACAACTGGGGTGTATAACGCCGATGAACTTTAGATTGTCCACGTCGCAAAGCGTTCGATTCGCCGCGCCGTGTACGTTTTAGAGGATCAGGATGTACCTGAATTGCCTGTTGGCTTTGACTATTCACCCCATCCTACACAGATGGCGGATGGGTATTGTTTTCTAAATTGCATGAGTTATAATCTCTCACAGGCCAGCGCCTGCTTTGTGACCCCCTGATATCTGTCTCTTCCGCCAAGTTGAAACCAGATTTCGGGGGGTTTTTGCATTTAAGGCCCGTTGTTCTGGAACCTTTTACCCCGGACATTTAAGGATATGCCCCATCCTGCAACAGAGCGACATAAAAAAACATCGCTCTTTCTCATCCATTTGTACCTGTTCAGATACTTATTCTGCTAAGAAACCCCAGCAAAAACATGCGTAAATACTACCGGATTTTGGCCGGCTTGCAACAATTGGATCTCTGGTGATCTCTTTTTGTGCCGAATGCCACCATTTACGTATCCTATCTCACCGCACGATTATTTTGTATCCCCCCCAGTAACACAACCAACAAAATCCGCAAAAAAAAACCATTCCTCAAACATAGTTAGCCTGGAAAGAAAACAAGAACATTCCGATTACTCAATTTTTTAGCCCGTTATCGATCAATATTTAACCACTCAGCAAAGTAACTATGAGAGTCAAATATTCTGATTATTTAGTTTTAAAGATCAATTGATCTGCAAAAAGGATCTTTCCCAGATCTTTTGATCAAAAAGTAGGGGTAACTAGTTATTTATCACTGTTTGATACATATATGTCAGGATATATGATCGTTAAAAAGTAATTTACAACAGATTGGATTGAAAATACCATTCAACCCCATACTTAAGTACAGGTTCAAACGGTTTGCAAGTCCGCCAACTTACACCCGCCAAAAACCCGTATATTTGCTTTAGCCCGGACTGTGCCTGGTAGCTTCCTACCGGCACCTCTCTGCCCTTGGTTGTCGGGTACAGTCCAGGCTAAAGCGCATGTTAGGAGAGCCGCGATGCAAGTTTTCACTATCGCTCGTCTTTGTCAGTTGAATCCACTGGGTTCGATTTTGGCGGAGCTTACTCATTACATTGCGCTTTTTCATTATTCTTCCGCTCATCACCGGGGAACATCATGGAACGCTGGTATCTCGCTTGCCATAAAGCAGGAAAAGATAACGTCTTCAAAGCCCAGATGACCCTGGAGCGCATTAATGTCATGGCTTTTAGTCCAATAATGCGCACTTATCGTCCTCGGGCCGACCGTCCGGGCCAAAACCGACAAGTCATTGAGCAGTTATTTCCTGGTTATATCTTTATTTGTTTCGATCCCGAAATTCATCACTCATCTAAAATCGAAACCTCCCCAGGCATCAGCCATCTGGTACGTTTTGCGGGCGAAATCGCGCCTATCCGCGAAACAGTCGTGGACAGTGTGATGCGGTTGCCGGTTTGTGTGCAGGCATTTGCCAGCATTCATCCCGGAAAACGTCAGTGGGATAAGAATCAGATTCCACTCAATAACGTGCAACGCCAGCAGATCCAGTCGTTGGTTGATGAAAAGGATGGCGAAGTCCGCAGCGCACTCTTCTTCGCTTTTATCGAGGCAATCCGCTAGCTACTAATGAGTTTGTTGTATTTGATTTCAGTATTTCTCTGCTTAATCGGAGGATAGATGTCAAAGCAAGTCCAAGATGTTCCCCCTGTCATTGAATGGCAATCTGATGATTTTGTTCTACAAGCTTTTACCTTAGAAAATGATGTTCGTAGTTCGGGTAACAAAACACACGACACCGGTAAAGATTATCTCCCACAATATATTTCCCATTTGAACTCTTGTAGGCCACGCCGGCATTCCTACCCCCAGTAGCATCCTCAGTCTCCACTGACCTCTTGACCACCCGTAATGTCGGGTGGTCTTTTTTTTCCTGCAAACGCCACCGCGTAACCGAGGTGACTTGAATGTCTCTACGCAAAACATATTCCCTGGGTGTTCAGCATGACCAAATGCTGACAGAACAGGCCGTAAACTTGACCGGAAGACTCGACCGGCCCATTGCTTGTCGCCATGTCCTTTACGCCATTCTGGACCTGGCTTACCAAATCGACAGCGCTGAACTGGCTCAGAAAGTCCTCGATATAGCCAACGAACCCCGTCGAACACGCGGCTCCAGGAATAAACGCCAATGAAAATGCTCATCCCCATGGCATTAGCGCCGATGGTGTTGAGCGGCTGTGCCCTGACGAATCACAAGCCCCCTGCAACTCCGGCACAACAATTTGTTACCACGCTGATACAAGAACAGCGTCCTCTTATTCAGCAAGCTCAGGCTGAACTGGCGTTAGTCAGCAATGTCCGATTAAAACCTAAGAATCCGTTGCCGGTTGTGCCACAAAAAGCAAACAAACCGGTATTAAATGCGGCCAATAAATCACAATCATCTATGCTGTCGGGCCAGAAGATTGCTGGATTACACGCTGTTAGTTTTACTGATGGACGACCGGGCACTCCAGCGCTGGCGGGCGCGGGTCAAGCTCAGACACTGAGGCAGGCAGTTACACGAATAGCGCCAGTAGGTTGGCAACAAAGTTATGGCCTAGGTATTAGGCCCGATGTGCGGCGACCACTAGAGTGGCGCGGTAATGATCAGTGGCCGTATGTCCTGAATAAGCTCTTACTGCAAGAAAATTTGAAAGCCACCATAGATGGGTCTACACAACGTATAGTCATATCAAATCAATTTGCAGGTAGCACCGCGACACCTGCAAACTCTGCTGTGCCGGTTAAACCAATTAAACTATCAGGCAATCCAGTCCTATCTGAATCTAAACCAGTTTCGGCTTCACAGGTCATGATTAAGAATCCGTTTGGCCAGAAATCACCTCCTGTAGTTCCGGTGAAAAATTCGGCTACAGTAGTTATGCCAAAAACAGTAGTGAGTCCTAAAGTCTGGCGGATCGAAGCGGGAAGTACACTTAAGGACACGTTGTTTAATTGGTCAGCAACAGAGAAATGCTCAACCCCTGGTGTTTCCCATTGGACTGTAGCCTGGCTGACACCTGTCAACTATCGTATTGATGCACCATTGCAATTTGAAGGTAGTTACCGCGAAGCACTGAACAATTTATTTACTCTCTATGGCTCAGCGAAAGTTCCTCTGTATGCAGGGATACGTAGTAACCAATGTGTGATTTCTGTGGACGATAAGGAGATCAACTAATGTACTGGCTGCTCTCAATTTTTTTAAGTTTCATGTTATGGGCAAACACCACACCGCAAAATCAAACTAACGCGCAGTTACAAGACAGCGTTCTAAATCAACAGGCCATTCATACGGTGCTTTATATTAATGAGATCAATGATTGGCGCTACAAAAATCCATTGCAAAAAGAAGGTGTTATCACCGATAGGCAGTTAGGCTGGAAACCGGTGCCAGGATTACATCATGTTTTGCAGGCTGATCGTGTCTACGTCTATCAACTTGACCAACCTGGACTAATGGCTGCTCTGCTTGAGCAAACTCGCCATTCAGCATTGATTGGCCGAGTAGTACAACGCCGCCTGATCGACAGTCTTGGAAATGATATGCAAGTTAATGTTCCTACCAGCATTACTGATGGCAGCTTGGTATACCTCAATTAAATCCCCCATCTAAATAAGGTTCTCCATGAATATACAGCTTCCCTTAACAGGGCTGGCGGCAGCCCTGTGCTTGCTACTCGCTGGTTGTGCACCACTTGAACGTATTGACAAAACAGACACCCAGATTTTAAAAAATGAAAAGCAAGCTGACCGACACTTAAATGCCATAAAAAATGGTGCGGTTGTCCGTGATTTATCCTCGCAATGGATTAACCCTAATCCACTAAACGCAGCTCCTGGGAGTAACATTCTATTACCTCCTTGCGCTGTAGCAATTAACAGGCCTGGCAGTATTACCTTGGCTGAGGTCAGTGCCTTTATAAGTAAACGTTGCCGCTTACCTGTAGTCGTCACACCTGATGCACAAGCTGTGCTAGCACCAACAGGGGGAGGGAAAACAGAACAACTTAGTGGTCCTGTTCCTACTCCTGATCCTACTGGAATGCTCCCACTAGCAGCTCTAGGCGGTGAGTCAGCAAGACCTGTGCAATCGATAACGAGTAATACCGCGTTAAGAGGCGTGTTTTGGGAAGGTGAACTTGGTGGGTTACTGGATAACGTTACCACTCGTCTTGGATTATCTTGGCGGTACGAAGAGGGTCGGATCGCCATTTTTTATCTGGACACCCGTACTTTCCCAGTGAATTTTATGGATAGTAAAGCAGGGTTTGCATCGAAGACTGTCAGCGGTACTACATCATCAATGGGTACATCTGGAGGTAGTGGCGGTGGAGGTGGGTTAAGCGGGGATTCTAACACCTCTCAATCGACTGAAATGGAAATCAAATCAAACCTATATGAAGACGTATCCAATACCATAAAATCCATGTTAACGCCCGGTGTGGGTAGAATGAATCTTTCCGCTGGAGTCCTCGTAGTCACTGATACTCCCCGCGTACTTGAGCAAATTGGTCGCTATATAAACGACCGCAATAAAGAACTGAATCGTCAGGTTGTGCTCAATGTACAAGTCTATAGCGTTGAGAAACGCACCCAAGATCAACTTGGCTTAGATTGGAATGCAGTATTCAATAGTGGCAGTGTTGGTTTGTCATTAACAAATGCTTTTACTGGTGCTGCCTCAAATGCCCTTAGTGGTGGGGTATCTATCCTTGACGGGAAAGGTGAAGGCTCCAAGGCCTTTATTAAAGCGCTGTCAGAGCAAGCTAATGTCAGTGTAATGACAGAAGCCTCTAGCTTGACTAGTAACCTGTCTGCAGTGCCTATTCAAGTAGCTCTCCAACAAGATTATGCATCAAACGTCACGACAGAAAACACAGCCAATGTAGGTTCATCTAGCAGCATCACAAAATCCACCATCACCACCGGATTCAATATGACGGTGCTACCGTTCCTGGTGCCTCAGTCACCTAAATTGCAGTTACAGTTTTCCATCAATATGTCTGACGACCCGACCAAACGCACCTTTGTCAGTAACAACACTTCCGTAGAGTTGATGAAAACACGCCTTAAGACTTTTACTCAGCGCGTCATTATGCAATCTGGGCAAACTCTGGTTTTAAGCGGTTACCAATCTCTGGGAAATACCTCGGATCGAGAAGGTGTAGGTAGTTCCAGACTCTTTGCTTTTGGCGGTGGAGCCAATGGTGAAAATAGCAAAACGATGCTGGTTATTTTAATCACTCCGGTCATTTTGGGATAGCCCATAGTCAGTTAGCCTCAGTCACTATTAGCCACGCATGCCTCTCATCTAATTATTTACAAGGTCTACCATGAAAAGACAATTTTTCCGGTTTGTATTAACTGCATTGCTCTCGTTGCCCCTCGTCTCAGCAGCGCAGACTTCCCCCTCTATCCCAAACAATGGGATAAATGAGATGGACCGACAGGTGGCTATCCATATAAAGGTTATATCTGTTGAAACTCCACGTAATAACAAAAAAATAGACTGGAGTGCGGTCGTCAAGTCTCCCTTTACTGACACCACCTCTAATGATTTCAGTGGTGTTGCTATCGTGGACGAAAAGACAGGTACAAAGGGGTTCATCAACGCGTTGTCGAAGCAAGCAACCGTTAGTGTCATCACACAGTCCACAAGTTTAACCACCAATCAATCAGTGGTTCCCTTCCAGTATCTAACAGAGTCAGACCGTAATAAGGAAGGGTTTAACATGACGGTATTACCGTTATTGACGCCCTCTTCGTTAAAAATGCAACTGCAACTGGCTCTCAGTGTATATGACACCAAAATCCAAACCTTTTCCCAGTACATCAACATTCAGTCTGGGCAAACATTGGTATTGGGTGGCAATCAAGGGGAGAGAAATAAAACCTTCATTCTTATCACACCGGTTATTGTGGAATAAATTATGACTCTACAAACCCTTCCTGGGTATTACTCCCTGCAGACAGATCAAGCCTGGTTGATTGCAGGATTACGTTGGCAATACCTCAGACTTCGTGGGCGTCGCAATATGCGATTGCGAGCTCGTGAAGCAAATGCTAATCGCTGGATAGCCTTACCAACTGGTGACGGTCAAGCTCAAGGGTCACTGTTAGGTACCGTGAATGTGTCAGAAAAACGCGCACTTAAACAAAGGCGAAACCACCTTGCTTCGATGGCCCTGACAGTCCTTCCATCATTACCCTCGGCTTGCTATGCCGTATTCAGTTTACCAGATGGCCAATTTTGGTTTGTCGCAGTCAGTGACGGGATGCTATCTCCTTTTGGAGATATCGTCGGTGATGAAACAGCCATGAACACAGCTGTAAATAACTTCCTGCAGATTTCACCGACACCTCAGGAAGGGTGGACTGTTTATGCTCCGGCCGGTTTTTTTTCAGACAGAGAAGCTACAGAACGCGATCTGTTACCCCTGCTTGATAATAAAATAGCGGTAAGACGTGCCCTACTTTCTAAAACGCATAACCAACAGGTCAAATGGATATGGGGAGCCGCAATCGTAGTTGTTATAGGCGGATATGTTGGGTATTCCTCTTGGCAAACACATTTACAAAATGAACGCATTGAAATTGCACAAGCAGAACTGAAAGCTCGAAATAAGCTTAATGGACAGGCGCCGGCTGATAGCCTCAAGCCCTGGGCTGCACAACCAAACTTTCCATCGATGCTTGATGCCTGCAATGGGATATGGAAGGAATCTCGTATCTCATTGGCAGGTTTATTCAAAACCGCAATATGTGACGCCAGCGGTAAAATCACGTTTCATTACACCCTACCAATGGGAGTCACCGTTGGTGATTTTGCGGCACGCGTATTGGAGATGTACGGAACAGAGATTAAACCCGTTTTCAATATACCTGGAGCCGCCGATGACGGTTCCTTTTCACTCCCAGTTATTTTACCTCCGCCCAAACATCCTGAAGCCCTTTTATCCGGTGACCTACAGATTCAGCGCCTAACCAGCTACGCCCAACGCATCAATGCCAACATGCGGTTGAGCGAAATGGCCACAGCAACTCAGTTGACCCAAGGTGAGGTGAAAAATCTACCGTGGCGCACTCTTAGCTTTACATTCGTGACAGATATTCCACCTGACCGCCTATTCGCTCCGACACGGTTCGACAGCAGTGGGATCAGGGCATCAAGTATTACTACCACGCTTAAAAATAACCGCCTGGTGTATACCATTGAAGGAGTTTTATATGCCAACCGCTAAATATCAGCTTCCTACTTGGGCACTATGCTTCACAATGTTTGTACCAAGTGTATTCGCTGCACCTGTTACTGACTTGCCCACAGCGCCAACTTCAACAACTGAAAAAGCTCCGCCAATATCTGGTGATTCTCTACCAAGTACTACGTTTACTCGATCCGAAGCTGCCAGAGCCCTAAACCTGGGACAACTTGAAGCCATTCAAGCGGAAACCGTGCTGTTTGAAGCACAGTTAGCGCGTGCTAAAGCCCTAAACGAGCTGAATAAAAATGGTTATGACCGCTCAGTTGATCAACCCTTTAATCCCGCGCCTCCCTCACAAGACAACACAAAACATGAGGTAAAAGGGGCCGCTCAAGAAGCCATCCCACCACAGGTAATAGAAATATCCGGTGATAGTAAAGGATTCTCAGCATTACTGGCTCTTAGCAATGGCAATCAGGTCAGCGTTCAAACAGGAAGCCGGATACCAGGTACGGACTTTGTCGTCAAACGGATAACCCTCAATGAAGTTGTAGTTTCCATGTCAAACCAATCCTTAATTTCGCTTTCATTTTCAGGATAACCACTATGGCTTATGACAAGCGACGTTCCGAGTACCTACATTTAGATTTACTCAAAAAAGAGCAACCAATTCTGTACATCTCCGAGGCCCATGGCAACCGGTTAGAAGTGCAGTCTGAAATAGCTAACATCTTTAAAGAACACCCAAATTTACGCATCGAACGTGTCCAACTCGATTTCCTCAAGGAGAAGCAAAAAAGTCAGGGCCGTCCTGGTCTGGATAATGAGTTCTCAAACCAACAACAAAAAGTCATCAAGTACTTTAGCCAAGCTAAAGAGAAAGGAGCCAGTGATATCCATTTATTGATTGGTTTAAACGATGTCACCGTAGTTCAATTCCGCGTTCATGGTGACCTTGAAACCATTGATAAATTAGATTATTCAGAAGGTATGTCATTGGCCTCTACCATCGTGTTGTCAATGTGTGACGTCGTTGAGCCCAGCTTTAACCCCAACCGCGAACAAGGCAGTCGAATACGTAAGGAATTCTTACAGGGACTTAAGTTATTTGGCGCTCGCTATGCACATATTCCCGCAGAGTTTGGTCTATATGTCGTAATGCGTATTTTGCCAGATGAAGGAACGGCACCTCCTACGTTGGATGACCTAGGGTTTCTCGCTGAACAACAAGTTTTAATCCGACGGATGCTTGCTCGCCCGGAAGGAGTCATCATCTTGTCCGGCCCAACGGGGTCGGGTAAAAGTACGACTCTGCGAACTTTCAGTGAAATGTATCTGGCATTTACTGGGCACCGTAAACGTCTACTGACATTAGAAGATCCTCCAGAAGGCCTAATACGCGGTGCTGTTCAGACTCCAATCATTGCTGATAAGAACGACCCCGAGGCTGTTAGCCTGGCTTGGGTAAGGTCTATATCTGCAGCTTTACGACTTGACCCTGATGCAATGATTATTGGTGAAATTCGAGATACTAATTCTGTCAAATCTGGTCTAACCGCCGCCAAGTCCGGACATCTAGTTATCACCACCTTGCATGCTAATGATGCTGTTGGTATTGCCGACCGTTTGACCGACACACTCGGTATACCAATGGGGCAGGTTGCTGACCCTCAAGTCATGATTGGCCTGATAGCCCAGCGTTTGGTGCAGCTTTTATGTCCAAAGTGCAAAAAAACTTGGAATGAAGTTAAAAGTGAGTTGGACGATGAGAAAAAAGAGTTGCTGGAGCGCTTTTGCGAAACTGACAAACTGGCTTTCCGTCATAAAGCAGGATGTAGCGACTGTTACAAAGGCGTCACAGGCCGACGGGTGATTTCAGAGGTTATCCGCCCCGATGCAAAATTCATGGCTTTATTCCGTCACGAAGGAAAACTGGCAGCACGCAGCTATTGGGTAAATGAATTGAATGGAATTACTCGTGGGCAACATTTGCTACGTTATCTCCACGAAGGACTGGTTGACCCTATCGATGCCGATTATATCAGCCCACTTGATGAAGATAGTTTGACACTTCTTCCGAAAGAGGGGGGCCTATGACATTACGTTTCATAACACTCCGTCAAAGTCTTTCAGACTTTCGCAATAAAGCGCCGTCGCCCACAGTTCTCCGAGACTATATTGGTCGCTGGCTTGCTCAAAAAACATTTACCACAGCGGACCGCCTAACATTTTATGAGGATTTAGCCTTTCTATTAGATAACGATATTAAGGTGGAAAAAGCGTTAACTGTAATGCTCGAAAGTGTTGGTAAGGGGAATACCCCGATGGCGTATTGCCTTAAAGACACTCTGATTGCATTACGCGAAGGAAAATCAGTAGACGAAGGTTTGGCAACATGGATACCTCGCCAAGAAGCGGCCATTCTTAGCGCGGGAAGTCAAGACGGTAACCTGGCTGCAGCATTGTATCGGGCTATTACCGTAGTACAAGGCATGGCTGAAATGAAGTCCTCGATTATATCCACCATGGCCTATCCAACGTTGTTGCTCGGTACCACCTTCGGGATGATGAAGATGGTTTCTATCTATTTTCTTCCACGCTTGTCCTCACTAGCTTCCAAAGATCATTGGTCGGGCGCACTTTGGTGGCTAAGCGCTATATCTGAGTTCTTTGTGGATAACGCAATCCTGCTCAGTATTCTACTGATTATATTGAGTATTATTATCACTTGGTCAATGTCCAATCTAACTGGCAAAACACGCCAATATGTATTGGACCACCTGATGCCCTGGAGTATTTATCGCAATATTGCGGGGGTAGCGTTCTTACTTAACTTCAGTGCATTGATGCGCGGCCAGATAAAAACAGAAGATGCACTGGAAATACTCAGCCGCTATGCACCACCTTGGTTGTATGAGCGATTATCCGCAACACAGCGTCAAGTTAGTCGCGGAGACCATTTAGGTCTGGCATTAAGAAATGCTGGTTATGGTTTCCCATCTCCCCGAGCCATTGACAAACTCGTGCTCCTAACTGATGGGGATAATGCTGAAATTATCATAGAGAATTTTGCAAAAGCCTGGCTAACCCAAACAGTCAAGCAAATAAAGAAGACAGCCTCACGATTATCCCTTCTCGCGTTATGTATCAATGCTGGCTATATGATTTTAATAATCATGGCCACTCAAAACCTCAACGATCTGGTGGGAACTCGTTAACCCACTATTAACCATCAAAAACCTAAGGACATAGAATGGAACTTACACGTATCCCAATCCGCTCAACTATTAACAAAGGTGCTATTACCTTATTTGAAGCCGCTATATATCTAGTAATAGCGTTGGTTGTGTTAGCCGTCGCCATGACTCAGGGGGGCGGACTCTTTAACCGTAATGATGCCAGTACCGAGTTTGCTAATGCAGGCGAGTTAGTCAACAGCACCCGCTCTATGATGAAAACTGCAGGTACATATAATTTTGCTTCTGCCGATGCAATGACCGGAGCTCTCGTCCAGTTTGGGGGGGCCACATCAACATCCCTGACAGTTGTAGGTGATAAAGCGTCAGGTTCGGCCAAACTACAAAATACCTGGGGGGGAGCAGTGACCGTAGAACCCGTTTCTTCTTCTGGTGGGCAAAAATCGTCATTTTCATTAACCTATGCCGCTGTCCCACAAGAAGCCTGTATCACGTTGGCCACCAAACTTAGTGCGGTACCCAGCATAGTCACCACAAAAGTGAATGGTACTACCAACACAGGACAAATTGCAGCTAGTAGCATCGGTGCGCAATGTACAGCTGACAATGGTTCTGTCGGTCAAAACACCCTCATTTTCACCAGCAATACCTGATGCCCTTACCACCGGCAACATCCCGTTGCCGGTCTTTAATTGGAGCGCATTATTATGCTGTGTGCTTTTTTACGCACTCTGGCCAGTTTAATACTGGCTGGAATTATGCTGTTTTCCCTACCAGGGCATGCATTCTGTTTCAATGAAGCAGGTGCTCGCTATAAAGTAGACCCGCAGTTGCTTCGTTCTATGGCCACCGTCGAGAGTAGCCTCAACCCTCAGGCCATTGGGAAAAACCGCGATAAACAGGGCAAGATTACCAGCCGAGACTATGGGCTGATGCAAATCAACGACCGACATATTCCACAGCTGCAAGCTCTAGGTATTATCCACAACGAGCAAGACCTCCTTAATAATACCTGTCTGAATGTCCAGATTGGCGCATGGATACTGGCTAAACACTTGAAACAATGCGGTGTGAATTGGCAGTGTCTTGGCTCTTATAACGCTGGATTTGCTGATAACAACAGTGCTCGGCGTATGATTTATGCCCGTAAAGTCTACAACATGTATCTTAAATTGCAGGGGGGCGCTGTTTGATGTCAACGTTCTTCTTGATCTTCAATCTTACACTGCTGTTACTGTTGATATCCCTTCCACTGGTGAAACAGGCGCAACAGTTTTTACTGGTACATGAGGAATCACCACTTCGACTCCCGCAGATAATCAGCGTTATCGCTGCGTTCATACTTGCAGGGACCTCGCTGATCCTGACAAGCCTTGAATTTGGTTTTAGCCCAATTAGCACTGCCAAATGCTTAGTTTTATTAGCTTGGGGTATTCCGATGGTATTACTGGACTTGCACAAATTATGGTTACCTCAGTGTTTCACTACTGGCTTCTGGCTAACAGGCTTACTGTTTACCTTCTTACCGGGTAGTTCACTGCTCTGGTGGCAAGCTCTCACCAGTAGTGGTGTCATGTTTACCTTGCTGTATTTATTTCATCTTGCTTCAAAACATTTGATCGGAGAGGAAGGATTCGGGTTAGGTGATGTTCACCTAATCGCAGCGCTTTGTGCCTGGCTCCCTTGGCAACTAGCAAGCGTACTCAGTGGAACCGGATTTTTACTGTTTATCACTGGAGCAATAGTCACTCGACAATATGTACAACCCTACGCCCCTTGGCTATTTATCCTATTGGCGGGTCTGGCTACGGGCTTTCCTCAATTAACTCTACAGGGTGTCTTATGACAGCAAAAACAGCTATACCCCGCGTCAATCGGGGGTTTTCATTTCTGCAACTTGCCATAGTACTCGGCATAGTTATGCTAGCAGCGCCACTAGGAATGGAACGCTACTCTAATTATCTTGAAGAACAATCTTGGATGGTGACGGCGGAACATTTGAGCAATGTGAGCCAAGGAGCTCGTCGCTACATCAAGGACAATTACAACACACTACAAAGCCAGGTAAAAAACGGAACACCAATAACTATCACAGGGCAGACGTTGCGCGACCAAGGCTATTTACCTAATGGTTTTGCTCTGACTAACAATACCTCCCAAACCTATGTACTGGCGGTGGCCCGTAATCCCACACAAACCGATAAAATGGTAGCATTTATACTGACATCTGGTGGTCAAGAAATTGCTTTTAAGGGGCAACGTTTTATCTCACAGAATATTGCTGGCTTAGGTGGCTACGTTTTCCCAAACAATATCGCCAACGGGGCCAGTGGTGGCTGGCAAGTGAATCTCGCTGATTTTGGACTTAGTGGCCAAACTGGTCATTTAGCCGCCTACCTTTCTTCTGAAATTTTAGGTACAGATGTAGAAGAAAGCGACCGTTTATACCGTTTTCAAGTAAACGGAAAACCAGATTTGAACCGTATGCATACGGCTATCGATATGAATAGCAATGATATTAACAATGCAAAAACTGTAAATGCTGCAACGGGCAATTTCAGTGATTCTGTTAATGCAGAAGGAAATATTAAAAGTAAAACCGGTTGGTTGGTTACGCAAAGTGGCAAGGGTTGGTTAAACGAAACTCATGGTGGCGGTTTTTACATGAGTGACAATGATTGGATTAGATCTGTTAATAACAAAGGCATTTATACTGCTGGCCAAGTAAGAGCTGGGACTGTTAGAGCTGATGATACGTTAAATGCGGGAGGAACACTGCAACTGGATCAAGTTAGTACTCCCGGGACAAGTTGTCCTCAAATTGGGCGACAGAGCAGAGATGGTACTGGCGCCCCCCTGTATTGCATTAATGGCGTGTGGAAAAAATCGGGTGGGGGTATAGACTTCGACCATGCAGTATATCAATACGTTGGAGATGGTGGTCGGTGTCCAGCTAATCACGTTGCTGTTGGTGTTGGTGGTTTCTATGCAACATATACAGCAGGTTACATCTGGTGTGCTCCTGCCCAGTGATTTTATTTTTTACTGGAAAGTATGATGAATTTTTCATTCCAATCCCCCTGTTCTCAATAAGTATTTCTCACTAACAAGTAAACACCATTCAAGTTATTTAAATTCTCTTCGTATTTATCCGTTATTCGTAATACAGGAATTAACCATATGAAACCATCGTATCTGGCCACGCTTGGCCTTTTCCTGCTATCCGGTTGCCAGGCACAACAGGCAAAACATCCGATACCTACTCCACAGCCGATATCTATTAATACCGAGCAAATCTCCCCCTCGTTACAGGATCTCGCCTTAAACGGAGTACTAAATCAGAAAGTACATTTCGTACCCGGCAGTATTCGAGCAAACAGCCAACGACTTTCAGTGACATGGGATGGCGATGCTATTGAGCTCCTGGCCGAATTAGCACGACAACGCGGCTTATCATTCGCTTATACCGGTGTCAGATTGCCACTTCCTGTCACTATTCATGTTCAAGACGTTACCTTTGAAACCCTACTTCGAATTATCCGTACTCAAACCGACTGGCGAGCTCAGCTAGATCAGCAGTCCAGAGAGCTTCGCGTCTACTTTATGTTGCCCCTAAAACAAGGAGCTTTAGCATGATACGAAAAGCCCTGGCTCTCTGTCTGGCCCTCATCGCCGTGCCAGTTATCGGAGCGAGCATCGATACGCCTCCACCCCCGGATATCAATGCTTACCTATCGCCAAAGGCCGCTGATAAACACGGTCTGAACGACACATTGTGGCAACTACTTAATGATGCAGGGCAAACCGTTGGTTTTCGGGGAGGAAAAGCACAGCGAGCCTGGGAACTGCAACAAGCGCTGAGTATTCAGAATGATGACTTAAATAGACTCTATACCTTTGCTCCGCTGATCAGTCGCCAGGGGTGGTTACCTCCCGTTATTGTCGCGGCTGAATCTCTCGCAAACATTACAGATAACCAGATAAGAACCGCCAACAAAACATACACCATTCTGGTGAAAGAGCGATTTGTCAGTAATCCGCCCTCTTGGCGGCAGTACTTATTGGCCGGACTGGCAGTGAATACCGATATCCCTACAGAAATCGCCCCGAAAAATGGCGCCGAAGAGAAAGTCTGGCGTGCCGCGATAGAAAAGGGGTGGCAAGAAGGACGTGAAAGTGCCGACCGAACGTTGGAAAGCAACTTCAATCGATTAACTCGGGATTATGCCGGCATGGTGCGTTATTCCACTCTGGTACAGCAAGGCATGATCACTTTACCTGTGGTCAGTGAACAGCTGCAGTCAGTTACTGGCTCCCAAGACAAACTGATGTTGGGTGACAAAGTACGCGACCTGAAACAACGCGCCGGCTTTGAGTTGGATAAGAAACGTTGGAAACCCACTATCACGACACAACCGTAACCTCCTCCTATTTCATATGCTCGGAGTGATCCCATGAATAATAACCCTGGTCAAGTACAGTTACTTTCCTCATTAGGAAACAACTGCATAAAAAGTGAGCCTAGTGACTTTTTGGTTCATGAAAAGCTACTGGCTGCTGCTCGTGAATATTTAATGATGCGTTCAGTTAGTTCATCAAATGCGGTGATATTTATGAGAAATATCCCACGAAAATATACGGATACGGACCTCTTCCAAGCGTTAAGCTCTGGCCATCTTGGGTTTCATTCCACTTACATCAATTATCCCTATTATTTAAGTTCTGTGCGTGGAGCCCTATATGACAAATCTTGATGAATTTGATTTTTCAGGCGGACTCGACGCAAACAAACTCCGAAGTTTTTTTGTTCACTGTTATCGCCATAAAGTCTCTGATATCCATCTACAAAGTGGAAGCCCAATCATTGTTGATCACTACGGCCGCAAGGTTGTAACCAACAAGTTCAATATTGATAGTTCCCAATTGGTGCGCCTCGTCGATGAGATCTACACCCCTGATATTAAATCACTGGTCCAAGGGGGCAATGGCGCAGACCGTGCTTTACAGTTGGAAGGTGATAATACTGGCCGTTACGGACTCGAACGTGGTGAACGGGTGCGTTATCGCACCAACTTCATTCAGGCCACGATAGGTTCGCTTAACACAGCAATGGCCATCACGTTACGTATCATTCCATCAGCTATCCCGCCCTTAGAGACAATGGGCCTGGAAGAAGATCTTCGTCGCAGTTTATTACCTATGGATGGTCTGGGTTTAACGTGTGGTCCGACCGGCTCCGGGAAATCCACATTATTAGCCTCAACTTACCAGCATTACGGGAAGACACATCCCAACGGGAAGGTCACTACCTATGAAGATCCGGTCGAATATCTGCTAGGGGGGCCTCAATGGGTGCTCAAGCCTCAACAATCCGAAATTGGTAGAGATGTTCCGAGTTTTGCCGATGGTCTTCGTTTTTCGTTACGTCAAGCACCGACTTTAATTGGTGTTGGTGAGATACGTGATCTTGATACGTTAGAAGCCGCCATCGCCTGTGCTCACTCTGGCCACCTAGCCCTCAGTACATTGCATGCTTTCTCTCCGGGCCACGCGTTTTCTCGTTGTATTCGAATGGCGTCAAGTGACACCCGTGAACAAGTGGCCTTTGATCTGCTTGATGCTTTGCGATTTGTCGTCGTGCAACGCCTCCTGCCAACGACTGACGGTAAACGTATCGCTGTTAGAGAATACGTCCTGTTTGACGATGATTGGCGCAGCAAACTATCCCAACAACATTACTCTCGCTGGCCTGATTTGATTAACGCATCACTTCGTGAGAGTTCGACACGCATTGCAGATAAAACCTGGGAACTCTTTGTGATCGGGCAAGTTACTGAGCACGTAGCAGAACAAGTGATGGGATGGCGCGAATTTAACGAAAAACGGAAAACAACATAATGAACAACGATTATTGCAACTGGTTAGATGCGGGTCGGGCCGTCACGATCTTTGGCATTCCAGTGCTGGTTTATCTGGTGTTTATCGTGTGGGTATTTTGGCCAAGTATGCTGATGTTCCTCTTCTGTGTCGGATTGTTGGTGTTTTACAAACTACTGGCTTTCTTTGATTACACCCTCACGGTGGTATTCCAGCGTTTATTGCACCGGTTGCGCGGCAACATCATTACCGGTCGTCCCTGGTGGTATCGAAAATTCTTTGAATAGGAGTCCTATATGATAATCCTCAGCTCTGGCCATCCTTACCAACCTGTTGGGAGGCACAATGAAAGCGACTGAATCTACCTACCTCGTTATTCCATTCGAACAGTTGAAAGAAGCCAAACGGCAGGCAGGTAAGCTGGACAATGGTGAGAATGCGTTGGAGTTCGACCCTGAACGCAAAATGTGGTTTGCCAAAGAGGGCTCTGAACTCGACAAACTCACTCGCTGGCGCATCGATAATACGTTGGCCACCGAAACCAATAACGATTCCGCCCAAGAGTTTGGCGACTTTATCCGCTCACTCGGCGGAAATCTTCAAGGCGACCCAGAGATGGATGGTCTAACTCATCGGATATCGATGAATGATGACAAGCAAGGTAAAAAATCTGGCGTTTATGTTGGTCATTTGGATGGCTTTGCCAATGGTTGGTTTGCTGATCATCGTGATGGTCATAGAAATACCTGGTCATCGAACTCAGACAGGCCTGACCCCATAGTGTTAGCACACCGCAAGGCAATGGCTGCACAAGAGCAACTACGGCGCGATGCCAGAATACGCCAAGAGCAAGATAAGAAATCAGTCGAAGTCACCAAGTTATACGAGCGGTTGAGCCAAGCCAGCCAAGACCACCCCTACTTAAAGAAAAAAGGCGTTAAGGTAGCCAAGGGGATGCACATTGATAACCACAATCAATTGGTCATCCCATTATTGAATGTCGCCGGTGATATACGAACCCTACAAACCATCGCACCCGACGGCAGTAAGCGTTTAAGCAAGGGAGGGCAAAAAGAAGGCAATTTCTTCATTGTTGGTGGCTCTCTTAAGAATGGTCAGCCCATTGTCTTTGCCGAGGGTTATGCCACAGCCGCCAGTGGCGCAATGGCTCTAAAATACCCGGTGGTGATGACCGTTGATTCTGGCAACTTGGTCAAGGTGGCCAAAGCACTGCACGAGCGTTACCCCGACAGTCCAACCTTGTTCTTGGCTGATGATGATCTTCCTAAGCCCAAACGCCCTGGCAATCCGGGGAAAGAAAAAGCCACAGAAGCCGCTGAGCTTACTGGCGGCATTGTTATATTACCGGCCTTTACTGCAGCTGAGCGCGAGAAGGGATTGACGGACTTCAATGACTTTCACCTGTCACGCGGTTTGTCGGCACTCGCAGAACAATTGGCCCCTGTTTTTGCTCCGTTACATCGTCCCTCACCTCTGGAACCCACGACAATGGAAAATACACAGACTGAGCCCACACCCGAAATTGATATACCCTCCGTACAAGACCTACCCGTTAATGAATATGCTGACTATGGTCATATTGCTGATAGCGTCTTCGACCAAGAGGTCCAAGATTTCACACCATATGCTATCAATGACCCCATACCCCCTGTCACTGCAGAGCAGACCGTTATTCAGGAAGCACCTTTAGCTACGGAGCAAATCGTTATTCCAGAAACACCTGCGGCAGTTAAAAATGAGGCTGAAGAAGCAAAACAGGAAAATATTGCACCAATTGCTAACCCAACGATACCCACAGTTACGGCGCCCAAAGAAAAACCCATTGAGTTAGTTTCTTTCGCTGGCCGGCTGGCACCTCAACCTGCAACATCGACCCCTAATGAGCAACAAGCCCAGTCAGAGGCTAACCTGACAGCACAAACGGAAGACGCTATCTGTATCGAGATGCCTGCGGGCCAAGCTCGCCAAGTGGCTCCACTCGATCTAGATGCATTGATGCAACAAATTACCCATGAAATGGCCCTCGATGGACGGTCAGTAAAATATCTCTTTTCTGGTGAACCCGCCTTTGTCGACCACGGCGACCGCATCACAATGGCGAACGCGGCAGCAAGCCAAAGTGATGCCATGATATTGACGGCCTTACTTGTTTCACGCGAACAATATCGGGGGCGCATTGAGCTTACGGGGAGCGATCAGTTCAAGCATCGCGCCATTATGCTAATTGCTGAATACAACCTCGATGTCAAAATGAAAAACCCGCAGCAGCAACTGATGTTAGATGAGGCCCGTAAGCAGTTGGCAGACGAACCAACCCCAGGAGCGGAGGCAACACCCGTTGGCCCACAGACAGCATCTATTATGACTGAGGGGCAAACAACAGAACCTGCCACAGCAACAGCAACACCATTGGCGAACGAATTACCTCCAGAATTACGGCCTACAGTGCTTCCCCCAGAAATACCGCGAAATGCCAGTCGTAAGGAAAGCGAAGCAGGTCTGACAGGCGCTTTATTGGGGCATGGTCCCGCACCGTACAATTTTGATTCGTCTGAGAATCTTAGCTATTACGTACATTTACGTACCGCGCATGGAGAACGTTACGTTTGGGGGAAAGAGTTGGCACAGGTCATGCCAGACAGTGGCCTCAGTAAAAACGATGTGGTGACGCTAACCTGGCTCGGCAGTAAAGAGGTCACGGTCCAGGCTAAAGTACGTGACGCGAACAATAAGATCGTGGTCGATAAAAACGGAGTTGAACAGACGGAGGAAATCATTTCCCACCGTAATCAATGGGCAATAAAGCCGGCAGTCGACCCTCAGTTGCTTGTCAGCCATGAACAGCAGACTACACCGCCAGCGTCATTGACAGCTTATGACATGGCCCATTTTTTTGCGTTACAACAGCAGGTTGTTGAACTGGCGGCAAAAGCTGGGGTATCACTGCCTCCATTGCCTGCACAGGCCAATGACCTTGTGTGGTTTAAGCCTAACGGCCAAGGTACAACAGCCCCTGCCACTCGACCGGCGACCACCCCACTGCCTGCACAGACCCAAGATGCAGGTACTGTACTCATGAAAACGATGACAGCCGAAAACCAACTTAAGTTATTACTGGTAAAAGGCTTAGGCGATTATGTACAAGGCGTCGTGCAATACGAAGGTGAGTACCATCCGGTGCTCGGTAAACTTTGTATCAATGACAAAGGGACACGTTATGTAGCCTTAAATGCGGTTACGGCTGACGGCATCAAATCCATAGGCCACGGTAATGCCATCAATCACGCCGAAGGAGCCAATAACGCTTTCGTGTTCCGTCTCCAGGGGGAAAAAGACAAACTTTATGCGACGCTGGTTGAACCCGCAAAGTGCCCCCCGGCACTGCATAAGCAACTTGGGTTTACGCACGACTATATTCCACCGTCGCAAGCCCCGCAGAGCCGGGACAATCACACCGTGGAAAACCGAATCAATCCGGCACCTCAGGCACCGCGTCCAGGCTTATAAGGAAAGGCAATGCAACGAAGATACTATTTTATACTTGCCGCCCTGGTGGCCAGCACCTTATCTCTGCAGGTTCAAGCAGCGGATTGCCGTGCGGCTACTGCGGCACAAGCTGGGGCGCAGGCTGGCTACGAACGTGCTCGCAAAGCTGCAGAAGCATGGTCACAACGTGAAAATCAGGTATCAAGCGGATTGCAGCAATGCTTGGGAGATATCAGCACAGCCATTACGGTACCGACTTTCCCTGATCTCAGTGGCATCTTGAACGGGATAAAGGACAAAATCTGTCGCGCTGCAAGAGACAAGATCCAAGAATATGTACCGAGTAACATTGACCCATGGGGAGATTTGTCGTCTCGCACCAACGGTGTAATTGGCACCTCATCGAATTCAGTCAGTGTACCTCAGTCCTATGCACCTACCACTTATAGTCAGATACCTGCAGCTACGTCCCCAGTGAGCTCCGCCTCCGGGGACGGTTACATCTTCACTCGCTAACCGACCGTACCTTTAGCGGTTTCCCCTGTTCTTCTTTGCAACCCCGTTCGGTCTCCCCTACGGGGCTTGCCAGTGGATATCACCATGAAAAAAAATCTACCCGCTCCCTCTGATGGGGGGAGTGCTGACCCGTATGCGTCTGCAAGAGCACAGCACATTGAAAGCCAGCTCAATGTCAGTTTCACCCGAAAATCTCTCACGGTGAACATATGGCAAAGTGCTTCTCTTTTTCTTTGTCTGTTGATTATCGCAGTTCTGGGATATGCCGTTTTAAACCCGCCAGTAAAATATTTTGCAACGCAAGATGGTCGTGTTATCCAGCTGACCCCAACAGATCAGCCAGCTTACAGTGATGCGGATGTTACCGATTTTGGCAACCGTGTTATTCGTGAGGCGTTCACTCTCGACTTCGTGAATTACCGCACACAAATGAATAACTTACTTCCCCGATTCTCAGATGAAGGCTTTCGCAGCTATTACGCTGCGCTGACCACATCCAACGTACTTGCCTCCATCAAAGACAAAAAAATGAACATGTCGGTGATGACGTCTCCAGGCGTAGTCGTTAGCAAGGGAACGTTAGAAAACGGGGTATATGCCTGGAAAATTCAATATCCCGTCAAATTCAAATTGACCGGTCAGACAACTTCACTGCCTGAACAAAGTTTTGTGTTGTCACTGCTTATTCAGCGTACCGATCCACGATTGAAGAATACCGGTCTGGAAGTATCTCAGCTCATTACCTATGAGGCTCAATAACCATGAAAATCCAGTATGCCAGTCTGCTCCTGTTAACGTTGGTTAACAGTGTTAGCGCTGCAATCACCACTGACGTCGCTGCAGCCCCCAATGCCTGGCAACCAGCACAAACGCTAAGTGCAGCACCGACAACCAGTACACCACAAAATGTTGCCGCTCAGGTGGCACCAACAGCAGGGCCTGCGCCTACAGCCCCACTTCCTCAAGGCGGATCAACCCCTCTGCCCTCACCCGCGCTAACTTATGCTCAGGGTCAGATGGCTCCATTATCGCCTGATGATGTGACTGGCTTACGGGGGACATTTGACCAACTGCAACGTAGTGAGGGGCGAGCGCCCGTCACTGCGGTTCCCCGGATTAGTTCTCTGACGGTCAACCTGTCACCTGGTGCCTCACTACCCATGCTGCGAGCACTTCCAAACTTTCCTGCGACCGTATCTTTCACTGATGAAACAGGCGCGCCCTGGAATATTGACGCGCCGCCAATCAACGGTAACGAAGCCGGGTTTTCCATCAATTACATTCCAAACAGTCCGGTAATGTCAGTTCAGGCCAGACGGGCCTATGACTCTGGGAGCGTGACGGTATATCTGAAAGGTTTACCGGTGCCTGTAGTGATCGCCTTATCCAGTGGCGAACCAGATAACCCCGGACAAGCACAAATTACAGATAGCAGTCTGAACCTTCGTATTCCTATGCGGGGCCCAGCCGCTAAAGCCCAACCTATTGCGCGAGAAAAAATCAGTTTGGACAATCCAACATTGCAATCCTTTTTGGATGGTGTCCCTCCCAAAGAAGCTAAGCGTCTCAAAACCAGTGGCAACGTCCCGATGACATCTGTTTGGCAATTAGGCGATGACTTATATATCCGCTCACGCAGCGATATACGGGATGCGTTTGTAGAAACCTCGGCAGCAGCAGATGGAACTCGAGTTTGGAAATTGCCCGTCACCCCCGAAGTGGTTTTTTCCGTTCAGAGCCGAAATACCACACTGAACATCAACCTGGAGTAAGCCGATGACCATTGAACAAGATGCTGCAAATGACGGAAAAAAAACACTGATACTGGGCATTGCTGTTGTCACTATTGTTGGCGCAGGAGCTTACCTCGGGTGGGGATGGTTACACAGAGCAGAGCCAACACCGTCAAATTATAAATTGAACAGCGTGGCCAACAATGCCGCGCATAACAGTATTGAAACAGCGCAGTACCGGAAGTTACAAAGTGAAGCTAATAACATCGGTGGAAAAACGGCAGACAGCGGGGGAAACAGCTTTGTGGCGTCCTTACGCATGAGTGATGTCAAACCTGTCGCCCCAACACCGGCTCTACAACCTGTAAGCCTAAATACTACAACCGTAACCTCCTCTCAAGGGGACACAACCAACTCAGGTATAGCTGAGAACGAAAAAGCCGCTCTCAATAGTTACATGAAACTACTTAACGAGCGCTGGAAGCCTGGTGACATACAATTGGCTAGTTCTTTTGGTCACAGCCAACAAGGCAATGGGCAATCAGGCAGTACATCAGAGAATGCTTTTAGTGCATGGAGTAATGGGCTCCCAGGCAATGCGCCAGTGACTGTATCGAGCCAAACAACAGCCAATAACGGGGTTCAAGACCTCATGGTTGTGCCACCGAATACACTTAGGCCGGGTGTAATAGACACTGCAATCGACTCTGACAACCTCAATTCAATCGTTAAGGCTCATATTCCTGCAGGCTTTTTAGCGGGAGCCAGCTTCACCGCTCGGGGTATACAACTGGCGGGTAACGGAGTGGTCATCCATCTCACTAGCATGACACTCAACGGTATTGAATATCAGGTCGATGCCTATGCGTTACAAGACGATACGTTGCAATCCTCCGTCGCCAGTGACGTCAACAACCGTTATATCTCCCGAATTATATTGCCCGCCGTTGCCACTGGTATTGGTGGATTGGGTGAATTGTATAAACAACAAAACACGCAAATCCTATCGACCAACGCTGGCACGATCAGCGGCGGGACTGGCTCGGTTAAAGGCTCAGCTGTAGCAGGTACCATCGTCGGTGGCATTGGCTCTCAAGCTGGCCAAGTGATGGCGAGTGATGCCGCCAAACTTCCCGTCCAACAGGTTCGCGTTTTCAAAAACCAAGTTGTGGCCATCCAATTTATGAAAGGTGTGTATGAGAGCGACCGTCTCAACAAAAACGCGACCGCCATACCCCAAGCAGGAGCACGCTAATGACAACATCTCATTTTGACCTGGAAACGCCCCCAGTTGATTTGCCCGAAAATGAACCAGAGGTAACCCAAACACCTATCGCCAGTAAGCCAACCTCAAAACTTATCACTTTGCCTTTCGGCTTAAAGGTTACCCCGTTGCAAGCCGGGATGATGGGACTCGTCATCGTCGGAATTGTCGCTTTCGGGGTATTGCGTAATGCCCCCTCGAATACCGATGCGCCACCGCAATTTGCGGCTCAAGAGCCCATAACCACACCGCCTATTGTGCCCGTTCCTTACTCACCACCGTCAACATCAGTGCAGAACACGACCATCGACGCACCACCAACGAGGGAACCTGTGGCCAATCCCCTGGCAGAGCCTGGCCCGCAAATAGTTGAAGAGTTGCGGGTATACGGGGAAAACAACCGTGAAGGAATAAAAGCATTGGATCAACGTTTGCGCCTCCTGGAGCAACAGGTTGCCTACTTGGCACAACGCCCAAGTCCTGCATCAGTATCCACCATGACCACAGCCTCTGCTGTTGCACCGAAAGCCTCCCCCCGCACCGCGTCAAAAAACAGCGGATTACGGGGTGCCAGTATTAACAGTTTATATCCGGGATTAGCTTGGGTGACTTATCAGGGAAGTACCTGGGCACTGCAACCGGGTGACCGCATTGGTCATGCCACCGTGCAACGCATTGACACTCAAAATCGTGAGGTCATCACCACTGCCGGTGTTATCCGGTAAGGATACCTATGGACTTGGTCCAAATGCTGGCCAACGCCGTCAACAACGTTACGGCGGTTGGAATTCAGCTGATCATCGCGATGGGGGCAGTAGGTGGCTTAATCATGCTGGTCTTGCACTTTGGCAATATCGCCAGTCGTGCACGCAAAGGACAGGTACAAGACGGCCCTGGAAAAATCATGCTGATCATTCTGATATGCGGCTGCGTTATTGCACTGCATCAGGTGATGAATGCAACCTCACGACAAATGGCTTTGGGTGACGTCACTTTTGGTGCAATAGCCTATGTTTCCGAAGGCAAATACGGCCCTGCTGCGGTCGCTATTAATGCCGGTCTTACACTTCTGCAGTGGATCGGTGTCATTTATGCGTATCAGGGCTTATTACGCCTGAGACGCTCTACTAAAGATGGTCATACCGGTCTTAGCGCCGGTGATGATGTCGCAAGCGGCGCTAAGCGAATAATTATTGGCACCATGCTCGCAGTCAATCCACGGGTACTTGATGCCCTACAAAACACAATCAATTTTCATTGGTAAATACAGAGGTCATAATGAACGCTCGTCAAATCTTGAAAGACTTTCCACTTTTCATCTCAGTTAAAGCGGCCTTACTGGCAGAAACATTCCGCCGGCAATATGTTCGCGTCGTTGCAGGTTTACTGACAGGGTTCCTGACCCCTCTCGCCCATGCCGATGGAGATCTTGTCGATATGATTAAAGCCCCTTTGGACGGCATTTATTCATTGAAAGAGCCTATCGTGAAAGCGTCAATGACCCTCGGCCTGCTTTTAATAGCTGCTGCCATCATCATGATGGCTTCCAAGAAAAATAACCCGCAAATCAAGGGTTGGCACATCTTGATATTATTTGCAGCGGGAGGCTGTCTTATTGCGCTTGATCAGATTGCTAATCGTAGCCAGAAGCAGATGGGGCTGAACCCAGTATCTGTCGGTTAACGTAGATAGCCGGCCCTTGTGGCCGGCCTTACTTAACTCGAACGTCTCTATGAGGCTTATTTCCGAAAGCCCCCATTCTTTGGAGTTCTTATGCTGGTCTTTTCCGTTTCCCGTCGTGTGACGGGCCTTTCCCGCACGCCTCAACAACAGAATACATTAGATGAAACAGCCCGTATGGCGGGACATAACTGTGAATTCTGTGGCTACGAGTCACCTAAAAATACCGTGATATTTCGTGACCAAAACCAACTAAATACACTCCGAGATAACCTTTGTGTCGCTGACCCACTGTGTCAAGCCTGGCAACAATTGGATACCGTGACGGCGGAAGCCGGGGTCATTGTCTATCTGCCAGTTTTGCGACCGGAGGATATCAATCATCTCCAACGGGCCATAGCTCAGGCACTTGAATCTGACAGTGAAGAATATCAGCAAGATGCCAAAGCTCTACTCAATTGGCTCACCTCTCACGACAAACCAGTACGCAAATCATGGGGAACAACGCATCCTCAAGCATTCGGTGAAGCCTTGAAACGTCTCCCGGATGAAAAACGTGAATCCTTACTGTCCCGCTGTCGCCATCTGGCATTGGCGCTACATCCAGGCCGCCTAAAAGGACGACTGGCAACCACAGGGCTAGATGCCAATACAACCTGGTGGTCACTCCTATACCGTGATTATTGCTCCCGGAGCTGAACATGATTGTCGATAAAATCGAAGATGCTTTTGCTTATTTTTCTCGCTACACATTAGGGCGTGATTTTTCCCAGTATTGTGACCTACGCACAGTCATTGGGCTGACTCCCGACGACAAAATACGACACCCCTCATTGGCCGCTCCGTACATTCATGTGACACACAACAATGATTACGCCAGCTGCTTTGAGGTTTTGGGCGCTTTCAGAGAATTCAGTGAAGCCGAGCCTCGTACTGTGGGCGACATACCCGATACTGATAGCTTTCTCAGGTTTGTTCTGAAACTCAGAGACTCCTTAACGGGCGATTTTAAAGCCTTGGGGCAAAAGTTATGTATTGTCTTTGAGCGCGATCCTACACGGGGGAAAGAAGAAATAACGCGGCTGGTTGAGCCTCAAAGGCTGGCATACCGTAAGCTGGGGCTTGAACTGGATGATTTAGTGGATGAACAAATTGTCAAAATGTCGCCTTATGTTGCCCGAGAACGTGTTTGGTTGACGGTTTATACCTCAATTTCATCACTGCCTCCGGCAGAACGTAAGGAAGAAGTTCAACGCCAAGACAAACAGTTTAAAGATATGCCAGAAGCGCGTTTCGGCCAAAATCCGGTATTTGCCGAGTTCGAAGGCTTGAAAATGCGACATGATGCGTTTATCGACAAACTGGCAACTGATCTTAAAGATGGCAATGAAGGTGTAATGGTGCGCTTGCTCGACGCCCATGAAGCAGGCCACGTTCTCAGAGATGAAATCGAACGACTCAGCACAGATGAAAGTTGGCAGCCACTGTTACCAGGTGATCGTGTTATCCCTCATGGCAAGCTACGCGGTGACGATATTAGTGCTGCACTGGCCCCTCATCTCAACTTTCAATATTGTGACACCGAAGTGAAAGCACACGGCAGCATGATCGAAGTGGACGGTTTGTACCATGGTCAATTGGCCATGACGCTTGCCCCGCAACGCCCTGAACCCTTTAGCCAGTTGTTTAAGAAGGTTCCGAGGCAAATTCCTTGGCGATTAAGACTCGATCTGATGCCTGGTGGGGGGGATTTGCTCAATAGCAAACATAACCTGTTGTCCTTTGTCGCTTTTGTCCCTGGATTACGCGATATTTACCAGTCTGTCTCTTGGCTGCTGGAACAAAATAAGAAAGAGCCTGTGTGCATGATGAGCATTACAGCCAGTACTTGGGATGCAGATAAAAGCCGACTTAAACGCAACTTAACACTGCTGCAAAAGTCACTTCAATCGTGGGGTGTATCCAGTGTGACCAAAACCTTTGGTGACCCAATCCGGGCCTGGATCAACACACTACCGCTGGCATCAAGTTTTAGTGCTTCTACATTGATGTTCCCGCCGCTTTCGGAAGGTATCAAGTTAATGCCTCTGCAGCGTCCGGCCAGCCCATGGGGAAACGAAGGGAACTCTATTCATCAAACTGTGGACGGTAAACCGTATCCTATCCAGTTAGCCAGCTCGCTACAGGAAAAGCATACAGAATTACTTGCCGGTTCTCCTGGCTCAGGAAAGTCTCTGTTAGCTAACAGCTTACATCTTGATGCCATTGCTAATGGAAACAGTGACCTTCCCTTTATGGCCTTTACCGATAAGGGGTTTACCGCACAAGGTTTCTATGACCTAATTTCCGACAGTCTTTCTCCTGATCAGAAAGACAAAATCATCAGTATTATCCTGCGTAACGATGCAGATCACTGCCGTAACCCGTTTGATATTCTTCTTGGTTTGAAATACCCCATCAGTACCGAGCGTGAATATATATTGGGAATGCTACTCAGTTTATGTATCGATCCAGAGAAAGGCATCGCCCCAGACTCTGCATCCTGCAGACAAATTCTGTCTCGCGCTGTGGACCTGGTATATCGCAAAAATAGTGATGATGAACCAATTCGGTATGGTGCGACCCTTGTACCTGCTGTTGATACGGCATTGAAAAACAGTGGTTGCATTGCTGAACATGACGCTCAGTGGTGGGAAATGGCTACCTGGTATGAAGTGAGAGATTTACTCTTTGATCACGGGCATGTGTATGAGGCATCGCTCGCTCAGGCACAGGCGGTACCCGAGTTAAATGACTTACAAGGGGCACTCAATAGCAAAGAATTACTAGTCGCTTTTGGCAAAGTCAATCGGCCTGGCTCTGATGAACTACTG
Source organism: Yersinia sp. 22-579 (assembly GCF_030433455.1). Classification (NCBI taxonomy): domain Bacteria; kingdom Pseudomonadati; phylum Pseudomonadota; class Gammaproteobacteria; order Enterobacterales; family Yersiniaceae; genus Yersinia; species Yersinia sp. 22-579. The sequence continues at coordinate 56,668 of NZ_JAUJTZ010000016.1, read as the reverse complement.
CTCAGCTATGTTTCTCGTTGCCTGACACAAGCCCTCTTCGATTATCCACTGATTGCGGGGCGTACTCGCTTTACCGTCAGCCCCAATACACGAATTCGCATTGTCGATGTCAATAATGTGGCGGGCAAAAACACCCCGGAAGGGAAGATTCGTACCGGCATTATGTACCAGTTCGCTCGCCACCTTGCTGGCGCCAATGATTTCTACCTACCGCAATATCAGGATGAGTTGTACAGCAAATTGAATGAGCGTTACATTCCACTACATCGCAAGCGTATCGAGCAATTAGATCAAGAAGTAAAACTCATATTTATTGACGAGTTACACAACATTAAAGGCATCGATACACTGTGGGAGGCACTGCAAACAGAGGACCGCGAGCAACGTAAATTCGGTATTCGTACCGTGTTCGCCTCTCAGTATCTCGATGATTATCCAAAATCCATTCTGGAGTCAGCCAACTCACTCTATTTAATGCGCGTGAGAACCAAAGACTTCCCTGTGCTACAAGAAACATTCAATGTGCCGCGCACAACACTCCTTAAACTTTTGAACACCACGCGGGGACCGGCGGCAGATGGCAGCGGTGTCACTTTCCTTGCCGTATTCCAAACGACCAACGGTAACGTCGCTCAGTTACTGAAAAACACGGCGGGTCCACTGCGATTATGGGCTTTGAACTCAACACCGGCTAATCGAGCTTTGCGCAACTTTTTATATGACGCATTGGACGGCAAAACCGCACGTAGGCTGTTGGCGGATACGTTCCCCGGTGGATCTGCAGAGAAACATATTCAGATGATGAAAAAACGGGCCGGTAATGACGATGAAGACAGTGTCATTCGACAACTGGCCGACGAGTTAATTGCCAAGGCTGGCTATATTCAAGGCAACGCCGCATAGCACCAACACACTGCAACCAAGGATTCAAAACCATCGACATCGAGATGTGAACGGTGAAACGTATTATTAACGCTATCTTAAACTCGCAGTTTAGACACTTATTCCACCCCACAGATTTACTTCTCTTATTTCTATTCGTTTGCATCTTGTTTCTATCTGTCTTCATGACCCTTATGGTAAGGCGCTAATCATGCACACCCATCGTTATTTCTCTGGCCAATTCAGTCTATTGACCAGCTTGGTTCTATCCGCTTGCCTACCTGGATACGCCTTCGCCTATCCGGTAGAGGTTATGACGAGCATCCCGATACAAACACAAGTGGCTCCTGCCCTTGGGACCATCAACGGGACGTTGACTGAGATTGCCACCACTCAACATCAAGTTGGCGCGGCCATTAATCAAAATGGAGGAAAGGTGGCCACCCAAATTGAACAAGCGGCACAGGCTCAACGTGATCAGGATATTTTCGCGAGACAGGCTGAAAAACTTGAGCAGGCGCGTAGAACCTATACCATTCCCGATAGCATCTGTTCTGAATCCGGTTCTGGTGTAGCGGCTCAAGTACAAAGTGGCGCACGGGCCCATCAAGGAGCATTGGCCAGTGGTGGCGGGATTAGTAATAACACCATTCGACAAGGTGTAACCGCGCCAACACCACCACAGGAGCAAGCACAATTTCGCACTGCAGCTATACATGCTGATTACTGTGATGCTACGGATGTAGCGGCTTACGGTGGGACAGCGTTATGCAAAGCTATTTCAGAACGTCCGGGGGGAGATAAGCGATTAACCTCTTTACTTGATGGCGCAGGTAAAGATGGAAAAACCCCAGACCTCACTTTCAACCAGCAACAAACCGATGCTGCTATGGCATACGCTATTAATAGTGCGCCAGCTGCCGCAGGTAAGCAGTTAGGGAAAGGTGAAGTCAAAACAACTTCTGGTCAGCAATATATTGGGATTATGACCCAATACGAAGCGATTAACTCAGCAGCCCGTGAACCCATGCTGGCGATGATCGCCGCAAGTCAGCCTAACGAGGCTACAAAAGACGTGATTACAAAGGAAACATTACGTTCCCCGTCAGCTGCAGCCTATTTCAACCGTACTGCCTCAGAAGAAGCTAAAAGCACCGGCATTATGTCCGAACGAGAGTTTGAACAATTCGAAGCCGGTCGCCGCTATGCCAATACCGAATACCTAAATGACATTTCAAATATGGAAGGGGATCTCCTGTTGCGTGAAGCTATTCTTATTCAGTCCCAACAAAATTGGCTGTTATTAGGCATCAAGCGTGAAATGCAGAAAAATAACATCCTACAAGGTCAACAGCTGTCTCTCGCCGCCACGGAGAATTACCGTCCGCAATTGCAAGCCAAAATGCGTGAAGTTAACGCGGGAGTATCCAGAAATGACTAATAAAGCAGAAAAATCGCCTCAGTGGGGAAAACGTTTAAGCAAAGGTTTGTATTACTCGACTAACATAATTTTACCACTTTCAGAAGCACGCTACGCGGCGTCCAAAATAGGACCATCGCTGTTCAATAATTTCAAACGGCTAAAACATCTCTCGCCCTCTAACCAATTGGAATTAAGGCTAAAAGAACCCATCCTGAGCTTTGAGCAAGCAGTAGCCGCCAGTGGTCTGCCAGTCAATGGCTTACTACGCCGATTTAAGCGCCGAAAAATGGTATGCCTCATCCTAGCAGCAGTTCCGTCATTACTGGCTATAGGACTTCTTTTGGCAATTGCGGTTAGTAGCATCTACACACCTCTGGTACTGGTAAAAGGATTTGTACTAATACTGGTGTTGCTGTCACTGGCTGCAGTGCCATTTGTCCAGGCACTTATTTGTACCTGGCGATTATGGCAACTGAACCAGCAACGAACTTCGCCAGAAGAACGTGGTGGGTTTAACGACTTTTTGGTCGAGGTATGCTGGTTCAAATCAACAATTTCATCATCACTGCAAGTAAAGAGTAAAAAACGATTGCTTGATATACGTAAATGCCCCTAAAACACCGATGATCGACCTTCAGCTTTAGTCCTCTACCATCCCATGAGATTTTCCATCCTCACCTGTTAACCCAGGCGGGCACCTCTTTATATCTGCGAGTCAATACTATGAATGCCATACGAAAAATAATGGCTGGCGCATTGTTATATCTATTTACCGCCAGTGCCTGGGCCGATACAACGGTAAGTTTTAGCTCCATTGAACAGGCAGCTAAACGCAGTTCCGACTTATCACGTCAAATCCTGGTTATGATTTTCGGTGACGTTGTCACTAATCCTCTATCGACCGATTCCAGTATGATCGGTCAGATGTTCTTCGTTTTTAACGGTATCGTTATGGCTATTGCCGTTGTCTGGTTCCTGCTTGTCACACTCAAGCATCTGGTCAAAGCTGGCCAGAATGGACAGGTTTTTAACCAAGGCAGTTCAATGGTTGGGCCAGTGAGCACCGCAGCGGGTTTTCTGACTCTGGTCCCTACTGTTTCCGGTTGGTCAATTGCTCAACTCACCTTCTTGTGGGCCGCTTCGGTTATGGGTATTGGCAGCGCTAATCTGGTGACAGACCGCATCGTTGATTTAATGGAGGATGGTTATTCTCTGGTGGTGCAACCCGTAGCCCCCCAAACTATCGGGGCAGCACGGGCTATCTATGAAATGAACCTCTGTTTATACGGCATCAATAGTGAACTCAACACTATGTACCAACAATATGGCCAAGGTGGCACGCCATTGATGCGAATCAGTACCCTGCCAGATGGCTTTGAAATTGGGAACGGTAGTGCTCTATGCGGGTCAGCCCGCCTTCCGGAAAGTCTCATTGATCAAACGACAAGCTGGTTATTCCCGGTACCAATTAATACTGAAAGCATCATAAATGCACAACGTAGTGCAATGAACGAGATGCAAAATACTCTATCTCAGTCAGCATCTCAATTTGTTACATCTGTGGTAAATAAACAGATAAATGGTAGTGGCTCTCTACCCGATGCTGAAACTGATATACAAAAATCGGCGCGAGCTTATGAAGATAGAATAAATCAGGCATTAAATGCGCAGGGACAAGCAGATCAATTAGCATCTGTATTGACGGCGCAATTGAAAAAAAATGGATGGCTCGCATTGGGTTCTTGGTATCAAACATTCGCTACAGCTAACAACAAAATTAATGAGGCAGTTCAACTTAAACCTGTAATTGCAGGTATGTCTGGAGTGGGTGATCTAGGGGCGGGTGATGTCTACACTAGCATCAAAACTGCGTATCAAGCCCAACTGCAGAACTCTAGCTACACCCCACCTCTTGGGACGCAGGGTACTAAAGACACTCAACAAGCGACCGATGCCTCAACATCTGACGCAGTATTTGTTGGTATCTTTAACGGTCCAATGTTGAGGCTGGCAAACTTTATTGCCACGTCTCAAATGGGAAATTTGACCGTTGGAAGTGATCAGATGAATCCTTTGTTGAAAATGAAAGCTGTAGGCGACTATACCTTAGGGGGAGCCGAAATTGTTTATACCGTATTTAGCGCAGCTAGAATAGCCGCTGAAACGGCCTCCGACAGTTTGATTATAAAAGTTGTTTCTTTAGGTCTTGGTAGTTTTGCTAAAAATGCGATTTTAGCAGCGGCTCCTGCAGTTTATTTCATATTACTTTTGTTACTTAGTGTCGGTTTTAGCCTGTCAATATACTTACCTTTTATACCCTTTATTTATTGGTTAGCATCTGCTGCTAACTGGATTGTCAGTGTATTGGTTGGTGCTACAGGAGGAACCCTTTGGGCAGCAACCCATATTGCAACTGAGAGAGAGGGGGGACACAGGTCTGCTTACGGTTACATCTTCCTTATCGATGTCATGATTAGACCTATGCTAATGGTGTTTGGCTTTGTTTTTGCAAGCATAGTTATTGTCGCATTAGGCACGTTACTTAACTTAATGTTCGGTGCCACAATAGCCAATGTACAGGCAAATTCATTTACCGGTTTGATTTCACTAGCAGGAATTTTATTGGTTTATGCAAGGATCTGCACTACGACGGTTACCCGAGTTTTTGCTCTGCAAGTTACCATGCCGGACTACATCATTTCTTGGTTAGGTGGGCGTGAAGCAGCTGGTATTCTTGGTGGAATCGCTGAATCAACTAAAAGCATATTTGCTGGATTTGGTCGTGGACTTGAGAGGACTCCAGGGTTAAAATCAATGAATAAAGGAAGTAGCGATAATTCCGATGGCATAAAATAGCTATGATAAGGAAAGATGAATGAAATCAATAAAAATGATCGGCACGATTCATATTCTTGCTGCTATTTTCACAATAGCTTCATTATTTACCATCTATTACTACTTTGATAGTCGTGGCCATTCAGGAATTACCTATTTTTCAGTTACAAGTTTAATTGCCATATCATTATGGACTGTCTTATATTTCTTAAGAAAATCCATTAGCAATGGAATAGCTACAATTGTTGCTAATAACACTAATTCCAACTTTTCTCCTGATAAAAACCTGACCTTTATTGATATCAACAATGGAAAGTATGTAGGCATCGACTCTAATAGTAAGGCAATGCTGATTATATCTTTAAATAATAAAGAATTTGCCAATGGCTTTATAGCTGAATTTGATGAATGGAAAGGATATGAGTTAGAAGATTGCAACCTAACTTTGAAGTTCAATAATATCAAGCGCCCAACGTTCAGCATCAATAGCAACGCCAATATTAAAGTGTTTTGCCATAAGTTAGACAACCTACTTTCCTCTACCTATCGTCCGTTAGTAACAAACTAACAGAATATCAAGTTAGCTAAATACAATATTTTAGTTTTAATGGAGCGCCTATCGGCGCTCTTTCTTTGCCCCCAATAAAACTCTCTCTGGTGTGAACCCACCTTGTTATCGCCCGTCGATGTGATCGTCTGGCTTTTCCCATGCCCGGAGCAACCATGTCCACAAGAGCTGTACACCCACAACAGGGCCAAGAATATGGCCTTATGTTTATCGCTATCGCATTGATGTTCATTTTCCTTATCTGGATATACCAACCCCCTATAATGTATGGATGCATCTGGCTTATTTACCAGCTTTGGTCTCTCTGCGATTTTCCACGCATACATGTTTACGTAGCAGAACGCATCAATCTATTGGCCTTGGCGGGTAACCAAGTAAACAATATGACCTGGGGGGAATTTATTGCTGTCATGAATCGCACTGCCGGTATCTTAATGGTGCCACTGTCTATCATTGTGGTTGGAAGTATGTTGGCAATTCGTAATCATCCTCGGAACCTAACCCGCAGGCATATTGATGTGTATACACTCCCCCACATCATGGCACAGTTCTCACCCAGTATTATTCCAGCACTCTGCTATGGCGATAAGAAGACGCAATTATTAAATTGCGATCCACCGGAACATCGTAGCGCCCAGTCTCCAGATGAATTTGCCATACAACATCAGTTAGTTATTGGTGAACGCCTTGACCGTACTCGAGCCCAAACAGTATTTGAGCAACAATTAGGCACACCACTTAAAGACTTCTCCAGCTTTAATGCTCACGAACGCGCACTGGTGGCAGTCTTTGGATTACAAGTATTTTTCAACGACCGCAAAGGTGCCCAAAAACTTTTGGATAGTCTGAATCGCTCTTGCCTCATCAAAAGCCGTCGTGATAAAGGCCAAAAAGGTTATCCCGTTCTACGCCTGGCAAATGATGCTTTCTACAAAGTGGCAAACTCCCCCGTTGCTGTACGCTGGCTGCGTCATTACAGCTCAACACGAACAGCACTCTCCGCACTCCATGACCGCGATTTACGTTTACCTGGTGCTAATTTTCGATGGCTAAAAGGCCTGGACAGAACACTCTGGTACGCATTGACGTCCTCCGGGCGCCCCAAAGTATTTATTGAAGGGGCTGGGGTTATTGCAGCAGCAAAATGGGAAACATTGATCGCTGAAATATCTGAAAAGTTCCGGGTAACCATTCCAGTACCTGCAACAAGAATGGATATAGCTATCGAGGGTTTACTTGCCGACTCACGCCGCATTGGCCTGGTCTTGGAAGAACGAGAAGCACAATCAGAATCCCGCGCCAAAGAACATGACAGTGAGGATGAGGATGAGGATGACAGCGATATAGTCATATTGCGGTCCTCACCAATTAAATCAGAAAGCCCAAATTCAACAACTTCTATACCTAAAGATGACGAGCCAGCAGTTCAACCGACAAAATCCGCTCCTCGCGCACCGTTCCGACCTAAAAAACGCTAAATCCAAACACTAAGGCTACCTCATGACTCAGACCTATACTGCCACTTTGCAGGGTTCCACTCTGTCCGTTTATACCCATCAATCTGGTGCAAGTTGCCTTATAACACTGCTTCAACCTGGCTCGCGCTCCCGTTTTTACATTAAAGACAACGGGATATATCACGACAGCTTTGGTGTGAATTCCGCAATGATATATCAGGCGCCATCCACCAAAGAAGCTGAGCTATTTTTGCAAGCTATCAACAATGCTATCTACCACCGTTGTAAGGTCAGAAATATAGCGTGCTTAACGCTATTAGTTACGGCTCTCGTCTTGTGCATCACATATGGCTGGTATGTGTTTACAACGCTCGGCGAACATATGGCCCGAAATAATCCGACACCAGTGACACAACTTAGCACAAGTAACCCAACATCGATTCAGCCAGCTCCCGTTGTCGCCCCACAACCCATTTCACCAATACAAGTCCCGGTAATACCTAAAACCATGCCAGCGCAGACAAACACCTCTACGACTGCAGCAACAGGCTACCAAAAAACGGCGCAGGTATTACGTAATGCGGCTGAAAGTGGCTTTTACACCATCGCCTTGTCATCTGGCCATCAGCGTACACTCTATGTATTTTCAGACCCGCTGTGCCATAACTGCCAAATCATTGAGCCAGCACTGGAGGCATTAGCCCAAAAATATAATGTCGAGGTTTTCCCAGTCACATTGGTGGGTAAGCAACAGACCATTAATCTGGTGAGCCCTATCCTCTGCCAAACACCTCTGTCACGTAAGACCTTATGGAAAAAGCTATTCCAGGCAGATTCAGGTATGAATCCAAATGAAAATACATTCCCTCTCGCATCGTGCGAAAAAGGTACCGAAGCCATTAGCCGTAATGACAGCGCATTTGATGCGTATAACCTACCTGGCACACCGTCACTGATAGCGGATGATGGCCGTTACATCCCTTTGACCTCATTAAAAAGTGACGATGCATTGGAAGCGTTTCTGAATACACCGCGCCTTCAATAATTCTGTTCTGTAATCCCGCTGTATATCCTTTCAAATATTCATCCGTCGTTGAGGTTTGTAAATGGCTCAATCAGTTGAAATCGAAGCCCGCCGAGTTCGGCGGTCGCTTGGCTATACCTTTATAAATGACGCCCTACTCTCCCCGTTTGGCGTCCAGTTCTTCCTGCTTGCTGGCTTGGTTATGGGCTGGATATTCCCCGCCAGTCTTCTGATCAGTGTTCCCGGACTTTTACTCCATGTCATGCTGTTCAGCGACCGGCCTTTTCGAATGCCCCTGCGCATGCCAACAGATGTGGGCGGAATAGACCTGACAACGGAGCGCGAAATGCCCAAGTACCGTAATGGTTTATGGGGATTTTTCCGCTATGTGGTACGGACCCGCAAATTTTTTCCAGCTGCAGGTGTTATGTGTCTGGGCTTTGCCAGAGGTAAAGCCCTCGCTCGCGAGCTCTGGCTAACATTGGATGATGCATTGCGCCATATGTTGTTATTGGCCACGACGGGGTCAGGTAAAACAGAAGCGCTGCTGTCCGTTTTCTTGAATGCCATCTGCTGGGGCCGAGGCATCTGTTATTCAGATGGTAAAGGGCAAAACTCGCTGGCTTTTGCTATGTGGTCGCTAGCTCGCCGGTTTGGTCGGGAAGATGATTTTTACGTACTTAACTTTATGACGGGAGGAATGGACAAGCTTTTACTGCTGCTACTCAATGACAAAAAACGCCAACCGTCCAACACGATCAATCTGTTTGGTACCGCCAACACCACTTTCATCATCCAATTAATGGAATCCATGCTTCCCCCTGCTGGGAGCGGTGATGCTGGCTGGCAGGACAAAGCCAAATCCATGAATGCTGCGTTGGTCTATGCGGTTTACTACAAATGTAAAAAAGAAAAACGGACCATATCTCAGACAGTTATCCAATCGTATTTACCTTTACGAAAATTGGCTGAGCTCTACCTGGAAGCCAAACGCGATGGCTGGCATAAAGAAGCCTATAACCCATTAGAAAACTATTTCAATACACTAGCCGGCTTTCGCATTGAGCTCATTAGCCAGCCCTCAACTTGGGAGCAAGGTGTCTATGATCAACACGGCTACTTAATTCAGCAATTCAACCGCATGCTCACTATGTTCAACGACTTGTACGGCCACATTTTCTCTACCGATGCCGGCGACATAAACATTGAGGACATACTGCACAACGACCGCATTCTGTGTACCACTATTCCAGCCTTGGAACTGTCAAAAGGTGAAGCGTCCAATATAGGTAAACTGTATATATCCGCGATTCGCATGACCATGGCCAGAGACTTGGGTTGTGAGCTCGAGGGAATGCTCAACGATGTGTTAATCGTTAAAAAATACAGCGGGAAATTTCCGTTTGCTATCGCGATGGATGAGTTAGGTGCCTATTTTGGTCCAGGTATGGATAACCTGGCCAGCCAGATGCGTAGCTTGGGATATATGCTGATTGTTTCTGCTCAGGATATTCAGCGGTTTATCGCAGAACATCGTGGTGAATACATGACGGTAAACGCTAACTTGCTCACCAAATGGTTTATGGCCCTGCAGGATGAGAAAGATACTTTTGAGTTGGCCAAGATTACTGGCGGGAAAGGATATTACGCCGAATTGGGGGCAGTTGAACAAGCGGGCGGCATCATTACACCCAACTATGAAGATGCCACAAACAACTACATTCGTGAAAAAGACCGGCTGGATCTCGGCGACCTGAAAGAGTTAAATCCTGGTGAAGGGATGATTTCTTTCAAAAGTGCCCTGGTCCCGAGTAGTGCTATCTATATCCCAGATGATGACAAGATGACATCAGCACTACCGATGCGAATAAACCGATTTATTGAAGTACAAACCCCAACAGAAGCCGAGCTATTTGCTCTAAATCCGACCTTATTGCGCAAACTCCCCCCATCCGCGCAAGAAATTGAAGACATATTACTACGCTTAGACGGCCCAGAAGACAGTACCCATCAAATCGGCATCATGGACCCAATTCTTAAACGTATTGTAGACCTTACCCTTGATCTGGATAACCGCGCTGATATCAGCTACAACCCAACCCAACGGGGTATATTGCTGTTTGAAGCGGCTAGAGAAGCTTTACATCAAAACAAACGCAAATGGCGTCATCAACCAACACCACCGAAAACTATCCGGGTCTCAAAAGAAGTAGCTGCCTCCTTAGCCGATGCTGACCTGCAAAATACCATATCAAACTGACCTGTTGGCCTTTCAATAATATCCCAATATTCCCTCGGCTCTACAAAACAAAGAACAGGGAACAAATACATCTCTAAAAGTGAGCACAGCAATGGAAGATCAATCATTCGTGGTCGTAGGTGCTGAACATCCAGTGGCTGGTACATTGTATCTGCAGATAATTCCCGACAGTGAAGTCGGTTACAGTGATATTTATCAACTAAGCGACTGGTTAGGGAATGCGGATGTACGCAGGTCTGACTGGCGTGAGCATGCTATAGGGAAACTTACATCATCAAATGCACACTCATCCCTGAAATGGTTTATCGAACGCATAGAGTGGTATCAGGACGAGGATGAAATTGCCTTGGGAACGTCTTGCCGTACATGCCTTGCTAAAAAATATGGATTGACGGTTATGGAACTCAAAAAATGGGCTGACGATGTCTTGCGCTGGAAAGATATTCCTGTTGAGACCAAATGGGATGATTCCTTATCATATCGTGAAGCTATCAAGGGCTTATAACAATGAAATTTCGCCATTTTATTCATTTTTCGCCGTTGATAATCCTGGCCACATTGACACTGTCTTGGCCTGCCTTCGCGATGCCGGCGTTCACTGTTGGCTTCTCCCCTTCGCATTCTGCCAGAGTTGCCGTACTGGATGTAATTAACCAGACCAAGAATACCCTGAACATGGAGGCTTACTCTTTTACCGATAAAGGAATAGCGCAAGCTTTGGTGGCGGCCAAACAACGAGGGGTTAGCGTCAGGGTGGTAGCAGACAAGAAAAGTAACAGCGATAGCTATACCGCGGTGACATTCCTTGCCAATCAGGGCATTCCTATTCGCCTAAATGGTAATTACTCTATAATGCACAATAAGATAATTCTGGCCGACAGTAATACGCTCCAGACAGGGAGCTATAACTACTCGGCCAGTGCAGACAAGCGTAATGCTGAAAACGTTCTAGTCGTGCGGAACCAGCCGCAGTTGGTCGCGGTCTACGAACAGGAATTTGAACGGTTATGGCAAGAAAGCCAGCCGCTTTTACCTAAATACTGAGGCACATCGATGAGCGATAACAACCTGGATTATCAGCGAGGTTACACCGAAATGGTACGACTATGTGCCATGATGCTGATAGTTCAGCTAGACACCCGGGAGGGGCACAGGTTGCAAGCATTGAGCACGTCTCGTGCCGAGAACCTGCGCGATGAGTGCGCTCGATTGCTCAACTTGTTTTCAATGCCAGTACAATTTGATAAAACGAAACACGATGAAGTATTTCAACGCTTGATAGCCATTTTTACCGAAGTTGCAGGTGACAACAGTAATGCCTGGTTATCATATCAGCCAGCGATGCAGCTGCTGCGCGGACACGTTAATTAATAACAAAAAAGCCGGCTCCAGTCTTTGGAGTCGGCTTTTTTGTTTCGTGCTTACGACAGTTTACTGAGGTCGATATCCACCCTGTGGTTTATGACCTTGCTCCAGTTCGTGCAACTTATCCGCACCTGATTTTGGTTGTAAAACCCCCGAATATGACGCCTGTCGGTCAACCTCATAACCCGCTAATATACGTTGCTGAGGATCACTAAGCGGTAGCGGTTTCTCGCCCCCCTCATTAAACCATCCTACCAATCCACATGCCTGATTGACAAAAGTACGGCTCCCCTCAAAGACCATCACTTCCCCTGATTTCTCTTCTGCAATCGTCATAGCACCCGCGATATGCTGGCCATCAGAGATAAATGGATTGGCTATTTCTATCCTCTCACCACGATCCTGTACTTGTACGATTCCATCATGCCGATACTGAATGACGCCGTCGCGATTAATTTGAGTATCATAGCCTTCCAAGTTGAATGGTCTGCAATCATCAGCTGCTGCACACCGGATACCATTCTCAGAAAGCGGTGGTGTTTTGTTAGCACGTTTAAGTCGATACGACCAGCCACGCAACTGTGCAATAGCCGCCTGGTCATGATTAAGGGCCTGTTGCTCTACCCAGGCGCGATAACTCAATCTACGATTTTCCGGGTTGGCATTGAAGACTTTTTTCTCTGCTTTAACCGCGATACGCAAGGCCGCTATAGCTTTCATTCGTTCAACTTCAATGATGTGATAGGTCAACTTGCGGAGCAATGGATCACCGATGGCGATTCGCGCTCTGGCTTTCTGCCAGGCAAAACGCTTAGCCACAAGTTGGTAACGTTGCTTGAGTGTACCACCCTCCAACTTAGGCTTTATCCATGCAGACTTATAAGCCTGATAGCGTGCTTTCAAATCCTCTCGCGCATCGGCTCTGGCCAGACGTCGGTCGATACGGGCAGTGTTATCCCGAGCATGTAGACGAGGCTCATAAATGAATTCTCGTTTATAGTTGGAATGAATGATGTTGTCATTATCATCGGTTAACATCACAATTTCCGGTGACGGCTCAAACTTACCCAGCGTCTCTTCAAGGCAATACAAGGTCAGGTCTGGATGCAGACTACTTGCTTTAATAGGAGGCAGACTTTCATCTTCGCGCGAATAAATTGCTAATCCCTCCCCTTTGGGTTTTAACTCCAGACCTGCACGAATAAGCTCAGTATGAATAGCATTCCATGAAGGGTTATCCCCTGCCACAATCTCACCAATACGTTGACGACACTCCCCTGTCGCATAGCTAAACAGACTCTCTGAGTCAGCGTAGTACTCCAATTGCTTAGCTTTACGGGGGATAGATTTAAAGTCATTTTCACTGCGCACGACCTGGTGTGATCCATTCACTTTCCATGCCCCATTATCCGGGGTAAAACCATGCTTCATCTCCAGATGGCGACAAGCTTTATGCAATGTATCAACATCATTATAGAGATTAGCGGCGCGGTATGATTTAGGGTTAACGCGGTTCGCCGCAATATGGCAATGCACATTATCGGTATCTCTATGCACCGCAACGACGTACTGATGATCGGCCATACCGAGTTGCTTCAAACAGTATCGAGCACTATCAAAAATTTGTTCGTCAGTCGGTGTATCTTCTTCACGCCAGGATAAGATGCAGTGATAAACAGCATCCACACAACGCGTGTTTTGCATCGCAATAGCGTTCATTTCAGCCGACGCTGTTTCCAGGCTGAAACAATTGGTTTCGCAAACAACGTTTCCACTTTTAATTTGCTGAGTGCCATCATCAAACATGGCCAACACGGTTTGGTCTTCTACAGAAGCTTTCCGGTCGAGATAATCAATCAGGCGATCAAAGATAGCTGCCTTAGAGCGAGAAGGTCGGATATAGGGATTATCAGGAGAGATAGGCATATCGGGTTTGACTTCATCGCGAAGAGTCAAATAACTCACCAGTTGAATGAAACTGGAACGGCCATCTCGCCGTTTTTCAGGAACAATGGGGATCATGCTTTATCTCGCTCTGCAGCTAAGCCATCAATACCCAGGTCTATACTGATAATCGCTTTTTTGATAGCCACAAGTACCTCAGAGTACTCTTTGCTAAATACCTCGCTGACATTGCCCCGCCCCTCGTTAAACAGGTGTTTTTGCAACCCTCCAAGCCGACGAAGTTCCATTATCATTTCAGTATCGCACTTTGATTCAATACGGCGTCCCAGACCACTACGAAGCATATAGGCACCCACACTTAAGCCTGATGATTTTGCTTTTGTTGCAATGATTTCCTTTTCCTCTGGGTAACAGCGAATGCTGGGCAGCAGGGCTGTTCTGTTCCGGCTTTCGCTTTTACTCATGGTGATAATTTCCCTTACAGTCTCGTAGTCTCAGTCTAGCGGGTGTCGGGGCTCTGCCCTGACCAGGTCGTTTTGTAGGGCCGACTGCGTGCAGGCGGTGCTACAAAACATATCCTGTCCCGTATTTGAAACCGGATATTTGTATATTGCCCTAAATGGCCTGAGAAGTCATTACACCATGGGAGAACTTTTTTCGGAGTTGTGCTGATTTGAAACGCCCGTATACTATTGTCGTACCTAAAATTTTTTGAATGGGGAAATATTGCATATGGCGGCAAAAAATCATTACAGTACTGAGCAGTTAGAATTAGCGAAAGTACAATTATCTGAATTACCTGATTTGAGAACAGAGCGTCTCACGGGTAAGGAAGTATTGGCAGGATTAAAAGAGCAGATTTTAATCTTGGCTACGCAAAAAGGGTATACAGCTAAAGATATAAAATCAGCATTGGAAAGTTGCGAAATTGTTGTCAGTGAAAGAGCTATTCAGGAAGCCATTAAATCTGTAGCTGTGACAAAAAAGAAAGCGGCTTCATTATCGAAAGTAAGAAGCATTAAAAAAGCAGAAGTAGAAAATACCGGAACAAATGTGGCAGCACAGAGTTGATAAATCTGTCGGTCATGGCTCAATGCCGTGAACGGCAGAAAGGGTAAATTTAATGCAATATAGATTCATGTCTCGAATCAATTAATATCCATCAGCGGCACTCAATGTGCTGCTAATGGATAAAGATTTTTCACCAATTGCAGACTGGCATTCCTGAAATCACACCACCGTCGCAATCAAATTGAATCATTTTAATGTCATATTTTGTCATCATCTGATAAACAAATTTTCTGAGAGTTTTTGATAATCCCATACGTTTCAAACGCAACACAGCGACTCTACCGCCCCACAAATCAATAATAAATCCATATTCATATTCTAAAACCCAATTGGCATGTGGCGTAATCCGGCAACCGTACAGGCCAAGAACAGTATTATCATCAAATGTCATGTGTGCTGTAGAGCAAACCAGACAGCGTTTAACTTCCAGTTCTTTACTCATAATTGCTCCTATAGGCGGTGTGATCAGCACCGCCATAAAGTGAATTAGGCTTTAATTTTTTTCATTTCTTCGGCCAATTTCCAAAGAGCATTATTGAGTTTTATATCTCCCGTAATCCCATTTACAGCACGGGTTTTACTGCGCTTACCTTGCGCATTAATACCATGTAGTCCACCCTTTATCATATTTTCCTGCACCCGCTGATAAGTCGTCCATAAATCAGTATTTTTATCCTGCCAACGGCGAGCATTTAAAATCTGGTCAGCGGTAATAGGTTGATGATCGTCTGAATATTTGTACTCTAATGCGGCCTCTGCATAAGCCTGTTGTTCTTCATTATTCAACATAATAGATTTCATTTCGTTTCGTGATTCAGTCACTTTATCGAACAGACCTAAAACCTCATAGGCACCTTCGATAACTTGTCCTGCCACATCACCTTTGTGCGGGACACGCACATCTCCGAACGTATCACCGCATACTAATCCGTTATTGCAGACGAACCGAAAAAGACCGGGGATCATTTGATAGCTGCTACTACCATCATGACTGTTAAGCAAAATAATTTCGGGAACTTCATCATTTTTGCTAAACCCATTTCGACGTAGACGCAGCATATGGCGAGTATGTCCGCGCTTGTTTTCATCACGAACACGAGTTTGACAGGCATAAAAAGGTTGAAAGCCCTCTTCACGCAGTTTCTCCAAAAGGGTGATCGTAGGTATGTAAGTATAGCGTTCGCTGCGCGATTCATGTTTTTCTTCCGAGAAAACACTCGGTACATATCTTTCTAGCTCACCATTAGTCAGTGGGCGTTCTTGACGGATAACAGTCGCATTACCAAAACCGGTATATAGACGTTGCATATTAATTCTCCTTTGAGTTTGTTTCTGGTGTCACTCTTTATCCGGCGTTGCCGGGCTCAGAGCGTCTTGTGCTGTGACAATAAGACCGGGATGGGGTATGAGCCGTAGGCGCAAGGGCGTTACCGCATGCCGCACGCGCAAGCGAACGACCGCAGGGAGGGAGTGCGAACGGGAGAGGATAACGGCGCAAGCGTACCCTTGTGACTCCGGCGCCCCAGCCTAGTGTCTGTCACGGCATAAGGCACTCTGTGCTCAGCCTGTGGACTGGAAGAGTGATGCAGATACTCTCAACCTGGCGCAGCCAGGTATCCTTGACGTTGCCACTATCAGTGGCAACAGTTGAAGCGGCGCGGGCTTTGCCCGCTGCAAGCGTGGAGTTTTCGGGGGGTACCGGCTCAATGCAGGTATCCTCCGATAGACGAACCAAAAAACCGCCCATAATGAAGGCGGTAGGCTCAATATTTTCGCTTATTTAATTTTCAACAACGTATTCATGCTGCGTCTTCGCTCGGCCACAACTCCACACTCATGTTGCACTTATTCATTTTAATCATCAGATCGTGATAGCCCTCCACCAAAGTAGACATGATGAAAGGGGGCAAACTCAGAAATTCGACAAAATCATCCCCACCACAAGCCGCAGCGCAAGCATGATGTAATGCACCTCGGTCTGGCAAGTCAGCAGGACCGAGTCCAACGGCATAAGCAACAGTATGGCCCCCATTCTGCTCGTCTTTGTTTGCCATGACATACACCCCGTCATTCTTCACCAACAATAAACCACCATGATGTTTAATCTCTGCCAATACCGGTTTGATACTCTTTGCTGTAAATTTCAACATACTTTTTCCTCAATTTTGATATCACCTTAACCATGATGTTTTCTGCAAGCACATCCCCAGCCCCGCGCTATTAATACGACTTTAGATAGCGATCTTTGACGGCATCGATGAAACCGTTTTTTTCATCTGTGGCGATCCCCAACCATCCATAAAGCAGTTCGGCCAAAACATCCGCAGCCAATCCGTTGTGGGGGATATCATGAAACTTAATTAATTCCTCCCCGAACGGCTCCACGACTTCATATAGCCAAACACCCGCTAAATCATAATTTTCGGAGACATATTCAGCGACAGCCTCGACCCCTTTTGCTTGAGATATCAAGGCCGCAATCATGTCCATCTCACTGACTGCCGACCGCTCAAGCGCCTTAATAAAATCTTCGCGTCGATCCAATGCGCCCCGAACCAGATAAGTCGCACTCAAAACTGTTTGTTCATTCATTGCATCACTCCTGTTCGATGGAATACCGCCCCATCATTGGGGCGGTGCGTTTAATCAGGCATAAGCCCGTTTAAGTTCCAGCGTGCGGAGTAACTGGCCCAGTTCACTGATAAACATTGCCGGTACTCTGATCGACTTTTTTTTGCTCTGGCATTTGGCAATGTGGCGTGCCCGCGCTTTGCTTGACAGACTGATCTCGTCTACAGCAATTGCAGGATGGTTTATGCGCTGCTGTTTTTTCGGGGTCTGCTTTACAAAACTGGCAGTTGGTGCAATGATACGAGCGTCAATTTTCATAGTTTTAACTCCAATAGATAATTGATAGCCGGTTAAACTTTCCTAGGGCTAAACCGGCAGAGAGAGCAGACGCAAGTCTGCTTTTTTCATTTCTGGTTTTGGCTTAACACCTCCTTTTCTATCCGTTCGATTATTTCTTCGTGGCTCAGAGTGACAACGTCACGAAACTCAAAATAACGATCTCCTACCTTGGCGTAGATACAAGCCACATTGCCGCAATACATTTCGGCCAGCTTGAACGATTCGTTTACCATGTTGCCGCGCCAGTCGAGCGGATACATCGTGCCAATCATATCCATGTAGCGTTCCAACGAAATTTCGGCTGGCTTGGTCATAGCCGTCTCTTCCCTTAACAACCAGTAAACTGCCTCAGTATTGCTATCCCAGCTAAAACGATCATTCGTGTTACACACTGTCTGATACATCGTATTTCTCCTTGGTTGATAAGAGCCAGCCAGCGGCTGGCTCTAGGGGGTTTAATGCTTTTTGAAACTGCTGAAAAAACCGAATAACCAATAATGGACAGCATCCCTAAAACAAAACGTCTCCCCATAATGGGCGTGGGCCTCTTCTGCCATTGCGACCTCCTGTATGGCGTTATCGAACGCACGACTTAGGGCCGATTTTTTTGCTATGCCGTTCTGAGTGCTCATAGTGGTTTCTTTTTCCTCATATCTTTCTGTAGATTCAGGAAGCGGCGGTCTTGACGTTTGTGTGTTCATCCTGGTTGCTCTCCTTCGGTGGTTGTCCATCTCTCTGTGAGTTCTATCGCGGCAAGGGCAAAGGAGCAACGACGACGGGAGGAACGCAAGGGCGCCGCTTGCGGCGTGCTATTTACCCTTGCGGGCATCCTGGCGGTGGTGCTACAAGCAGCCCTCCGCGAGAGGGCTTACCGAGTGATGGCGTTCCGAACTGCACAGACAGGATGAACACACCGCGACACGACGGTACGGCGGGGCGTCCTTAGTGGGAAGCAGCGCGGCCAGAGGCCGCTGCAAGCGAGGGCAATTGACGTTCAGGCATCGCGTACTATCCGATAGGACAGAGGCACGCATCGCGGGGCTCTGCGGAAGCTGGACTGCGCCCGATGGCGCGGGAGAGCTGGAGTGTAAGCGACGACCTGGGCGCTTGCGCACAGGGAGCCGAAGGGGCCCCCATCCCTGTTTGATGATGTGTACAGGAAGAGCGAACAGGTAGAATGGCCACCATAGGAATAAGAAAAATAGTAGAGAGAAGCACTATATAATTAGAAGATGCTGACTTATTTCAACGCTGAATCATATCGATAGACGGCATAGTAAGGGATAAGGCCGTAGTGGCGAAGCCACAACAGCCTTTTGACTTAACAGCTTTTTCAGCTTCTACAAGCTCGAGTTAACCATTCGTTGTATGGTAAGGCTCATATCGATTAAGTCATCGCCGTAGATGAAAAATGGCTCTGTCTCTTCGTAATTGCAACTGGTACACATACGTATCACATAGCACGGGTATTTTTCCGGCCCCTCTTCCAGCCAACGTTTTGAGATCACTTGCTTGTCGTTGCGATAATCATAAAAATAGTTCTTACGCAGCCAGCGCTTGTATGAGTTGATATTCTTTATGTAGCTCAGTTGCTCCTTTAGCCTATTCGCCATCTGTATTCCCCTCAAATTTCACTTTCACTCCTGCACAGTTCTCCAGTTTATTCGAGAGCATAAGTGAATCAAGCCACTGTTCTACAACCGTTCTATTCCCAAATTCTTCGCGCATTTCTCTGACAATAGACCACATTGGATTCCCCATGAAGAAGGGTTCGCACCGTAAATTGACAAACTGGCGGCCCCAAGCCTGTGCCATCTCGACCAAATCATCGTCATCTATTCCCTGCCGTTCCTGACGCTTGTACCACGCAGCCAGTTCACTCGGGGTAATAAAAGCCAGTTCAATTTCTGCCTGCGCGACCAGGCACTGATAGCGTCGCCTCTTTTGCTGTTTTTGTTTTGCCTGATTACGCTCTTTGCGCTCAAACTGCATAAGCCATTTACGATCACGGCTCTCTCGACATAATACGGCGTAAGCGGGGAACAACTTCTTAGGGGTGTCATCCGGTAGAGGTAACGGACAATATTGGCCACCACTTTCAATCAATCTATCCAGAGCCTGCATATAACGGTGCATTGGTTCACCCCCGCGTATTTGCGGGCAGTAATTACTGGCGACTAACCGGATATCGCGAGCCAGAATTTTCGTCCGGCCCTCATTCAGCATACGGAAAAATGCTTTGGCATACGGATATTCAGCCAGTCGTTGGCCCTGTATTCTTTTCCGTTCGACAATGGCCATTGCATGGATTGCCGCCTGCTGATATTCGTTCATGGATATTAATGCGCGATTATTCGGGATCATACGGCAATCCCTCCCATATGAAGTGCTTTAGCCAGTTCGGAGGCCTGTTGGAATCCGGCTTTATAATATTCAGATACACGGGCCAGCACACTATTCATAATAGTGGGGTCAAAGTATTCGGTAATACACACCCACGCCCTTGATTCACCGCCATCAAACGGCAGTGATATCGTCCAAAACTCGTTTTCCTCCCCCGCACTGCATACGTTGAGCACGATATCGCTCACGTCTGTGGGGCTGACACGCAGTGAAACAGGGTGTACACCGCCGAATTCACGCCCATATTCCACATCAATCAGCCATCCTGACGGTAAATTCAGATATTGTAAGACGGCACTGGATAGGCGCTGACGGTAATCCGTCCCCCTCTCCCAATATTGTTCCAGTTCAATAGGGCTTAAACCTTGCAAGGCAACCAGAGAGAAATTTTCGTGTTTTGTCATTGTTTGTCATTGCCGCCCTTACGGGCGGCGTCTCCCTGTTAGGCTGCAATATCAATGTTATTTGAGGTTTCGGTCAGCGGTTGTGTTTGTTCGACCACATCTCGCTGGATACAAGCTGGCATCCAACGAGTTCTACTGATCACCTCTTCTGCCAGTTCGGCTGCATCGCCTTTTTTCATTTTCTGGGAATCAGAAGCGGCTCCCGTCAATCCTGCATCAGTCAACGCATCTGAAATGCCGTCTTTATTGATACGCCCAAAGAAGTTCTCTTTTGTCGGTTGCCACCAGTCACGCATATCAAAATTCAGTGAGGCTTCAACTGATTCCAACGTCTCACCGGCTTTATTATTTCGGCTCATTTGTTCCGTTACACCGTCCAATGTTCCGGCAACACAATATGCTAGCAAAGCAATCTGGCTGGCCTTATCCCAACCCATCAGCCATTCGTAGTCGTTTTCCCAGCCATCAGGTAAATTCGCAACCCAAGCTATATGCATATCTTCAAGAACCTGCATCGCCCGACTATTGGCAACGGTAGGTGCATTATTTTCTAACGCTGATTTGTTGTGATGCAGACTAAAGGCCAATGTCTTTAACTTGAAGCTGTCGCTCCGAAATACCGACTTCATACAATCATGAATGAAGATAGCCAGTGCAACATCAGGTTGCTGCGCCAAAGCGGCCTGAACAGCCATCGTTCTCTCTGAGGAAAGACTTTTAACCAGCACGGCTGATAGCTGCTTTGATTGCGGTTTTTGTGGTTGTTGAGTGGTCAACTCTTCGTTAGTTTCTTCGCTAGGTGGTACATCACACAGCAACATGACACCGCGCTGAATGACTAACTCCCCCTCATTCAAATACGCCACAATGCCAGACTGTGCGCGTACATCATTCGACCATGCGCGAATGTCTGCCGTTACGGTAATGGCGTCTAACTCTGCCTTACATGCATCGCTTTCGGCATTTTTTTCAAGATCATCCTCTTCACTCGCCATATGCTCGATGTCATAAGCATCGAGAAGCTGTTCCAGAATTGCCATCCGCGCTGACTCTTCATCAGTAAAAATCGGCGTGGGATTGCGTATTAAGCTGTATAACTCGGCATCTTCACCCGTACTGTAGACGCGATGCATACGACCCTCAGCCCACTTCCAACCCTCTTCTCTGGAAATAATGGCAGCGATTTCAGCCAGTTTTTCTCGGGTTAAGCGCTCAAGCAAAACCGGATCGGAAATAAAACCCTCTTCGGTAAACAGGTCATAGCGGAATGCGCCTCCCGCCTGTTCATAGGCTTCGCGACCGACAAATGCCAACTGCCCATTATTTTCAGCGGAAATCTCCCCCCTCAAAACCTCGCGTCGCAAATATTCTGGTTGTTTGGTATAGCCATAAGCATTACTCCAAACTGTAGACTGACGCTCATGATCTTCACTGGCGGATAATGCTTGTAGCTGATCAAGATTGATTTCATCTTTAGCCAGCGCCGCCAATAACATGGGAGCCATTGACGCTAAACGCAGACATTTTTGAACATGCTTAGTGCTGTAGCCCAGCAAGCTACCAATTTGTACAGGAGTTCTTCCCTCTGAAGCCATGTCACGAAACGCAGTCACTTGGTCTGCCGGATGCATATCTTCACGCTTACCGTTTTCCGTATAAGAGATCAGCCGCGCCATATTTTTATCAAAAACTTTGACATCGATAGGATAGTCAGCGGTAACAAGTCCAGCCGGAGTAGAACGGTTCTCACTCAATAGCAGTTCAAATGCCAAATGGCGACGTTCTCCACCCGCTACGCCATAGTTTCCCTCATCGGTCAGAAAAACGATGAGATTTTGCAACAGCCCAACGCTTTCAATACTTGCGGCCAGCCCTGCAATCGATGCTGGAGTCGACTTTTTCTTACGGGCATTCAGTTCGGTAGATACCAACCGGTGAAGTGGGACGGTAATTGTTGGGGTATTCGCTAGCGCTTCATTCACCTTAGCTGCAACCTTGCTGTTTTTCGGGGTTGCTTTCACTTTGGCTGTTGCTTTAGTATCAATATTAGACATGTGATAACTCCTGTAAGTTATTGCTTGTTAAGGCTGTGTATGAAGCTAGAACTCCATACACAACCGGATAAGCAGGGGTAACCCTGCTTTTTTTACGTGTAGCTTATGCACCAATGGATCATGCAAAGTTCATCACTGGCGGCGACTGGCCAACTGTCGACCAACCAAACCGAGTAATAATCAGGGCCGCAATTGACGGTTAGACATACCGCATCAGCAGGTAGCGCTGGCGCTTCGATTGTTCCCGTGCTGTGCCCCCCCACCAAAGAGATAACATGCTGATAAACATCCCAAAACATTGCCTCTGTAAAACCATATCTTTCGGTAGGCTCTTGAAGCGGCGGTTTTGACGTTGATGTTATTTGTGTGTGCATTCTGCTTCTCCCCTTTCGGTGTTTTTCATATCTCTCGGTGAGTATCTTTCGCGGCAATGGGCGTAGGAGCGACAGACCTGGGCAGAAAACAAGGGGCCGCTTGCGGCGTTTACCCTACCTTGTTTTTTGAACGGGGATGGTGCTACACACAGCCCACCGCCAAAGATGTTGGCCGTGAGATAACACACCGAACAAGCAAACAGAATGCACACACCGCGACACGACGAAACGGCGTGGCGTCCTTGCAGCCCCGGAGGGGTTATCGCCGGGGCGGTGATGGCGCTGGCAATAGCCAGCTGCGGGGTGGAATTTGACGTTATCCATCAGACACTAGCCGAATGGCCCGAAACCTGTAGGGGTTCGGCGGAGACTGCCGGGGCGTAGCCACTGCTTGGCGGAGTGTGGCTCGACTGTTGAACGGCGTCAGCCGGTCAGCAGCCGGAGGGGGCAAGCAAGGTCTTTGGACCTACTTTCACCAGGAAAAACACAAAATGAATCAGGACTTATTCAATAAATAACAATCAGATATAACATTTAAGTTTTTTGTTTCCATTGATAGTATGCAGATCACTGTGTCGCTTTAAACTATCTAAAATAGGCTCACAATCAGTATGCGAAGCGCCGTAGGCGCATTAGGGCAGGCGAAGCCTGCCAGGGGTTTTGCGCGGCATTTGGCAGGGACTCCCCCCTGCCTGGTTCTTTATGCATCCGGGAGTTTTCCACTACCACCCTGAATGATAAAATGATTACAAATGTAAACTGATGCCTGCCACGTTAAATATTCACACATTGAATCGACAATCTGCGCGGTAGTGACGGGAGACAGTTCATTGGCCTTTCTCCGCTCATTGATTAGGGTTTTATACTGTCTGAGGATGTCACGGCTTTCTGGTTTGAGTTGCATGATATGTCCTTAGCGGCAAGGTTCTTCCTGCCGCTTTAAAGTGTCAGGATGTGAAAACAAAACCACTATAAAAAGTCAGGCCGCTGGTAAACAGATCCTGCGCGTATGCTTCAAAGTCGATATAATTCCGAAGACAGTCTGGAACTTCACTGAGTAGACCAGATTCCTCCGCGTATTCGCGGGCGTAGTCTTCCTCACTTCCCGCCTCCCCAATATATGCATCCTGAAAACTATCGAAATCACACGCTCCTGAGTATTCAGCCCAAGCCACAAATGCCTCGCTCCGCCCTTCTTCCCCCGCTTGTTTGAACGCTTCAATAAATGTCCAGTCAACATGGGATTAAGAAGCGTGCTTTGACGGTATTCCTTCCCAATCCTGAAACATCAACTCTGGATCAGATTCGTCGCAGTGGATCTTGCTGCAAGCGGCGTAAAAATCCTCTTCACTGTCAAAATTAGTCAGATCCAACCACTGGCCAGCAATGCTGCCACAGTTGTATTTATGGTACGTGCCGACATAGACAGCAGGTGAAGTCGTGCTCATGTAAATTCCTCCGCAGGTTGTGGGATAACAACACCGGCTTACGCCGTGCCGACACGACAGACGGGCGCAAAGTGGAGGATGCAGGGGCGCTACCGGAAGCCGCAGCGCAAGCGAAGGAAGAGGACTGGACGGCCAGCGAGTGAATATTGAACGAGCGGGCAACGGGAAGAACACTGAGTGGATGAGTGCGAACGGGTGAGGATAGCGGCGAAGCGAACCCTTGCAGCCGTAGCGGCCCGTCTAAAGTGAAGGCACGGCGTTAGCCGTCACAACGACAATATTGCAGAAGAAATAGATTTAATAACCGCCACTGCAGGCAGTGGCCAAGCTACCGTCCCTTTGCACATAGCAAAGGGAACGAAAGCGGACGCTCTCGATGGCGTCCGTTTTCGCAGTTAACCGGGCAGGACGAGGCTTAAATCGAGAAAAGAGCGCCCCATAGGGACGCTCATCAGTTTTAGCCACCAAAATGGGGGAGGTTATCTATAATATATTCCGGTCCAATTTCGCGGGAATACTCATATCCATCATCCCCCATAAACGCTTCAAACTCGATATTATCATTCGCTCCATCAAGCAAATCCCCCTTGCTATATTCGCCATACCCACAGAACCCACATCCTGATTCACTGAAATAGTGCATAACATCACAGTCAAATTGACGACTCAACGCACTTAACACATCATTTGACGGGGGTCCCCAAGGAGTATCAAAATCTAACGTTAATGCACAGGCTTCCCCAAAGACATCAAGGCTACAAGCTGATGGCCATTTAACCTCGTACAGACTGAGATATAGGCTACAACTGCTACTGATATTCGCCAGAAGTCGGCCATTAAAGCCATTGACCTCATTCGCGAGCCGGGTAGGCAACAACGTCCGCATATCAAACGGCTGTCCATTATCGATAGATAAAGGGAGATCCCAATATTCTGAATACGATGGTAATGTCCCTGATACTTTACAATTAAACCAGTCGTAACCTTTTTCTTTAAACAATGACTCAATAATCTCCTGAGCCGCATCGGGTAAGGTTTCCCATGTCTTATCCCCTATCCCGCTTTGTCCATATAGCCGGTCAATATATGTGCAAGCTGTGTTATCCAGTTCTACGTTATTCAATAGCAACGTAACCCACTCGGTAAACGCCAAATTTTCTGGCGAGATCACACCTCGCCCCGCAGAGGTAAGATCCAAGTATGGCGTATATTCCGAGCCATCCACAGTCTGCAGCAGACCAGCGCATCCTGCGACAAATAGGCGAATACTCTGTTTGATGGCCATTTCATACTTATGCGGCATTTCACCCAGCGCAAAAGCTTCAACGGCATCGAGCTGTTCTTTACTGCCGGTCACAATTAACCGGTTCGCGCACCAATTTGGCATGTTACATACTCCCATCTAAAGGTTATCGGATAACGGCTTGCGCCGTAGCCACAACACAGACGGGCGAAAAGTGGAGCAGGCAGGGGCCGGACCGGAGGCCGCACGCGCAAGCGAATGACCGCAGGGAGGGAGTGCGAACGGGTGAAGGGCTGGCGTAGCATCCCTTGTGGGAACCGTGGCCCGGATTAGTGTCAGGGCACGGCGTAAGGGGGATTTCGTTGATCGGGCAGAATATCGTCCATGGGGGACCCGACAAGGTCGGGTATCCTTTCTGTGGCCGGTGTTTGGCCACCATAGAACGACGGGCTATGCCCCGTCGGTTTGTAGCAGCAACCGGAGTTGTGGCAGGAGATCATCAGGTTGGCCATTCGCCAGTTGGGGAAGCATAACCAACAATGTCAGTGCCTGAATAGCCAATATAACCCGCCGTGGAAGCTTGTAGGATCCTTGTTCATAGCTCTTATAGGTCCGAATAGTGACCCCTAACTTTTCCGCAACCTGTACCTGAGTCCACTTTAGAGCTGAGCGCCACTGTTTTAACCCTAACGATGGCATCACTACCTGATAAGTCGGCATGACCCCGAGCTCTTGTTTAGTGCACCCCGTCAGAGTTCGCAAACGATTTATTGCCTGATCGAAAGGCAATCTGGCCAACTCTGATAACATGGTTTGAAGTGATAAAATTTGCACACCTAGCTCAACCACTAATGGTGGCGTATATTGTTCATAAGTGCGATAGGTTCGCAGTGTTACGCCAAGTTGCTCCGCAGCATCCTCCTGCCGCCACCGACTTCCGATGCGAATTGATCTAACCTCATCTCGCGTCCAAAATTGTCCAGAGCGCCATAATCGCAAGTCGT
Organism: Yersinia sp. 22-579; assembly: GCF_030433455.1. Classification (NCBI taxonomy): domain Bacteria; kingdom Pseudomonadati; phylum Pseudomonadota; class Gammaproteobacteria; order Enterobacterales; family Yersiniaceae; genus Yersinia; species Yersinia sp. 22-579. Next base: position 30,038 of record NZ_JAUJTZ010000016.1, on the reverse strand, counting down.
AGCCAGTCATTTAATACGGCTCCTGTGCTCCATAAATTTAATGAATTTTAAGCAATTTTTGCACCTTTTTAGTAATTTAAAGGGAAATTTTTGCTTATTTTTCTACAATTCAAATGAGCTTATCCATCTTTTTACGAATATTTTCCAGTCCATCTGAGTTGTGTTCATCTTCCTTATGGACTGCCGCCTCATTAGGGGCAATGTCGACCGCCCCTAATGAGGCGATCACGTCGCGAATATCCGCCTGGCTGGGTTTCCATCCGGTAGTTTGAGTCAGCAAGTTGACCAGTTGATCAGCGGTCAACTGGCCATTAAACAAGGTGGCCAATAGCACCGGCAACCGAGGATCGAGCTGATGCAGTGCTGCTGTCGTAATAACGGCATTACGCAAGAAATCCCCCCTTACCCGCTGTGATATAGACTCAACGACGTCCAACGCATGGCGATCAGCTTCACTATCCAGTTGCAGATAGCAGGTAAATTTCCGGCGGTTATCACTGCTTTTCTCGCTCACGTTCTGTTACCCCTTTAGCTTAAACAACGCCATTTCATTGACCAAGGCACATTGCGGATTGGGAACTAGCGTTATCCGTTCTGCGGGTAATTTCCAGGCATTTCGTATCGCTGATTCTATCAGTGGGGCGCCCCCACCGACCAGCCATACCCGGTTGACATGACGGAATCGGGCTAATTCATTCACAACACGGTCACCCAAGCGACTGATCGCTGTCTCAATCGTATCAATCACATTATCAACCCGCGAGCCGTCATTGATAACCTGAGATAAAAACTCCCGGTCGTGACGACGCTGGATAACCGTATCGGCTACGAATGCACTGGTATCACTCTCCGCGATACGTAATGCCGTTAAGGTAGCCTGCGTCACCAGTGAAACACCGATCATCGGGTTGCCATGGATTGCCGTTACGTCATCGAACTGGCCAACAATCACCCCTGCATCGAGCGTCGTACCGCCTAAATCAATGACAAGTGAGGTTTCAAGCGGCCCGACATTCTCACGGGCCAATGCAGAGAAAACAGCGGGTAATGATTCCGGCATCACGTCAACTGCCGAAATATCAAAGCATTGACCTTTATTCAGCACTACCGGCCGTAAAAGATTCTCAATTTTACGTTGAATATTCACCGTGTTTTTCTGGCAGTCCTCGGTATAAAACTCACTGATAGGCAATGTTACTGTCAATTTAACCGCCTGAGGTTCCAAGCCGCTGTTGAGCAAAGCATGATGCACCGCCAACAAGTTGGTATCACTGTACTGATATTCAATATTAGTTGTGCTGATTGCCTGGTGACTGACGTCATCAAAGGTGTATTTCACGCCATCAATTTGATAGTTGAACGTGCGTCGGCTTCCCATGCCTTCGATTTTCCAACCGGGGCGAAAAGAGTTGGGGGAGAGGAAAGTATTGAGTTTGTCATTATCAAACCAGGCCAGCTTTACATTAGTGGAGCCGTCGTCACAGCAAATATGTTTCATTTCAGTGCCCTTTTAAGTTACTCAATTTGAGTCTTATTATAGATGAGTGATGTTGGAAATCAATGTTAATTACTCGATATGAGTCAATTAATACACTCAAATAGAGTTTACTTGTATTATTGGTAGCGTAAAATTGCTTTCAATGCTACTCAGAATGAGTAACATTAGTTATGCGTGCCCAGTATCCCCCTTGCCCTGATACCGTCTTGAACAAGGGGGAAAGGGCTAAATGCATGCCCTATTTATGGCATTCACTGACAACCGCCAGAAGTGCATTCGCCGTTGGCAACCCCTCAACATTTTTAATAATGAGTGATAACTCTGCGGCTAATTGACTGGCCATTGTCGCGACGTGTTGTGTTGATTTTTTATTGTTGATGTAAAGCAGCAGTGAGCAAGCGGCATCAGGATGCGCACCCTTAACATCAATCTCAATGCCCGTTTCTGCCTGGAAATGATTCATCGCGCGAACAAGAACACGTTCTTCCCACAGACCAAAATCGGTGTACAGCCCCTGCCGATGCAACAATGATCCCAGATGAAACAAATCAGCGATAAGATCACTGAATACCGACTCAACATCGATTTCATCGCATTGACTGTTATCCATAAAATTCAATAAAGCCCGGGCCGCTAACGTACTGCGGGCCAGGTTATCTTCTTCATCCGTTCTGTACGGGGTGCTCCCCGCTTCGGGCCCAATCAGGGCGACCAATGCATCTCTCAGTGTTGTAGTCATAAAACCCTCTCGTTTCGACTTTCTTCTGGTGTATACCCTTTTGGCTTTTGCCGGCGCGGGGTGTCTGGCGCTGTGACATTAAGACCGAGACGGGGTATAAGCAGGCAGTGCAAGGGCGGCGTAGCCGGCGCCAGCGAACCCTTGCGCTGACTGCGCCCCGGCATAGCGTCTGTCACGGCGAAAGACTCACAGCGCTATTGCCAGAGTAAAGGGGATCACCAGAAAGGCCGGGCTTTAGCCTGGCTTTCCCAGACGCTGGCACATCAGTGCCAGCAGTGAGAGCGGCACGAGCGAAGCTCGTCGCAAGCGGGGGGTATATTGGTCAGTACCGGCTCAACGCCGGTTCTGGCCAATAAAGGCAAATGGGCAGATTTGGGATGAAAAAAACCGCTCATCTGAGCGGTTTCTATTTGGCAGGATCAGGCGTGTGAGATACGCCGCCCCAACATTTCCATGATAGGACGCATTGGGGGTCGCTTATGTTTTTGAAGCGCTTCTCGTGCTTCCCAACGGTCATGAGCGGCTTGGAGGTTCAACCAAAATTCGGGCGTCGTCTCAAACAACTCAGAAAACAGCGTCGCTTCTTCTACAGTCAGACGACGACGGCCTTTGCACAAACGGTTAACCGTTGCGCGAGTCACGCCTATAATATCGGCCAGTTCTTCCTGCCCAATGGCTAATGGGGTTAAAAATTCTTCCTGCAAAATTTCGCCTACCGTAGTAGGTTCGCGAGTAGTGGTATCAAGCATAAATCCCCCTGCTAGGTGTCTTGATGAGGATCGAGGTAGATGCTTTCAGCATATCCGTCTTTCCATTGAAACATTAACCGCCATTGAATATTGACTCTCATACTTGACCAGCCATCAAACTGCCCTGAGAGACGCTTGTAGTAATTACTGGTTGGAATAAACAAATCTCGCTCATTATGTGCGGCGGCCAACATATCAAGCTTCTTCGCTAACTGGCGCTCTATTGTTGCCGGTATCGCGCGATCTCGTTTACTTTCCATGTAGAACAGTTCTAGGTTTTTATCCCGAAAAGACTTAATCATTGTCTGTTCCGTCATTCCATTCCGTACATGCATTGTATCATTAAAAGTTACAAAATGTAAAATATAAAGTTACTATTATCAAGTACTCTAAATCAAAGTGATATATGATTTCTATATATCACTTTGTATTTAAAGTATTAAGCGGCTTGTAGGCGGGAGAATATCGTCATCATCCGCTCAACGACTTCAGCGTGTTTTAACTTCTCTTCCCACCCCCCCAGATACCAAAAAGGTGTGTGGAAAGTTCTATTCACTGTCAGTGTGAGTGTATTACCGGTAATAACCTGGGCAGGGATACCCAGCAACGATAATTGGATGTAACACATATCAGCAACCATGCCATCAATATCTGTACAAACCATAAAAATTTGCTCTTGGGGGTTATACCCGTTTTCACGCATATACATCGCTGCTGCAATAGCCATCCCACCGGCCCCACAGGCGGGTTCATTGTAAGTTATAAAGGGACGTTTGTTTAAGTTTTGTACTGCGTCAGACATCGTTAATGCTGCCATCATTTCCGATAATGAATAAGGGGTAAAGAATTGACCTAAACTGGACGCACTCAACTCTAATTCCATATAGAGACTCCCCAGAAAGTCACTCGGCTCTGCGTCCAAAGCACCAATAACACACCCTAGCAATTGAGATAACTGACTCATATTCTCTTTGCCTAAGCGTCTTTCAATTACAAAATATTCTTGCTCTAACTCATCTGACTTTAAAAAAGCATTTTGAATAGCAATAGCAGCTGCATGAACAAAATCACGAAACACATCAAAACGGTGATGATGTGGTGCCAAGTGTTTGAAAATCGATACAAACTCCTTGCGATACTGAGCAGCTGACACGCCAGGGCGCCGGTTCGAGGGATCAAACAGGTTTTGGAGTGGTGAACGTGAGAACAGGTGGCCTAAATTTAATGAGTTGCCCAGTATTTCGGCGTTATGAATCTTCATCTGGTGTATTCCCCTTTGCTGTTAATCGCGAGTTTTCTGTTTCTCGCGCCGTAAAGCGTCAGGGCCTCTGCCAGATAAGCGTGATTGCAAGTGCGTCTGCAAAGCCGCAGCGCAACGACCGCAGGGAGTGAGAACGGATGTAGTAGACGGCGATAGCGCACACTTGTTGTCATGCCTGGCGGTGGAACTGTTTAGCGGGGCGGGAGAATAAGAAAATGCGTATACCGAGAATTGCAGGAATAGCCGGAAGTTAATTTGTTCTGAAATTATTATGTTAGATAGAAGACCTGATGCGGCGTTGTTCTCTTACTTGCTATTGAGATAATTTCGGTCGCCATTACTATGTAGATATACAGTAATGGCGAGCCGCACAATGAAAATTCAATTCCTGTCCTCAGCGGGCATCCTTTCATGTGTGCTTCTTGTGGTCGACAAATCTCTTCAAGCAGAACATGGCGATATTGTTATCGCTGCTTTAGATGGAGAATTTACCGTTAAACAACTTTGCACCCATCCTACTCTGTGTTTAATGCCAATGAATCCAGCCTACAGCCCGATTTATGGCGAACCAGATCAACTGAAGATTTTTGGCGTTGTAACTTATGCCATCCACCGGACAAAGTAATGTACCTATTGTGTGATGCTAATGCGTTTTATTGCGCATGTGAGCAACTTTTCAGGCCCGACCTAAAAGGCAATCCGTTGATTGTCCTTACTAATAATGATGTTGCCTGCGCGGCCTTGAATAAAGAAGCAAAGCTCCTGGGAATTAAGCGAGGCCAACCCTACTTTGAAATTAAAGATATAATTAAAAAAAACATAACGTTACCGTTTTCAGTTCCAATTATGCTTTGTATGGAAATATCTCTAACAGGGTCATGACGTTACTAGAAAGTATGGCGCCGAAACTGACAATTTATTCAATCGATGAAGCGGTGATAAATATTCAAGGGATGGAATCTGTCATGCCCCTAGAAGTATTTGGTCGCCAGGTACAACAGCGTGTTTTAAAGGAGATAGGGTTAAACACCGGCATTGGCGTTGCTCAAACGCTAACTTTAATGAAGCTGGCAAACTATGCTGCTAAGAAATGGCCAGCAACACAAGGTGTGGTTGTGTTAACTGACCGAGAACGCCAAAGAACGTTAATGGCTCTCGTACCTGTAGGTGATGTATAGAGCATAGGGAGAAAAATCTCTGCTCGTCTTAATGCTATGGGGATTAAAACCGCCCTGCAGATGGCCGATAGCAATTTACAACTGATACGCAAAATGTTTGGCATTGTGTTGGAAAGAATCTGTAGAGAACTGAATAGGGGTTGACTGTATTTCACTATCAGCAAAAGAACAGATCATCGTCAGCCGTTCTTTTGGTAGGCGCGTCACACAACTGCAGGATATGTGTCAAGCAGTCTGTCAGACTGCTGAGCGTGCAGCTGAGAAATTACGCCAGGAACACCAATATTGTAAGCAAATTAGTGTTTTTATACGTTGCAGCCCCTACTCTCCTGAACCGTATTACGGAAATAATGCTAATCAAACTCTGCTGTTGGCCACACAAGACACTCGCGATATCGTTGCCGCCGATATGCGCGGTTTAGACACGATAAGGAAAGAGGGGGATCGATATCAAAAGACCGGAATTATATTAAACGATTTTTGTAACCGTCCTGGGCAAATAGACATGTTTGACGATTCACAGCCCAAAGCCAACAGTGAGTAGTTGATGAAAGCTATCGACCGTACTGGTCTTGGCTAGATTTGGTTTGCGGGACAAGGTTTGATAAAAGCTGGAAGATGAAGTGGAAAGTGCTCTCCTCATCCTACACACCCTATGGGAAGATTTACCAAAAGTACGACTATGAAACTATCGAAAAAAAGACCAAAAATCATCGGGTATAAACAGATTTTATTTTCGATTAAATCCAAACATTCAACGCATAGGGTCATTTAAGTGCATCAGGGAAAGTGTAATAGCGTTTAGTATGCAGTAAAAACAGATACGACAAACATCTGTTGTCAAAATCTGCAGTAGCTAACTTTCTCTATTTAACCTAATTTGATGGAAGAAGAAAAGCCGCATAATATTTCACGATAAATATCAGACATGACAATGAAAGTTAGCCATAGGAAATTCATCTACTTTTAATAGTGTAACCTCACTGAGGTAGTGGCGATTTCACCCTGAAATAAAAATAATATATCAATATAAAACAATTAATTAATGACTTTTATTTGATGGCGAATTTTCATGAATGGATATAGAGCCAAGCCGATGACAGTACTGATTTCAGTGGCGATTTCAGCCTGAAATCGCCACTGAATTGATAGAATTACTGTGATAAATGTTTCTTCATTGTGTGCAAAATAAGTCGGTCAAGTTCTACCTGCAACTCTTTTGACAAACGGCTGAACTCATAGCTAAAAGTGCGTCCCTTTATACGTTTTCGAGCGTATTTATCTTTTTCTTCAAAGTCCCATAATTTTTCAACAACAGCAGCCTGTTTTTCAGGTTTAGCTAAAATCCCGTCTAAAACATGTCGGAACGATTTAATTATTTCATTTTTCAGTTCATCAGAGACTAGCTCATTAGCATTAGGAATTTTTTTTATTTGCTTCCTAACCGAATCAACAAATGTTTCTAGTTCGAGACTACGCAGCCGTAATTGTTCATCAATATCGAGCAAGAATTTATAATCTGGATAGGTTAGTTCATATTGAACAGGGAAAAGCTCCAACATCATCTCAGATACTGATGCGGCCTGAATAGCTCGAGTAACTTTTGCAGGAGATAGGCGTTCCGATTGGGCTATCTCCTTTTGGTTCATACCTGAATCGCGGAGAAGTAAAAGACTTAATCCAATCTCACGTAAATTATGTTCTTTTGCAGTTTGAATATCAGCGGCGAGTTTTCTCGCATCATCCATATCAACATCGTCCTGAGTAACCAGCACATTGAGATCAACATGGCAAATCAATGCGGCAGCTCTGCGACGTGAACCGTCGAGAATTTCAATTTTTCCGTCAATTATACGTCCAATTGCCGGGAAAAATTGCTGAAAACGAATAGTCCTGATAATGTCCTGAAGTGATTCCTCTGTAACACCTGCTTGATCTCTACCATTTGTGGCTAGAGATACAAATGAACGTTCAGCAATATCCTCTGCTGGAATAGTTTCAAACATGAAGACAGCTTTTTTCCCTGAGGCAAGAGTAAAAATCTGGCGATAATTATCAGTTGATACATTGGACAAAGGAGAACCACTAAATGTCCGGCCGATGGTTGGGCGTTTTTTTGTCATGGATTACCTCAGTTCATCCGAATAAATTCGATGCGATCGAATACAGCTTTAGCAAAATCTTCCGCCGCAGCACGAGCATTTTTTAATGCTTCACTGCTGCCAATATAGGTCGAGGGGTTGGCGGAAATAACCGTATCAAAAGATTCGCCACATCGTTCAAAACCATCAAGGCGGGGTAGGGCCACATCCAACATATCCCCCCCAAATATCTCTTTTGCCAGACTATGACAAAGTTTGTGGTCAGATTTATTCTGCAATTTAGACATAAATCCTATATTGCCCTGAAGGGGATACTTAGCCCCTGATTTTTCTATCATCTCAATAAGTTCAGGAAGACGAGTGAGATACTTTAAAGTGGAGTGGAAATCGACCTGGGCAGGGGGGATCGGCGTCATAAGCAAGTTCGATGCAGCAATAGCATTACTCAGGAAAGCATCGAGATGTGGGCCACTATCAATAAAGATAAAGTCATAATCCTTGTTGATTTTATCAATAATGTTCTCTTTAAGAACGGTATAGATATTCTGCCCAGGTAAATGTTCGGTACACAGCTCTTTCCATTGCGATGCAATAAATGCATCTTCAATAGAAGCAGGGATAACATCAACGCCCGGCACAATAGAAGAAATGACAAATTCAGACAGAAGTTCTTCGCGGGGGACATTCTGTAGCATTGCCTGAGCAGAGGTTGTATCTACAGCCCCAATAGAACGAGAGTGATTTAGAAACATTGTAGCTGAAGATTGAGGATCAAGGTCGATAACCAGAATTCTTAAATCTTCATAAAGCAGGTGAGGATGGGCACGTAATCCATGAGCAAGTGAAACCGAACTAACTGTTTTCGATACGCCACCTTTCAAATTACCAACAAAAATCGTGAAGGCTTCATCGTGGCGATCACGGTATTTAGGAACACCGCGATGGTGATAAATATCTATAATATTTTGCAGTGACATTGCATATTTTATAGATGTACCAGCCGGTTTCTTCAAAAATGTGTAACCTTGCTCTTCCATTTCGGTGACAGCATAGTCAACACTTGCGCGAGTCAATTTAGGTAATTTGGCAACAGCAGCCTTGGCATAAGTCTGGAAATAAGTCGTTTCTTCCAGCTCTTCCTTTTGTTCTTTGATCTGTTTGGTCAGAAGAGTGAGCATGTGTTCAGAGCGCTCAGCCACTCTATAGATTTGTTTAGTATTTACCGACACAAAACACCTCAATATGTAGCATTTAAGAATAGATACAATAATGCTACACATAGGCGTTAATGTAAATTTTTTACTCAAAAATAAACTGAATTTTATTTTTAGTTGCAGATATCCATATCAGAATAAGAGCATGTGCATGAATATCGATCACGCTACGTGAAATCTGAGAGATTTTTCAGAGGCTAAGGGCCACTACATTTAAATGTAGATGTTGCCTAGAACGGGCTTGGCTAAGCGTAAGGATTCGTGCGTAAATGCGTAAGATCGCCCGCCAAGCCTTGACACATCTGCTCTGTCAGAATTTAACGTCATAGTTTGCGGGCGGGGGATGACGTTCTTTGACCTCGGATAAACCAAATCGATTGATATGATGCGTGCGGTACGGGCTGAACCTGGCTAGAATCTCAGGAGTTAAAATCATCCTCTCAGCTTCCAGTTCCTTCAGGGCCTGGGTTAGCGCCTGACAATTGTGAAAAATCACTAGGTTAGCGACCAGATGATTATATTTTATTACCTTCAGTTGTTCGTCCCGTACGTTATTCGTGATTTTGTCGGCCCCAAAATGAACCCATTGAGTGAACTGGTTAAAACCTTCACATTTATTTTGCGCAGCCTGAATGATACGGCGCAGTTCTTCATCGCCAATATATCCAGCAGAAACAGCGTTCTTATCACCCGACCTAGTTCGCGAAATGCAAAGTACAGCTTGTTTTTCCGACTGGCGGTACCCAGTTTTCGCAAAATAGTTGAAGGTGAAAGCCGCCCCGCCCTGATGGATTGCGCAACTTGCAACATATCGGGTAAGTGGCAGGAGATAAGTGCCCAGTCTATGGCCTCTTTACTGAACAGCGTTTCAATATGCTGATAAATTTCATCGGGAGTAGCTTTAAACCATTTAAGGTCTTTCCAGTTCCTGACTCTGGGCATCAGTTTAATGCCTAACAGGAAGGCCAGTCCGTAAACGGGGGCGCTCTGCGCCTGCGTATCACCGTGTAAAATTTCGGGCTGAATATCTGACTTATTTTGGGTGAGTCCATCCAGAATATAGATCGCTTCCCACGCACCACACGGAATAAAATGCGAAAATAAGGCAATATAAGTATCACTGACGTGATAATAAGCAAGGCCACCATAACCTCCGTAACGAATATGTCGTTCGGATAACAGGTTATTTTCATACAGATCCCACTGAGTTCCATCAGCGGCCGCCCGTTTTGTCTCTCCCCAATACCGGGGCAACTGGAACTTATTATAACCATTAATTATATCAACTGTGGCCGCTTCTAGCTTTTCCGTGGTCACCTGCCGCTGGTCAACAAACGAAATTTGCCGGGCGCTGATATCGGCGATAGTGCGGGAAGTCTGCATCGGACCAAGGCCTGTGGCATAAGCAAAGGTTGTGATGATTTTTCTGCGCGTCGATTTTTTTAATTTTCCCTTATGTCCGCTCAGTGGGCCAATATGTTTATCCCAGTGAAGCCACTGGGTCGTATCAGACATGATATCCAGCAAAGACAGCCCTAGTTTATTCAGTTTTTTTCCAACAGCGGCATCCAACGCCTTAAACCCATCAGGAAGGGGCTTTTTCTTCAACGTAGCCAACCTGGGGCGACCATTAATAATCTGGAAAAAGAGATTATCTGGATACAAATCATCTGCCTTTTGAGCCGCAGTGGTCAATAGATCCCGAACATGGTCAATGAAGGCGTTGGTTTCAAGAGGCAAACCCACTTCCTGACCATAGGTATCCCGTGTTTCAACACATTCCGGCAGAGGGACCAGTTCATCACGATAGTCGGAGTAAACGTTCGCGCCGGTCACGCATAGATCACCTGATTTCAATTCGCGGACCATTTGTGTACAGACACAAACCTCAAATTGCCGGCGGGAAAGCTGTTCAGGTGCTTTTCTTTGCTGATCGCCCGTGATTAATTTCCACCATTTATCAGGAACCCACGAAAGGTCAGATAAACTGAGATCGCTTTCAGTTCCTTTTTTTAGCGTGATCCACTCGCTTCGGCACCGACGTTGCGACAGCATCAATGCCAGAGCCCGTTCGAAGCTCGTATCTTGACTGGTTGAGACAAAATTCAACGTAGACAGGATACGTAATAATTCAGCCCGGCGCTGACCGAACGCTTTCAGCATAAACCGGCATTCGTTCTTGCCGCCAAACTCAATATGAAGACGGGAAAACTCATACAAATCAGGGCGGGAAGATACCGTTTCACGAATTATCTTTAACTGATTACCTGCAGATTCAGTTGAATGAAGTATTGAGTTAAGCAAAGCATAGCGGCGGAGGATCTCGTCGGTTTTGCCCTGATTATCATCAAGATACTGTTGTAATTCAGCCTCTGCTGCGCGGGATACCTTATTCATTTGTTTACAGAAAATATCGCATAAGTCATCCGTTACCACACCTAGACGTTGCTGGATCACCGCGAGTGTTATCGCATACCGTCTTGCAGGCACCAGGTCTGCCATACTGGCCGCATCGAGTGCATTGCCTTCCAGCGCCCACTGGCTGATTTTGACGACGGGGAGGGTTTTAAGCGCCCGGTTGTAACCCGCCAGGTCAGTTAAAAGTTTAAAGCGAGCCAGCAAATCCCTCATACCATATACGGTAGGTCTGGCCGGGTCTTGCTTCAGATCATTCCAGGCACTCACCCGCCAGGGATCGTCCCCGACGACAAATAGATCGTCAAGAAAAGCGGCACCCTCTTCACCCACGGCTGTCTGCTCTCGTAAATACAGTGCCTGATTAGCTTCCGCTCGCGCTGAGCGGGCCGTCCGTACCAGAGAATCAAAGGCGGGTAATTCATAACGGTGGCGTATCAGCACTTCAATGCCCACATTGATAATATCTGCGACATCTTCTTTAATCAGCGCAGCGTCTCTGAATGTGTTCAGGAGTAGCATTTTTCCTGTTATGGAGAACGGATTTAAATCAAGAAAGCGACGTATTGTGCCGACATGCTTTCGCCGGGCTTCCGATTTATCGTAGCGGTGCAAATTTTTGAAGTCGGCATTGCGCCCGATAGACTGTGCGATATGTTTGATGACGGGCTCAGGAACCTGGCTGGACAAAACAAAATAGCCGAGCCGTTGAAACGTTTTCAGCAAAACGACAAAACCCAGCCGCGTTGTGGGTGCCCGTGCCGCCGTGGCACAAAATGCCAGTTCATCTTCAGTTGGCGTATAAAACCGTTCCAGCTCTGAGGCTGTCAGGCGACTTTTAAACCTGGGGTATGCCGTATCGTGGGGTTGCACGTTTTTTGACTCCTTGTCGAAAAGGGCCTTCCGTGTATCATTTAAAGTAAACTATAAAAGTACCGCCATTCTGTCACGCTGGAATGCGGGCTGCAGGCCAGTTTTGTGAGGGAGGTTCAATTGGGACAAATTGCAGCGATATATTGCCGTGTGTCGACGGACGATCAGGATTGTCAACGTCAGGAAAGAGAGTTGCTCGCACTGGCCGGTAAAGCTGGCTATACCATTGCCGGTATCTGGAAAGAAACTGCGTCCGGCAGTAAAAGCGATCGCCAGCAACGCCAAAAAATTTTAAATCTGGCGCAGGCTAGAAAAATTGACCTGGTTCTGGTGACGGAACTAACCCGATGGAGTCGCTCGACGCTGGATTTGTTTCATACACTGAATGACCTGCAATCTTGGGGCGTCGGACTTATTGCCCAAACAGGTTTACAGTTTGATTTATCCACTCCACAGGGGAAGCTGATTGCTACCCTGATGTCAGGTTTTGCCGAATTTGAACGGGATTTACTGAGGGAGCGTGTCCGGTCTGGTATCCAGGCAGCGCAAGCCAGAGGAGTCATTTTTGGGCGAAGGCCTGGGCAGCGGATAAAATCAGAGAAGCTAACCCCTAAAGTATTAGCTCTTATAGCTGAAGGTTGTTCCTACAGACAAATTGGGCGGCAGTTAGACTTGAGTAAAAATACTGTGATGGCAATAGTCAAACGAGAACGAGAACGAGAAAAAGTTGAAAATATATTAATAAAAAATAGCGGACTCTAATATCGTTAATTTAAAGGGTGGTTTTTGATGATAACAAAGATAAAAATACATGGCTATCGGATCTATAAAGAACTCATGCTAACGCCTAATCCAAAAATGAATATTATTGTAGGGGGAAACGAAGCTGGAAAGTCAACACTCATGGAAGCCATTACTCTTGCGTTAACAGGGAGAGTTAATGGGCGGAGTGCATCCGAAGAACTCAATTCATACTGGTTTAATACTAACTTAATTTCAGAGTTTTTACATAAGCGTGCTTGCGGTCAACGTGTAGCTTTACCTGAAATTCGTATTGAACTTTTCTTTGAGAATAGACCTGAATTACAGATGTTGTGTGGGGCAATTAACAGTGATGTGCCAACAAATGCTTGTCCTGGTGTGTCGTTAAATATTATTCCTAACCCCGAATACGCTGACGAATTAGATGAATGGATGAAAAACCCTTCGCCATTACTTCCAGTTGAATATTACTCTGTGGACTGGCGTTCTTTTGCAGACAAGAAGCTCACCAATCGGCCAAAACAACTTGTGACTGCGATAATTGACTCCCGAACAGTCCGCTCGTCATCTGGTATCGACTTTCATCTCCGCCAGATCCTTAGTGATCACCTTGAACCTGCCGAGAAAGCCTCAATCTCTCTTTTATATCGAGAAGTAAAAGCATCAATGTCCGATACTGCGCTAGCGGATGTAAACAAACGCATAGGTACACTACATGCATCTTTATATGATCAGTCAATTGCCTTAGCAATGGATCAAAGTTCGCGAACTTCATGGGAAGCGGCCGTTACTCCACATGTCAATAACGTCCCATTCTCAATGTCAGGGCAGGGTCAACAGGCATCAATTAAGATATCACTAGCAATGAGTCGTCACTCAGGGCAGGCAAATTTTGTGATGATTGAAGAACCTGAAAATCACCTTTCTCATACAAGTCTGACGACTCTTTTGTCTCGCCTAGAAACTCTAGCAGGTGAACAACAACAATTATTCATCACAACTCACAGCACCTTTGTACTCAATAGACTAGGGCTAGGTTCCCTGCTACTTATTGGGCGCGACTCTGTGAGTAAAATATCAGAGCTAGATCCTGATACAGTATCATATTTTCAGAAGCTTCCGGGATATGACACTCTCAGAATGGCATTGGCAAATAAAGTTGTCCTCGTCGAGGGTCCCTCTGATGAGATTATATTTGAAAGAATTTTTCAGGACCTATATGGAAAGCGCCCAATGGAGTTTGGTGTTGATGTTATTAGTATGCGAGGCTTATCTTTAGGTCGTTGTTTAGAATTATGCGCAGCGCTCGACAAAAACGTGGTAGTTCTCCGAGATAATGACGGCATTGACCCTATTTTATTACGTGAGCCAGTAGAAAATTGGCTTGCTACGGGGCGAAGAGAGCTTTTTATTGGCAGCGTGGAAAGTGGGACAACCCTTGAACCTCAGCTGGTACACCACAATAGTGAAGCTAGCATTCGGGCAATTTTGGGAATAACTCAATCTGCAGATTTAACAAAATGGATGAATCGGGAAAAAACGGAAACAGCACTTCGCATTGCAAGTGCTTCTCAAAGCATTACACCACCAGATTATATGAAAAATGCTGCAAGGTTTATTCATGGCTAACCATTTAACACTTGCTGTTGCAGGTTCTCGTAAAACTCAAGGAATAGTTGATCATTGCACCTGTTTGCCAAAAAATCGACGAGCTTTGGTGGTGACATATACTAAAACAAACCAAGATGAGTTAAGCCGCCGTCTGGCGAACTCTGTTGGTGATCATGCTGGAATTGAAGTAATGGGTTGGTATACATTCCTACTTCGCCATTTTGCCAAACCTTTTCTACCATTTAAATTTCCGAGTAAACGCGTTCTTGGGTTCAACTTTGATGGTAGGCCAAATATGATGGCTAAAGGAGTTAACCGGTTTTTAGATTCAAGCGGAGCAGTATATGCATGTGAGCTTGGTCGTCTTGCTTACGAACTTATTTCAGAAAGTGGAGGAGCGTTAATACATCGATTGGAATGTATATACGATGAAATTTTGATCGACGAAGTGCAAGATCTCAGCAGTCATGATTGGGATATAATCGATGTGTGTCTTCGCTCATCGGTTGATATTCGAATGGTTGGCGATATTCGCCAATCTGTACTCTCGACTAATCCACGGAGCTCAAAAAATAAAAGATACGCTTATGCGGAAATAATAACCTGGTTTCGTGAACGCCAAGAAAAAGGATTAATAAATATTACAGAGAGTGCTACGACATGGCGTTGCCATCCCAGTATTGCTGCATTTTCTGACACTATTTTTGATAAAAGCTGGTTGTTTCCTGCAACTGACTCAAGGAACGAGATAGTCACAGATCATGATGGTGTATTCCTTGTGCCTAAAAGGTACGTTGCCGATTATGTAGCAAAATATCAACCTCAGTGTTTGCGGAGTACAGCTAGTTCAGGCAAAGAGTTTCATCTTAACTTCATGAATTTTAAAATATCCAAGGGTTCAACACATGAGCGGGTACTCATCGTACCTACTGCAGGCATTCTCAAGTTCATTCAAACTGGCGCTCCTCTGGAGCCAGGACCCGCAGCAAGTTTTTATGTCGCAGTCACAAGGGCAAAACAAAGTGTAGCCCTTGTAGTCGATAGCCCTGGCAGCTCATTACTTCCATATTGGAAACCATAAACTCATATATTGATACAGCCAGTAGCGTGACGCTAAATTTTGACAGCGTAGATGTGGCAAGGGCTAGAGCGCGATATTACACATTTACGTATGAATCCTTACGCCTACCCGGCTTGATATGACGTTTCCGTAGCTGGCGGTATTGGTTGGCTTGGTTTTTGACCATAAGAAGGCAGGGCATAGTCCTGCCCTTGTACCTAGGCTGGAGTTCTATCGCCAAGAAATGTGACGATTTACATCTTGTGATTGATTAAGAATACGAATTACAGTGATAGAAGACTCTGAAGGAACGAAAAAAATCACATGCTTCTCAATAGGGAGTGAATAAATATTTTCACCTAACTCAGGTCGTTGTGTACCAATCTCATGTCTGGCCAAAATATCAAATATTTCAGAAAAGCGAGCGACATATTCATCCGCCTTGGCTACACCAAATTGTACCTGACCATAAAGCCAAATATTTTCCAAATCATCAATTGCTTTCGGTGTCAGATTAATCTCTTTCATTCAGATTAACCCTTTCCTTTATTCGCTGTAGGAATACATCTTTACTCCATGTTTCTGGAATGCCACTACTCACCCCTTCAGCCAACAAGTCCCGTAATGATTGCAAATGGGACTCAGCCTGCTTTTCACGCAATAAACGCAAAGCATCACGGAGCACTTCGCTTTGAGTTCTATAATCACCTGCGCTAACCAGCGAATCGATGAAGTCGCGAAGCTCCTCACCAACATCTACTGTCATTGTCCTGGCCATAAACACCTCATGTAAGACATAATCTTACATTCATTATAAGACTATCCATTTTGATGTGCCAGTTAGTTTTTCACTCAAAGTAGCAATACAAAGATATATACAAATTTCATCCTGCTCGAAGCATATGCCATTTACGTATAGTCAGCCGCCACTCCTGCTACTTCCAAGGTAAATTCTACCCCGATAAATCCGGTGCTGGGGAATCCGTCTGTGACCTCGAAGGTCGTCCCGTTCGGCACACATGGATGAGGCCACCCCACCTCCAGGCGACCAATAGCAGAGTTTCCCCTACATACAGTTTCACTATTCATTTTAAAAACCTAATGCCCAGCGACATCGGGGGACTCACATCAGTCTCTTATTTTGGTTCCAAGCAGAGGAACTCTGACCCTCTCTCAGAGGTCCCCATAATTTCAAATCCCCGTCTCTTGAGTATTCCGGACATCTGAAATGACTTGGGATAACATTTTGCGGTTATAACATGGTGTCTGTATTCCCTAATGGCGACGGTAAGAAGCAAGGTACCACATCCTTGGCCACGCATTGACTTGATAATATTGATAACCCTTATTTCTACACATGATCTGCCTGCCAAATCCTGCGAGGCACATAGCCACAGGAAACCCACGTTCATATCATCAGATTGACGGACTAGAATAAGAATGAAATGGCCTGTGTATTGATCAGAATTATTCATTTTGATGACCTGCCGGATCTGCTTTTCAAAAACCTTATTTCCTTTCGGAATAAGGATCTCCTGAAGTAAATGTCCGTTTCTGGCGCTGTCTTCACATTCGCTCATGAAAAATGAAATGTCTGACATTAAAACAGGCCTTGTATACAACTCACTCATCAGTCAGTTCCTTTTTTAGTCTGGATATCAAGATAGCCACTTAGTGATTATGTTCCAATAATAAAAATAGTTCCAAATAACCCGCCTAGATAATGGGGTCTGCTCAGATAACAGGTAGAGTCGAGATGTGGCGCGATAATTTTGTAGGTTAAGCATATCTGTTGCCGCCTCTTTCGATTGACGGTACCTTGCGTACGTCGTTGGCGACGAGAACAAACACGCCAAGATCAACAGAGCCCACC
Organism: Yersinia sp. 22-579; assembly: GCF_030433455.1. NCBI lineage: Bacteria > Pseudomonadati > Pseudomonadota > Gammaproteobacteria > Enterobacterales > Yersiniaceae > Yersinia > Yersinia sp. 22-579. The sequence continues at coordinate 12,703 of NZ_JAUJTZ010000016.1, read as the reverse complement.
TATTCCCCTCGGCGACCCGCGTACTGGCCTCCTACGCTGACATATATCGCTGACCTAACTGGTATAGAATTTAATCCAGAAATGAAATGATAGATCTCTCAGTTTGAGTTCGTGCGCTATATATCGAAACACCACTTACCGGTGGTAAGCCCATCAAGGGTTAGATCACATTACAACTGCTAACCGACTGGTGTAAAAATGCCTTATTCAGCCTGTAGGCCAGATTTATCGGTGGTTTATTTTCAGCAAAAATCTAATCTTAAACAAAGTAGGGCAGGGAGTCAGAAGTATCCCTAATCGGAATTAATGGTTCGGGCAATATTGTTGTATGCATCCATAAGGGTCTGAATCCGTCGGTCATATAATTGCAATAGACAAGTATGATTTGCACCACATTGCTGTCGTTTTTTTAGCCACTCGCCCTGTTCATCCTGTAACGCACCACGAGCCCCCATTAATAACAGTCCTTTGAGCAAATTATATGTTGTAGTCATTTGCACATCCTTTTCGCTCAACGCAGGGTCTGCACAAATAGCTTTTTCATCTGCAAGAACAGCCAACTTGCAGTCAAAACTGGCCGCTGCGGCCTCTAATGGCAAGGTTAGCTCAACCATAAAGAGGGAGGCTATTGCAATATATTTAAGGGGTTTATCTCTGCTCATGGGGAAGTATTCTCCTGTGTGATAAACATTACTTCAAAGTTAACTATCACAAATACCAAGATCCTATTTCCCCCTTCTAGCCCATCCAAGAGGGGAATATTGACTTATAACCTCGCCAACATCTCACGGGTAACTAACACAATTCCATTTTCTGAGCGATAGAATCGGCGTGCGTCATCATCTGCATTTTCACCAATAACCATACTTTCAGGGATCTTACAGGCACGATCAATAACGCAGCTATGTAAACGACATGAGCGACCAATTTCCACATCAGGAAGTAAAACGCAAGAGTCAATATTACAGAATGAATTAACCCGCACCCGGGAAAATAGTACTGAATTGATCACTACCGAACCGGAGATAACACAACCACCGGAAACTAAAGTATTCGTAGTCATCCCGTGACGACCTGACCGATCTTGAACAAACTTTGCAGGAGGGAGCGGTTCTGCATAGGTTCTAATTGGCCAGTGAGGGTCATACATATCCAGCTCAGGAGTAATAGCAGCCTGATCGAGGTTAGCTTGCCAATAAGCCTCCAACGTTCCTACATCACGCCAATAGTCAGATGCATCAGGTGAGGTAGAAACACATGAGTGTGAGAATGGATGTGCCCATACATGACCTTGTTCGGTGATTTTTGGTAAAATATCTTTACCAAAATCGTGGCTGCTGTTCTCATCGGCATGGTCATTGGTGAGTAAATCGAACAAAAAATCAGCATTAAAGACATAGATCCCCATACTCGCCAAGCTTCGATCGGGTTTATCAGGCAATACTGGGGGAGTTGCTGGTTTCTCCCAGAACATTTTCACCTGCAAGTCTTTGGATACCTCCATCACGCCAAAAGCTGTTGCTTCTTCTTTGGGCACCTCAATACAGGCTACGGTACAAGCAGCACCGCTATCCACATGGTCTAACAGCATTCGCGAGTAATCCATTTTATAAATATGATCCCCGGCTAAAATCACTATATATGCAGCTTTATAGCGTCGGATAATATCCAAATTTTGGAAAACAGCGTCGGCTGTACCCGTATACCAGTGTTCTCTCCCTTGACGCTGTTGCGCGGGTAATAAATCAACAAACTCATTCATTTCTTCGCTAAGAAATGACCAACCATGTTGAATATGTTGTACCAGAGTATGGGATTGATATTGAGTAATAACCCCGATACGACGAATACCTGAATTTAGGCAATTAGATAATGCGAAATCGATAATCCGGTATTTCCCACCAAAATGGACTGCAGGTTTGGCCCTGACCGATGTGAGATCTTTAAGGCGCGTACCGCGGCCACCGGCAAGAATCAGTGCTACAGCTCTGTTTGGAAGTTGTCTTGCCAACATGGCTCTGTCTATATCGCCTGTTTTTCGCATGTCAGACTCCTTATAATGTATGTGCATAGCTGCCGAATTAACTCACTACACTCAATTAATCCTCCTATGACAAATACGATCCAGTTAACGATCTGAAGGATAAATTTTGTGTTTTACTTCCTTTAAACACCCATACAGTTGACACGATAATCAGTTTATTAAGCTTAGCTCAATCTATGCTGCTTTTTTGCGCTATTACAAATATCAACTGAGGATATATAGTGGCCGGCCTTTTTACGATAAATGGCCCATTTACAAGATCAGGACAATTTTACCCAGCATACTGGGAACAATCAAAAAGACTCAAGCTAGATAACTCATCCTAATGCCGTTCTGTATAATAATGGGTGAGGGTTAATTAGACTCATTAATACGACGTCTTATTCCTCCCTTCATTCTTGGATTGATAAAGTTTTTTATCTGCAAGAGATAGCGCATGCTCAAAAGAACTATCGTTGTTGACACAGAGACTGAGCCCGAATGATATTGTTATATTTATCACTGCCCCTGAATGGTAAATAAAGGGGGTACACTCGATTGTTTTTCTTATTCGCTCAACCATGATAAATGCCTCTTCCAACGTGGTGTTGTTAGCAATGATTGCAAACTCTTCCCCACCGACACGGGCAACTAAGTCGGTACCACGACTTCCTTGCTGTAACAATTTAGCAACCTCAATGAGAATGAAGTCACCAACATTATGTCCATAGGTATCATTAACATGTTTAAAATGATCGATATCTCCTATGATTATCACTTTACTGTCTGTAGGAGATAATCTGTTCCACTCGGATAAAATCTTTCTACGATTAAAGAGATTAGTGAGTGGGTCAATATTGGCATCACTGATTGCTTTTGTGTTGGTTTGATATTGCTTTGATAAGACAATCAGAAGGATCGCTTGGAACAACCAATTTATAACCATAATGATGTAAAACCATTTCAGCGTTTGAGCCTCAGTGGATACAATCCCCAAACTGAAAGAAGCAATGTAGCTATTGTTAATCCCAATAAGTTCTTGATTATCCCTTTCAAAAGCAACCAAGTAAGTTAACGCACTTTGTAACAATACGTCCCTGCCTTTTTCCTTCTCACCCTTTACAAGCAGGTTTGTTGCAATCTGAGACATTGATAAATAAGCCCGCCAATTCTCCTTCAGTCTAGTGAATAAGACCATTTCTTCAGGTGATTCAATCAACTTTTCATACTGGATAAAGATATCATCATTTTTTTTTGTCAGTGCTTTTTCTTTTTGTGTGTACTGCTCATCAGATAAAGTATCTTGGTAGATTACAGCTCTTAATTGAAGCCGGCGAATTTCTGTGAGATTAAAAACCAACTGTTGTGACAAGTTAAGGCCTGGAATTGTTTTATTGATAACTTCTTGAGTCTGTTGTGAAAAAGCATATCGCTCATCAATCAGATATTTTCCGAAAACAAAATATACACCATTGATGATAATAAGAGAGAGAAATACAATAAATCGTGTATTGATAGGTCGTGAGAGGGCCAAAGGATTACTCTCCATAATGCAACATAAACATATCCAACTGAATACAGGGCATTGTAAACATATTTTATCCAATTAGAATGATATGTGGTTTTCAGAATAACAATTATTATTCATTTTAAATGAAAAAGCTGATGTCCTCTCGAATTTTTATTCATATCGAGTGCCCTAGAACGATGTTTTTGACCGTATATAATATATCCAGAGGATATGATCGAGTACAAACCGGAAACAATCCATATGGGCGTAGTGTTTGAACTATGGCCAAATTCAATTTGGTAGGTATTCTAGTGTAATGTACATATATAACAACTTTAAGAATTAATCTGGTGATTGGTAAAAATTAGCCATAATTCAAATATAACACTGAATTAAAATAAAAGTTCCTACCTGTGAAAAGATATAAATATGCGATATAAAACCAGTAAAATGTTTTCAACACATACAAAATGTAGTGAAAATACTTAATTATTGATACATTTGACTATCGGGAAAACTGCGGCACAATTTATCTTCTTTCGAAGAATTTCACCTTCACCACAAGCAACATTTCTCAATGTTCAGTTTTTATGTGCGTAGCACATGGAAGGCGGTTTTCAGGAATTTCATATACTACGGAAAGTAAACCGCCGAAACCCGGCGTAAGCCGGTAAAAGATCATCAAAGATCCTAATACCCCCTTCGCCCTGCTAAGCTTTGCGGCCTTACTGGCAATGAAAGTATAGAGATAAGCCCTTTAACCCCGTTAGCGCGGCTTTGCCGCGATGTATCGGGGACTTAGTGCCGTCAGTATGCTGGCGGCACTTAGGGGGCTGTAAGTTAGTATGTACAGATGGCTTTTAGGTTTTTGTAATTTTTACAAAATTTTATAAAAATATATTTGGTGATTGGAAAATAGTAGGGTTGTATTGCCCGTAGGCAAAGCCGGAGGGAGGAAGCATAACAGCGAAGCTAATAAGAAAGGAGTATCCGACAAAGTCGGATAGCGACATCATTATTTGAATTTGATGTCTTGAGTTATACACATATACACCACATATTTTTAATAGATCTTTTTTAAGATCCTTTTTAAACCTTTTTAGAGGTACTCCCAAGCCTTATACCACGGGCCTCTCCGCGGACTCAGTGTGACATATCACCCCCATTGTGTGACATATCACCCTCAAAATACGGTTAAACCGTGACATATTGCCCTTAAATCTGTGACATATTGCCCTTAAAAATAGACTTTATGCACAGGCATTTGACAGATCGTTGCACCAGTGACAACATTAAAACATGTCACAGTTATTACAGGGATAAAAATGGATATGCCACCTGAATTTAAAGATAAGCCCCGTAAAGTTGGCCAACGTATCGTTCAATCTAATGAGTTGACCGAAGCCGCATACAGCCTGTCTCGTGATCAGAAACGCATGCTTTATCTCTTTGTTGATCAAATCCGAAAAGTGGACAGTGTGCAAGGGATTGAACAACATAACGGCATCTGTGAGATTGCCGTGTCAAAATACGCTGAGATATTCAATTTAACATCAGCAGAAGCCAGCAAAGATATTCGTCATGCACTGAAGAACTTTGTTGGTAAAGAGGTCACGTTTTATCGGCCCGAGGAAGATTTAGGAGATGAGAAAGGCTATGAGTCCTATCCCTGGTTTATTAAGCGTGCGCACAGCCCGGCACGAGGTGTTTACAGTGTCCATTTGAACCCTTATCTCATTCCTTTCTTTATTGGCTTACAAAATCGGTTCACTCAATTTCGGCTCGGTGAAACAAAAGAGATCACTAGTCCCTATGCTATGCGACTCTATGAGTCACTGTGTCAATACAGAAGAAGCGATGGCACGGGAGTCGCTATTCTGGGGGTTAAATGGATGATTGAACGTTATCAATTGCCACAGAGCTATACCCGAATGCCTGATTTCAGACGCAGATTTCTCAATCCTATTGTTGAAGAAATCAATAGACGAACGCCAATAAGCCTTGATTATATTGAGAAAAAATCAGGCCGCATGACGACACACATAGTATTCTCCTACACTGAAGTGTGACAATTAGCCCTTAGCAAAGGCGCCAACCGTGACAAATTACCCTCTACACTCTCCCATGAAAAATATTTCCCATGAAAGAGCAGTAAATTTACCGAAATGAAGGCAATTTGTCACAGTCTTGAGTTAATCTCTTGACTCAAGGCAATATGTCACACATTGCTCACGAGATTGAGGGTGGATTGTCACATTATTCACTCAATAGATGGGTAATAAAAATTTCGCATAAAAGACTAGTTTCGCGCACTCAACTAACTTAGTTGATTTTCAAATACGACTCTAGCGCTTCTCGGACCAATGCGCTGACATTTTTAGGTGCTATTCCCGCACGCTTGTTGGTCAAGGCCCTATCTTCAAGTTCGCGCAACAAACCTTCAGGTAATGATATGGTGGTTCTGGCCAGCGTTTCAGGTTGTAAGGAGGGCTTTTTATTTTCACCATACGGGCGATCAGCCAACTTGTTGGCCAAAGCTTCAGCGTCAGCTTCCGTCACCTCTTTGCGCAACTGCGGCTTTTTAAGTGCCATCAAAAAACCTCCTGCAACAAAGCCATGATTTCTACTTTTGCATTATCATTGTCGGTCTCCAGCACTGAACGTCCATCTGACATCACATCACGATAAATTTTTCGGTAACACCCGACACTACTCAGAGGAACCAGCCCATCGAACTCTTTCACATACTCAAGAAACTCATTACGTTCCGTCCCCCGTATCAAGGGATTGGTTGTCGCCATGGTTTGGTAACACCAGGCTTTCAATTCGGGATTCAAATCTCGCATACTCTCCAGTTGCTGCTGAAGCTCCATCAACGTATCCAGATCCAATTGGGAACACTGATGAGGCGCGATGATTTGATGCGCCACGGTACCACCGGTGATCAGTTCCCGGCTGTTACGACCAGCGACATCGACGATAACTTGACCAAATCTATTATCCAGACTTTTTAGCGTTTGAGAGATATTGTCACGTTTCTCAATCAATGTGATGGTCGGTTTCAGTCCCGAGAGTTCCCGCTCGGCATACCAACGAGAGGCGGAGCGCTGAACATCAGCATCGACCAGGCAAACATCTTCACCGCGCAGTGCCAGACCAATAGCGATATTGATGGCAGTCGTAGTCTTGGCTGCACCACCTTTGTTACAACCGATAATTGTGATCATCATCCATCCCATGCTTTTAAAATTATTCGCATTACATCATAAGTATGAATTATTATCTATTAAGTATTAAGTATTAAGTATTAAGTATTAAGTATTAAGTATTAAGTATCATTCCCTTATTAATCAGTAAGTAAACTATTTTATTTTAGATTTTCTTTGCGAACGTCGATAGGGATTGGCCTAAATATCTCTTCACTGCTCACGGGAATAGTGCTGATCAGTCGTCGTGCATCATCAGCGTTCATGCTGAATCGCACCCCAAACTGTTGGCCTACCTCAAGGGTAAAGACTTTGGTATACACTTCAGTACTCTTCAGTTCTTTATGACCCATAAAGGCTTGAACCACTTTCAAGGGCACACTGTGTTGGATCAGGTGCATGGCATAGCTGTGCCGGAAAGTTTTGGTGGTTACCGGATTCACCCGAAACACAAGCCCGTCACGTTGGGCACTGTCCACCGCGCGGGTGAGCCAGTTACGCGCTGTGTCATCGGTGATCGGCCACAGCGGTTCATGCCGTTTGGGTTTGAAGGTGGCCAGATATTCCCGCAAACGCAGCGTATAAGTTTGGTCCGATAACGGGATAGCCCGGTCAAATCCCTGAACTTGCTCCACTTTTGTGGGCCGGCCCGGCTTACGCCGGCGCTGCTTGAGTGTCCGCAGCACAATAAAAGGACGGCCTCCCTCCAGCTCAATATCGGCCGGGGTGATGGACAGGGCTTCATTAATTCTAGCCCCGGTATTCCACAGCGTTTCCATCAGCAACCGTTGATGTAAGTCAGCAAAATACCCAAGTAGCACCGACACTTCCGGTGCTAACAGGTATGCCGGCGTGCCAAGGTTAGCACGGAGCGCCATGTTGCGCAGTTCGGCCGCGCCTTGCCAGTCAAAATAGCTACCGATCGCGCTACGCGAAAAGTTTTCCGTTTCGTGGGGGATAAGGCTCAAGTTTTCAATCTCCGCGATCATCAGGCTAATAACCCGATATGTGACAACACACCCTCACTATTGCCCAGGGTCACTCTCATTGTGCCGTAAAAGTCACGTTCATCCGAGCGCAATAATTCCCCGATCGGATCCGGGATCATTCGGTTATTTTTCTATAATGGATTAAATACCGAGGAAAGAAAACAAGAAAGGGCCACAACAGACGCCCGTCATGCCGTGACCCTATGCCATTTGGCACGCTATAGTGTATGAATTAGATATATAAAACACAAGATATAGCGTTATCCACAGAAACAGTGGATAAGTCGGGTATAATTCGGGGCTTTACCTCAAAAACCGAAAAGGATCCAAAAGGAAAAGAAATAATTTAATGAGAAGACAGTCTTAAGCTGCAACCAGTTCGTCACGCAGATGATGTGCATCCATAGCCGGGTGATCTGAACTCAATTTTTTAACATCTGTGGTAGTTAGTAAACTTGTCATAACCACATAGTCTGCTTGATCTACTGTTAAGATAGGTGACAACACCTTCACTTGTGAGTTTATTGGTTGCTTACGGGCCAAAGGAATGACCAGTCGGGTACTGAGGTAGTTTAGAAAATCAGATTGAATATCAATAAAGTAGGGATATGTTTGATTATTTCTGGCCGTGTTTTTGTAGACAAAAAATTGCGCCACTACAATACCCCAAATTCATTGTCGTCAGAGAACAGTCCATTTTCGTCCACAAAACCATTTAGTGCCTCAAGACCCGCACGATTGTCAGCCAGCCAGCGGTCCCGTTGACGTTCCTTAACAGCCAACTCAAGTGCCTGATTCAGCGTTGCCGACAAATTCAGGTCAAGCGCTTTGGTCTGATCAATTAAATCAGCGTTTAAGTACACGTTTGTATTACGTTTTTTACCAACAGTACTCGCTCTCATTACCGACTCCAACCAAAGATTATGCGCATATCTTTGTCACTATCTAATCTTGGATAATTTGGGGCTTTAACGCAAAAACCAAAAGGATCTTAATCGGTACTCAATGAGTCTTAATGTTACCAGAAGGGGAGTTCAGCACATGAACTTTCAAACTAAGTGAGGATAGTGAGGAAGGATTGAGAAATCGAAATTTTTTTCATTTACCAAATAGTCTTGTATGTTTCATTCAATAATCCTCCGTTTAACATGGGTGTTGCAGCGATCAATTGAATCTAACAGGCACATATTTTGCAAGAATGTCAGGCTAAAATCCGCCTTCATTAAGTCTTTTTATATTGCACGCCCTTTTTATATTGCACGCCCTTTGTATCTGGTTCTTGGTCTCCATTTCAGCGGTCATTGCCAGTGGCTGTAGAAGCTTCAATCTTTGCGTGCTCGGCAATATGAGCGTCTGACAAGCTTCATTAAACAACTTTGGCTTGAAAGCGGTACGGTTTATGGTTATCGAAAATATGCTAGATATAAAAGAGTTGGGTGAACGAACTGGGCCAGTCTTGCTGAGTGAGCTTCTCAAACCGGATACTGAAAACGACGCTATTATGGCGTCGGAAAACCTTCAGTAGCCAGCCATAATTACCATAAATTCCCGTTAGTTGTTCCTATCCCAAAAATAGACCGTAAATACCCCTTAAACTTACCTTAAGATGTAAGGTGAATACCGATATTTATGTTGTATACTCACGGGGAAATAAAATTTGATGTTGATATTTTGTTATTATTTATATTTAATAAATAGGGTAACTTGTATCATATTGTTAATTTTAATTAAATCGAAAATTAGTAAAATAAAGAACATTCCTACAAATGTCTCATTTTTTATTTAAATTTTATCTGTTAGTATTCATCATAGTTAATTTTCTATCCATACAGTTAGATAATGAAATTATTTGATACCAGCAGAAGATATTTAATGAGTGCGTTTATTATTGGGTGCTATTAACACCATACGTTCCTCCAGAGGATATAATCACATCGATATCTCAATGATAATAAGCAGAATTTCATAATAATGCGATTTCTAAATGAAGATACAGTATCAATCAAATTATTGTTATGGCGGAGAACCCAACGGAAACGACTGATGTGGTTGAATGAATAAAATATATAGCCTCCAACACGTAGGTGTAAAGCAGTATGAGCCCGCAAGTTGTTGGCAACGATTACAGTTACCGTATGATGAAGTAGAGTTTTTTACTGGTTTTTTATATCGTAATGAAATGATTATGCCGTTCAGAATTTTTCTGGTTACATCTCTTATTTCTTTGAATGGTAGGTTTTTTTTGTTTTTTCACAGATAAATTCTGAGTGTTGTTAAAAGTGTTTTTCACACATTAGAATGGGCTCACAGAATTTGGCTACAGATAAAAAAGACACAACAACAGATGACTAATAAACAACTCACACTTAAATTATTTTCCATCAAAAAGGCTTTTACGATTGAGTGCGTAATCAGTATTTGGCTATTAAATTCCATCTTTTATATTGGCAGTCGATAGCCTATTTATTCACTGAGTGATTAATGTATCATCTATGATGATGCGTGCCTTTTATTTATCCCGTTTATTAGAGAATGTTTTTTGATGGAGACTAAAATCTTCAAAATAACAACGAGGAATAAATAAAACTTCATCCTTTATTCCTCGTTGTTATTCACCACCTTAATTAAATAAAACACGCTTGGGTGTGTTGGATCAGGGCACTTTTATGAAAATACTTCAACACCAGCCCCTCGATAAAAAAATGGGGGGTACACCGTTCAAGAAAATAGTTTGGGCAAATATTGCCATTCAGGCCATTTTCCCGCTGTCTGTTTCATTTACACCGGCCATGGCAGCCATGACTGCACCGGTAACAAAGAATGCGACAGCTCCACTGAAAACCGTACCTTACCGCCTCAAACGCGGTGAGTCCGCCTACACCGTCGCCACACGGTATGGCCTGTCTTTCTCTGCCCTGTCACAGCTCAACCAAAGTCGCACCTTCGCCAAAGGATTTCGTGCCGTGGGAGAGGGTGATGAAATTCTCGTCCCAGCACAAGCGCTGAGTGACGCAGAAAACACCGCGCAGATGCTGGCGGGCGTGGCCTCGCAGACCGGCAGTTTCCTCAGTCAGCACCCCGACGGCGACGCGGCCGCCTCGCTGGCCTTGGGTATGGCAACCAACAAGGCTAATGAAGAGGTGCAGACCTGGCTCAACAAGTTCGGCACCGCCCAGGTACAGCTCAATGTGGACAAGAACTTTTCCCTCAAGAGCTCTCAGCTTACGTTGTTGCACCCCTGGTATGACACCCCAGCCAACATGGTCTTCAGCCAGAGCGGCATTCACCGTACCGATGGACGGACCCAGGCCAACCTCGGTATCGGGGTCCGCCATTTCCGCGACCATGACATGCTCGGGGCCAACACCTTCCTCGACTACGACCTGTCCCGCGACCACGCCCGGGCCGGCCTCGGGGCTGAGTACTGGCGGGACAATCTTAAACTGTCTGCCAACGCCTACATCGGACTGACGGGCTGGAAAAATTCCCCGGATGTGGAGGACTACGATGAGCGTCCAGCCAACGGCTGGGATGTGCGCGCCGAAGGCTATCTGCCGTCGTATCCGCAACTGGGTACCCGAATGATGTATGAGCAGTACTACGGGGACGAGGTAGCCCTGTTCGGGAAAGAAAACCGTCAGAAGAACCCGCGGGCCCTGACTGCCGGGGTGAGTTACACCCCGTTCCCGTTGCTGACGTTGGGCGCCGATGAACGTTTCGGTCAGAATGGCCAGCATGACACCCAGTTCAAGGCCGAGCTGAATTACCGCATTGGTGAATCTCTGGCCAAACAGCTCGATACCGGCACCGTGGCAGCCCAGCGCAGCCTGGCGGGCAGCCGTTATGACCTGATTGACCGTAACAACAACATTATTCTTGAATACCGCAAACAGGAGGTTATTCACCTGAGTCTTCCGACCCGCGTAGAAGGCCGTACCCAGCAGGTTATCCCGGTGACACTGAACGTCCAGACCAAATACGGCCTGAAGGACATTGTCTGGGATGATGCCGACCTGGTGATGGCCGGCGGGAAGCTCTCCGGGCAGGGTACGCAGTGGCAATTGACCCTGCCAACCTGGAAAGTCGGGGAAGCGAATGCCTGGCTGGTCAGTGCCGTGGCACACGACACGAAAGGTCATGCTTCCGAGCGGGCAGAAATGCAGGTGGTGATGACCGAGCCCCAGGTCAGTGCCGGTCAATCAACCCTGATTGCGACAGATACCCGTCTGCTGGCTGACGGAAAAGCCCAGACCATCGTCACCGTCACGCTGAAGGATGCGGATGGTCACCCGGTTATCGGGATGACCGACCAGATTGCGCTCACGGGCACCCTGACCGCCGACAGCACCCTTGTCCACGGCGGCACGCTGAAACAGAACGCGGCGGTTGCGCAGACCGGTCCTACGCTCTCTGCGTTGAAAGAGACCGGTCAAGGGGTCTACACCGCCACCCTGACGGCCGGCACGCAAGCCGGGCAGTATGCTCTGGACGCCCAGGTGGCTGGGGCACCTTTAGCGAAGGCCACGGTCCTGCTGGAAGACACGGCGGCAGACTTCTCTCTGGCCGAAACCGCCCTGGTCACCGATAAAACCACCCTGGTGGCGAACGGGACTGACCAGGCCACATTAACGCTGACGCTGATGAGTAAAGCGGCCGATGGCAGCCTGCACCCGGTCAGCGGTGAAAAAGACCGACTGACGTTGTTCCTGGCCGACAGCGGCGTGGACAGCACCCAGTACACGTTCGGTGCAGTGCAGGATGATGCATCCCACCCGGGTGTGTACACCGCCACGTTCACCGGCCTACAGGCTGCATCACCGTTGACGGTGGGCCTGAAAGTGAATGGTAAGGACACCGGCAAACGGGTCACCCTGACCCTGACCACCGGCACCACGGTCGTCGTGACCGGCAATCCGGTGGTCGGTGAGACGCTGACCGCTAACGCCACCTGTGTGGGGGGGACCTGCGGTCAACT
>NZ_JAUJTZ010000015.1:0-124303 GCF_030433455.1 Yersinia sp. 22-579 | reverse complement strand
TGTGCGTTGGCTGCTTTCGTTCACCCGAATCATTGACTGGCGTCAACTCATCGGGACTCTCTCGTTTGCCGCCTTCCTGCAACTCGAATTATTTAGGGTATATTTCGATTAATAGCAACATTCATTAAAGTCGGGCCATCGCTCCACCATTAGCAAAATAAGCTTTGATACCGGCAAATATGGATTCGGCCACTTGCTGCTGAAAATGGCTGGTTCGTAACTTTCGCTCTTCTTCCAAATTGCTGATAAACGCCGTCTCAACCAAAATTGATGGAATGTCAGGTGCTTTCAATACAGCAAAGCCCGCTTGATCGACACGATTCTTGTGCAGCTTATTAATTTTCCCCATGCGGTTGAGCACTTCTTTACCAAATTTCAGGCTGTCATTAATCGTCGCGGTTTGCAGCAAATCAATCATGGTATGGTCAAGATAGCGATCACCACTTTTGCTAACCCCGCCAATCTGGTCGGCCTCATTCTGTGTTTGCGCTAAAAAACGCGCAGCAGTACTGGTTGCGCCTTTAGTCGATAACGCAAAGACGGAGGAACCTCTGGCTGCCTGACTGGTAAAGGCATCGGCATGAATCGAAATGAATAAATCCGCACGCAGCTTACGGGCTTTCGCCACCCGGACTTTTAATGGAATAAAGACATCTTCATTACGCGTCATAAATACCCGCATATTCGATTCTTTCTTAATCAGTGCCTGCAACCGACGGGCAATTTGCAACACAATGTCTTTCTCACGGGTCTTATTTCGCCCAATCGCTCCTGGGTCTTCCCCACCGTGCCCTGGGTCTAGCATGATAACAATTGGCCTATCGCGCCCTGCTTTACCCGCTTTGGGTGCCTCAGCAGGTAAAGTGCGTTCCACATTGCCTTTATTATAGTCTTCCAATAATGCCAGTAACGGATCATCTTCAGCCGAAGTTTTACCTTCTTGTGGATAGAGATCCACTACCAGGCGATTTTTGAACTCGGCAAAAGGTTTAAGAGTAAACAGCTGCGGGCTAATGCTTTGCTTCAGCTCCAAAACCAGCCGAACAGTGTTTTTATCAAACTGCCCAACCCGTGCCTGCTTAAGGTAAGGGTCACCGGACTGAACTTGCTTAGTCATCTCTTTCAAAGCGCTATTGAGATGCACGCCTTCAATATCAACCACGATCCGATCCGGATTAGTCAGCGCAAATTGACGATATTTAAGCGGTGTATTGGATTCCAAGGTGACGCGAGTATACGTTGAAGAGGGCCAAATCCTGACGGCAATAATATGGGAAGAAGCAGCAAATCCAACCCGGCTGACACTCAGTAGCCAGGTCGCGGCAGCACCTTGTAGTAGACGCCGACGCCCAGAATTATGATTTGAATCTGCCATGTAACTCCAAAGTAACTACCAAAATATGAATAAAAACCGAACAAAAAAAATTCATGAGGAAAAACTTTAACGAATCGATCCCACGCTGTCATCAGAAAAACATTTTTATGTTATTCAATTTATTAATACACATACGCCATACATATGCATTTAATAGCAATTTCGTGCTTGCCATCTTGGTCAAAAAAGAATAAAAATACAAAAATACCGAATAAAAATTCAAAGAGGGTCTGCCGTGAAGGAACGTAGTACTGAACTGGTCCAGGGATTTCGCCACTCAGTTCCCTATATCAATGCTCACCGCGGCAAGACATTTGTTGTCATGCTGGGTGGCGAGGCGATTGAGCATGAAAACTTTTCTAGTATCGTTAACGATATAGGCTTGTTGCATAGCCTTGGGATCAGGCTGGTTGTGGTCTATGGCGCTCGTCCACAAATTGACAGCAATCTGGCACAGCATCACTACGAACCTGTTTATCACAAGCATACCCGAGTCACTGATGCCAGGACGTTGGAAATGGTCAAACAGGCGGCGGGTTTATTGCAGTTGGATATCACTGCAAGATTATCGATGAGTTTGAATAATACTCCGCTCCAGGGAGCGCACATCAATGTGGTCAGCGGTAACTTTATTATTGCTCAGCCGTTGGGTGTGGATGATGGTGTTGATTATTGCCATAGCGGCCGTATTCGCCGGATCGATGAAGAAGCGATTCATCGCCAGTTGGACAATGGCGCTATTGTGTTGCTGGGGCCAGTGGCTGTATCCGTAACCGGCGAGAGCTTTAATCTGACCTCGGAAGAAGTTGCAACTCAACTAGCTATCAAACTGAAAGCTGAAAAAATGATCGGCTTCTGTTCATCACAAGGGGTAACAGATAGCGAAGGCAATATTATTTCAGAACTGTTCCCTAATGATGCTCAAAAACGGATTGAAGACCTGGAGCAGGAGGGTGATTACAACTCGGGAACAGTACGTTTTCTGCGTGGGGCCGTGAAAGCGTGCCGCAGCGGTGTGCGCCGGAGCCATTTACTGAGTTATCAGGAAGATGGCGCTCTGGTACAAGAACTGTTCTCTCGTGATGGTATCGGTACACAGATTGTCATGGAAAGTGCAGAACAAGTTCGTCGCGCGACCATTAATGATATTGGCGGCATATTAGAGTTGATTCGCCCACTGGAGCAGCAAGGCATTTTAGTACGCCGTTCACGCGAGCAGCTTGAGATGGAAATAGACAAATTCACCATTATCGAACGAGATAATCTGACTATTGCCTGCGCCGCACTTTATCCTTTCCCCGAGGAGCAAATCGGTGAAATGGCCTGTGTCGCGGTACATCCGGATTATCGCAGTTCTTCCCGTGGTGAAATGCTGTTAAAACGGGTAGCGAATCAGGCACGGCAGATGGGGCTTAAAAAGCTGTTTGTGTTAACCACCCGCAGTATCCACTGGTTCCAGGAGCGCGGTTTTACTCCCGCAGAGGTTGAAGTGTTACCTATTCAGAAGCAGGAGCTGTATAACTATCAGCGCCGCTCAAAGATTTTACTGGCAGATTTGTAATCTGAAGGGGTATTCGCCCCTTCGATATTTTCACTTCAATTGATTCAAACGCTCCACCAACCCGCTCACGCGAAGTGTAGGGGTACGTATCGCATGACTTAATACTGTATCGCTGCAATACAGAGTCAAACGCTGGCGTGCGCGGGTAATCGCGGTATAGACCAATTCTCGAGTTAACACTGGCATGAACGTATTGGGTAGAACCAATGCAGTATGCTCAAACTCCGACCCTTGAGATTTATGTACGGTCATAGCATAAGCAGTTTCATGGCTGGGAAGACGACTCGGCTGCACCGATTTGATATTGCCGTCAGGTAATTGGAAATGCACCCGCAGCTCCCCTTCAGGATCAGGCAAAGCAATACCAATATCGCCGTTGAATAAACCGAGAGTACTGTCATTAAGCCCTATCATCACCGGCCTGCCAACATACCAACGGCCCGATGGCCCCGGCGTTCGCTCTATCAATCGTTTGCGATGCAATAGTTGTTCGATCCGCTCGTTTAAGCCACTGACACCAAATGGCCCAGCGCGTAATGCACATAACAGTTGATAGCGGCCAAATGCAGCAAGTACATCCACCGCATCAGCACCTGCAGCTGCCAGTTCAAGATAGTGCTGATAACCAGCAGCACAGTCCTCCAGCAATACCTGATAATCATCGGGATCTGTCAGAGAAAAGCGCTCGATATCCGAATATGTACCATTAAAAACGGTTAATGCATCACGATATCTCCCGGCATTAACCGCTAAAGCAAGTTGTCCAATACCGGACTTTTCATCGAAGCGGTAACTTTTGCGCAGCAAACACAAACTATCACGGACATTGACGGCATCTGCCTCCACCTCACCAATCGGGATGTTTCCCACTAATATGCATCCCGTTAAGCGAGCTAACTGTTTAGCTCTAGGCTCGCTGTAACCCAACTCAGCAAAGCGGCATATATCACCCAGTACTGCACCCGCCTCTACCGAAGCCAATTGGTCACGGTCACCGAGAAAAATCACCTGAGCTTTAGTGGGTAATGCTGCAATGAGCCGCGCCATCATGGGCAAATCCACCATTGATGCTTCATCAACCACCAGCACATCAAGGTTTAGCGGGTTACCACGGTGATACCGTAAGCGCTGGCTATTAGGTTGTGCACCCAATAAACGGTGCAATGTGGATGCTTGATCTGGAAATAGCTTGCGTTCATCGTCAGTTAGTGAGAGCTGGCGAATGGCGTTCCCCAGCGATTCAGTCAGCCGTGCGGCAGCTTTACCGGTTGGAGCGGCAAGTTGGATACGTAAACGTTGCCCTTGACTCAGTTGTATCAATGCGGTCAATAACTTGGCTACCGTCGTTGTTTTCCCCGTCCCTGGACCACCGGAAATCACGGAAATACGGCGGGTAGCCGCTACCGCAGCGGCGACTTTTTGCCAGTCGACCTCATTTTCTGCCGGCCCAAATAGGCGATCAAGCGTATCTCTTAATAATATTTCGTTGACGTCTCTGGTTCCGCTGCCGTCACTGGTTTTGTTGATAAGCGACGCCATATTGTCACTGGCAATAAAGCGCACTACATCACCTTCGTATTGCCACATCCGTTGTAAATACAAACGGTCATTTTGCAACACTAAGGGGGTTGGTTGTGAACCATCACTGACTGCCGGGGAGCTATTGAGTTTTTGTATCCAATGTAATTGATCTGGCATACCAACAGCCTGCCACAGTGCTTGTGATAGCGCTGGCTGTCGGCCACCAAACAGCTGATCTGGCTGCAAATAACTCAATGGTAGACACACGTGCCCAGCACCAGCTTCAGTACTGAGAACAGCGGCTGCCAGTTGCAACATGGGATCATCATCACCGGCTATCATCCGCGAGAACTGAACATCCAGTGGCCGTAGTAAGTGGTCACGAACCGCTTGCTCCAGTAACGTCATCATATCGATGTGCCCTCACCGGTTATCGCCATACCACTGTTGTCACTAATATGCGGCCCTACTTCACGACCACTGAATAAACAGTCCATTCTCTCAATGAGTTCTCGTTCAGGGCGGCAGCTAAAAATGCCGTTCCCCGGATGTTGTTTATCAACACCACGCAGGAAGAGATAAATGACACCACCAAAGTCGCGCTGATAGTCATAATGACCCAATCGATGACGCAAATAGCGGTGTAATGCCAGAGTATAAAGCTGATATTGCAAGTCATAACGATGCTCAGCCATGGCTTGGGCCATCGCATCGTGGGTATAGGCACTGCTGTCCTCACCCAACCAGTTGGATTTGTAATCCAGTAAGTAATATTTGCCTTGCCAGCAGAAAACCAGATCAATAAACCCTTTCAGCATTCCTCTGACTTGCTGAAAATCCAACACCGGGCACTGGCGAGAGAGTGGGTCATAGTGCTTGATTAAGGTATCTAGCTCACGCGCTTGCAGTAAAGTGTCTATCGGCAAATAAAATTGCAACTCGGCTTGCTTGCTCTGTGGTGTCAATTGCGCCAATGTCACACCGGTTTCATTTAGAGGGGTTTGTACAATGTCAGTTAGCCACTGACACAGCATGGATGACCACTGTTCACCAAAACCTTGTTGCTGTAACTGATCTGTCAGCCAGTCTTGTTCAATCGGCTGGCTGAAATCCAGAGGTTCAAGTAAATCATGCAAGAAAGTACCGGGTGCCGCACCTCGGGGGAAAGTATGAGGGGTTAACTGAGGCTCAGTTATTAATACCTGCTCGCCAACAGCGTCAGTATCCAACCGTGGTAATAACTCCTGTAATGGCACACTCAGCGCCTGTGAGGCTACGCTTTTACTCGAACCATGCTGTTGTAGGCCGGAATAGCTGGTGACCCGCCAAAAATCGTGTACTTGGCGACTAAACTGTCGAGCAGCAAGGGCTGGCAACTCATCCTGCTGCGGCAGCCAAGGTGTCTCATCCAGTTGCCCGGCTTGTGAAACAGAAATCTCTCCATCTGCCAGCGCCGCTAACTGTGCCAGTTTATCAGCAAGATACTGCGCATCTCCCGCCTGACCTTGTTGCACCAGATAGCCTAACGCGCTGAGATGCATATCACTTTCACCCTGTTTTTTTCGCCCCCCTTTAATCAACGGGGCAATACCTATGCTGCAATGATAAACCGCACGGGTGAGTGCTACGTATAATAACCGTAAGTCCTCAGCCAGACGTTCTTCCTCCGCCAAAGCCTGGCTTTCTTCATCAGCATTCAGATCAAGTAATGCTTCAAAGCTGTGGCGATCATGATAGAGCACGTCTTGCTGCTGGCGGAAATTGCCCACAAAAGGTAGCCAAACCAGCGGGTATTCCAATCCTTTGGATTTATGGATAGTAATGACTTGCACCAAATGTCGATCACTTTCCAAACGAAGTTGTTGGTTATCAGACTGATGATTCGGTTGTGCTATTTGTTGCGCCAGCCAACGGATGAGTGCGTGCTCACTATCAAGCTGTGATGCTGCTTCTTGCAATAATTCGCCCAAATGCAGCAAATCTGTTAGCCGCCGTTCACCGCCCTGAGTTGCCAGCAAATTCTCAGCTAAATGGCGCTGAGCCATAATCTCCCGCAGCATCGGGAGCACCCCACGGCGCTGCCAATGTTGGCGATAACCATCGAACTCATCAACCAAAGCATCCCAAGCTCGCTCATCGTGATTCAACTCATCCAACATTCGCGCATCCAGCCCCAAGATGCCGGTCGCCATAGCGCTGCGTAATGCCCGCTCCTGCTCGGGAGCCAAAACAGCCTGCAATAGCCACAGCAGATCTTTGGCCTCAGCAGTATCAAATACGCTATCACGGTTGGAGAGATACACGGATGGGATTGCCAATGCACTCAGGGCATCGCGCACCAATGCCGCCTCTGCCCGGCTACGCACCAATATGGTGATATCTGACGCCTTAACCGGCCTTGAACTTGTGGCTGTCACTAATTGTGCCAAACCTTTTTGCCCAGCAGTAAGCCAGTCTCGGATTTGAGCGGCACATTGCCGTGCCATTAATTGTTGGTACTCACTAACCCCAACACCGTCCCCGGACTGCAACCAGAAAGACATAGCTGGCTGTTTTTTCCCTTTTATTTCAAATGATAATTGCTTATTTTTTTGCGCAGGCACCACATTTATAAAGGGAATTTGTTTAAACAAAAAAGGAACATCGACCAGACTAAAAAGCCGGTTAACTGATTGCACCATTGGGAAGGATGAGCGCCAGTTAGTCTCTAATGTGTAGTGGGCACTTACTTCTGAGCGAGCACGAATATAAGTAAAAATGTCGGCACCACGAAAAGCATAAATAGCCTGTTTAGGGTCACCAATCAGTAATAGGCCGCACTCTTCTTGCCCACCATAAAGTGTGTGGAAAATTCGGTATTGTTGCGGGTCGGTATCTTGAAACTCATCAATCATTGCTACGGGATAACGAGTGCGAATGGATTGAGCCAACAATTCTCCACCAGCTTGTTGCAATGCCGCATCCAGTTTACTGAGCAGATCATCAAACCCCAGCTCTGCCCTCTGGCGTTTTTCTTGCTGCACAGAGATTCGTATCTCGCTGATAGCTCGGGCTAAAATCAGATCTCTGAGTGTCAGAGGTTGTTCGAATATACGGTCTATAGCATGGAAGACATCGTGCTGAGGAGCCTCACCCTTTTTGGTTTTTTCAAATAGTACTGATTGGCGGAATTTCTCTAACTCTTTGGGCAACTGATAATCGCCGGTTTCCTGCTCAGCCCAGCTACCGACTTTTTCCAACCAGCTAGGTAAATATCGAGCACTGTAGCTGCGTTTATCAACACCAGAACTACTAATCAGCGCCTCTAACTCTGGAGCAGCTGCGCGCCATTGCGCCTTAACTGCATCAATTTGTACCACTATCTGCTGATGTCGACTGAGTATCGTTTCATCATCACCAGGCGCTTGCCGAAATTTTGGCGTTTCACCTTGTAAGTAAGCAGAAAGATCTTTAAGTAATGCCTCTGGCCCACTCCACTCCTGGCTAACCGCTCTGGCAATAGTCAACGGGAGCGGATAGCAATGACGCCGCCAGAAATCGGCGCAAGCTTGCCTGCGTAATGGCAGCTCATCTTGCACCAAGGTATGTTCGAATAAGATGCCCGATTCAAAGGCATTGTTAGCCAGCATTCGCTGACAAAAACCGTGAATAGTATAAATTGCCGCTTCATCCATCTGGCGCTCAGCTGCCAGTAATTGCGCTGCGGCCTCACTCAAATCAATGATTTCAGCTAACAAAGCCTGATGCATTGGATCATCACTGACTCCCCGTACGCAGGCGATACGTAACTCATGAATATTGTCACGAATTCGCCCCCTCAACTCCTCAGTTGCTGCTTCGGTAAAGGTCACCACCAGGATTTCCTCGACCATTAAGGGGCGACGAAACGCTGCTTCCCCGCCTAAGCCAAGCAACAATCTGAGATAAAGAACCCCAATGGTAAAAGTCTTACCTGTACCGGCGGAAGCTTCAATTAGCCTCTCGCCATACAAGGGGAGCGTTAGCGGTTCCAGCCGCTGGGGAGTCATTGATGTCATGGAGCCAATACCTTCTGCGGTAAGGTTGCTTGCAAGGCTGACGTTGTTGGATAGGTCGTCCATCCTGTAAGCACCGCATACCCACCCGCGGTTTGCCCCTGACCTTTAACCTGAGAAAGCAGTGCCAAGCCTTGTGGTTTGATAACCGCTTGCTGGAAGAAATCTGCCAATGCCGTGTTCGTCAGCAGCTTCACCTGAGCGATCATTTTCTCACGGCTATCAAAGGCAAAATTATTGCGATTAAAATCATTGCTATATCGGCTAGCTTCTTCATCCAGCGTTTGTGGGCGTTGCAGTAATTGGTTGATTAACGCTTGTTTATATTGTTCAAAATCAGCCGGTTTCATTTCCCGCAGCCGCTTCTCAGCTTGTGGGTAGAACGCAAGATAGCGCTGATAAAGATAATCAGGCTGCTTGCTATTACTTTGCAGTAAGAAACCTAAGCCCCATTGACGCCCAACTGACATTGGGAAGGCAAATACCGCGTAGCCGAGTTGTTCTGCGGTGCGTAGTTGATCATAGAACCACGGCTGTACAATTTGCCCCAACAAGGCACTGTAAGCCATACCCTCAATTTCGGTATAACCCGTCGGCACATAGACGGCGGCCAGCGCTGCGTCAGAGCTGCTACCTAGCCGTTCCATATTGGCAAGTTGGGCTTTATCAACAATGACATCCTCACCAGTCCACCAGGTTGTTCCAGTCAAACTGAGTTGTTTTTTCAATGACTCGGCCAGAGATGTCACCTGCTCGGCAGTCATATTGCCTACCGCTAAGACTTCTACCGCAGACTGCTTGAGCAGGTCATCGCGATAAGTCACAACATCTTGCACGCTGATGCTGTCCAGCAATTTACGTCGCTCGCTACGTTCTGAATAAGGGACATGAGACAGTAACTTCGCTGGCTGAATAGCCAATTCATAAGCTTTCCCCTTCTCAGCGACTTCCAATTGCTCACGATACCAAGACTTAGCTTGTGCCAATCTCTCTTTTGTTGGCGTGAAACTGGAATAACCTTCAACCAAAGAAGTCAGCAACTGCGGCATCCGCTGAGTGAAGCCATTAGCACTGACATACAAGCCATTATTCGGCGATGTTGAGAAGCTGATCCCACCGATTGAGGCCTGATAACTCAGCTCATCCAGTGACAGCCCAGCCAGATAGTCAGTCAAAGCAAAAAGAACCTGATGACGGGCGGTGTCCAGAGCATGTGGATTACGGAAAGCAACGGAGATATCGGCTTTCGGTTCGTCAGCAAAATACTGACTTGGCATATAGAACACCCGCAGCCCTGGTTGTTCAGCCACTTTCTGTGGTCGGGTGATATTTTTATCAGCTTTGATTAAAGAGAAGTTATCCGGAATATAGGGGTTAAGTGCCGGTAAACTCAGCGTGATATCTTTCCCCAACTTCTGCCATTCTTGCATCTCTTGCGGGCTGATTTTGTTGACCTGATAAGGAGCATCAACAAAATAAGCGACTTTGTTATGAGGTTCTTCCGGGCTGACAAACCAGATACGGGCATTTTCCGGTGTCATTTCAGCCAGTCGCGCAGCAATGGCTTTTGGATCATACTTGTCAGCCAGATAAGGGGCATCAAGCACATGCTCAACAGGCACCCGCAGCATCATATCCACCAGCCACTCGATGTAATCCATATCCCGCGTGATTGAGGGATAGCGGAAATCCAGATTTAATACATGGGCGATTTCATCAAAATAACTCTTTTTAATGCCATCTTTGTGCAGCATGTTGATGTAATCAAAAATGGCCGCTACCACGACATCCCGATTAGCCAGGCCTTTATCGGTAAGGGATACTGAAATAGAGAATACGCCGCCATTTCTGTCTACCATCGGGTCAGCACCTGCATTGATTGCATCAGCCAACCCTTGTTTTTGTAACCAGTCAGACAAGGTATCTTTGCTACGATTACCTATTAAGTAACTGATATAGGTATCTGTTTTACTGCGAAATTCTGCACTGTTATTTTCAATGCGGAATTCGACTTTCAACTGTTTACGCGGTTGAGCTGGTACATAATGAATAATAATACCGGTTTGGTCCGCGGTGACTGCAGGTACTGTAATCGGTGGTACTTTTGCATCCCGATTCGGAATTCGACCAAAGGTATCAGCGGCTAGTTGTGCTAATTGCTCCAAAGATTGATTACTATACAGTACCCCCACCATCAGATTGGCCGAGTAATACCGATGATAGAAGCTCAGAAGCTCATCATGCAATTTACCATCGGGTTTGTCTTTAAGTGTGTCCAGATTGCCACCGGAGAAACGCGCGCTGGGGTGAGCTGGATTAAGTGTTTCCGCATTCACCTGCGCCATCCGCATTCCATCGCGTGAGCGTGCCATCGTCAATTCTGCATTCACCGCATTGCGTTCACGATCGGCATTAATGGGGTCTAACAGCGGCTCTGCAATAGCATCAGCCAAGCGGTCAACCGCCGGGGCTAATGCATCATTTTCAATTTCAAGATAATAAGCGGTTCGATAAGAAGCCGTACTCGCATTGTGGCTACCACCATGCTTTTTCAAGAATTCAGAAAAACTACCTGGCTCTGGAAAACGCTTAGACCCCATCAGTAACATATGTTCTAAATAATGGGCTAATCCCAGTTGGTTATTAGGATCTTCCAGTGATCCAACAGGCAATGCCAGAGCAGCTAAAGACTTAGGCGCTTGTTCATCAGAGACCAACAACACCGTCATACCATTAGGCAATTTTATTGCCTGATATTTACGCAGGTCATGTTCACTTTTGTGAATGACTTCTGCCAGTGGTTGCCATGCAGGAGCGTCAGCCCAACTCAATGGGGCCAGCAAACCTAATAAGAAAAATATGCCAATGATGCGGGCAAACTGTTTATGCATTCCGTTTCTCCCCTAACCCCTTTAAAATTGCCGCTAAAACATATATCCGGCTTCTGGTATTCAATCTGCACTAAAATCTGGTTTGGTCATGCACAGCTATCACGCCTTATTATGGCGAGCTATTGGTAATAAATAACGTTCAGTTTCATTTAATATCATGTCGAGATGTTGGTTATCCATCAGGCGGAATACCCTTTGTATATAGTTATCCTCACCCTCTCCGGCAATCCGTTGGTCACCTTGCCAAACCTGTAAAAGTTTCATTCGGGCTTTGGTTTGTATTTCTTCATCCCACAAAATTTGACCAGACTCGCGATCAAAACACTGACTCAACCATGCCCAACCGCTTTTACTCAGTAGGAGTAAAGGTTCGCACATACCTTGCTGATAGCCACTGATTAACTGCTGTAAATATTGCCGTGCTTCATCGCAATCCAGTGGCGCATAACGCCATGCAGTGCCTTTACGCCCATACATCCGGCTTTCACCCTCACCGCCTGCGGCGCAATACACCAAATGTTCAATCCACAATAAAAGCCCATCAACCGCCGTAAGTGCCGCTGGTCGCCAACGAACTAAGCCATCTTCCTGAATTTGATGCATCCATCCAGTCAAGGTGGTATCCCCAGACTCAATGTTTAGCTCAATACTGTGACTCTCTTTGCGTTCAGTTCGAATTTGTTCAGCTAATGGCAGCATTTCTTCTTGCTGATTTTCCCAGTAAAGCTCGCCGAAAGAACCATAAGGAAGGTTGCCCGCCGCACGGGCACGGGTGAAGACAGTATTGATATCACTTTCTTCTATCAATGCATTCAATAATTGAGTATTAAACTGATAACGGTTGAGGTTATCCAAAGTAAAAGGTTCTTCATCAGGTAGCTCCGTTTCTTCAATAACGAAATTCACCCCCAACCGGAGTTGGAAAAAAGCCCTCACAGGGTGGCGATAGAAGCGGATTAATTCATCAAGAGTGATTTCAGGTAAGGGTTCTGGTGGCAGAGGCTGATTAAATTCTGGGTGTGCCGCCCCTCTGGACTCAGCAGCAGGTAACCATTCAGCGGCATAACTTTGTAATTCACTATCTTGGGTAAAATTCTCTGCTGCAAACGGCATACGCGCATGCCAGCAGAGTAAATGTTGTATGACCCGTTTGGCACTGTCATCTGCACTGAGTTCTTCATCACCTGGCAAGTGATAACTTTGTGAAATGTATTCAATCAACTCGCTAACCAGAACTGAAGGATAGCGCTTACTGTTGTCTTGAATCGAGCGCCCGATATAACTGATATAGAGCTGCTGCTGGGCGGAGAGTAATGCTTCGAGGAACAGATAGCGGTCATCATCACGGCGGCTACGGTCACCGCGCCGAACCTGTTTAGCCATCAAATCAAAACCCAACGGTGGTAATGTTCGTGGGTAAACACCATCATTCATCCCCAATAAGCACACCACTTTAAACGGGATTGAACGCATCGGCATCAGTGTGCAGAAATTGATTGGCCCCGCGAGGAAACGCTGGCTAATTCGTTCATTGTCCAGGCGCGAAGCCAGTTCATCCCGTAACAGATTCAGTGGCACGATATCCGGATATTGGGCAGCAATACCATAGCTGATAACCTTCTGCCATTGCTGTTCAATCAAAACCAGCACCGCTTCAGTATCATTATCGGGCTCAAAGAAGGTATCTAATAATTGACGGCATAATGGTAGCCATTCACTGAGTGAACGAGATTCGCTCAATTGCTGTCGCCACTGGCTCAATTGCATCAACATATCCGCTAATTGCCCGGCAAGCTCAGCCGCTAAACCACTGGATTCGTCATAGGGCAAAACCCCTTGCCAGTCACCGGCATTGCTGTCCATAGCATAACCCAGCAGCATACGAGTCAGGCCAAAATGCCAGGTATGCTGACCGGTTGCGGGCAGAGACAACTCACGCACATTGTCATCATCTAATCCCCAGCGGATACCTGACTCGTCAACCCATTGCCGCAAACGACGCAATCCATCTTCGGTAATACCAAATTTATTGGCTAAAACAGGCACTTCCAGCAGGGCTAATACCTGCTCAGAAGTAAAACGGCTCTGGGGCAAATCAAGTAGAGAGATAAAAGCCTGAAGTGCAGGATGTGCCTGGCTAGCCTTGCGGTCTGAAATCGCAAATGGCAAATAGCGCTCCCCTGTAGCATTCCCAAATGTGGCCTGAATATAGGGGGTATAGCTATCAATGTCAGCGACCATGACAATAATGTCACGCGGAGTCAGCTCAGGGTCAGCCTCCAATAATCGCAGCAGATTATCTTGTAAGACTTCAACTTCGCGCTGAGGGCTGTGGCAGACGTGTATGCTTAGGGAGCGATCCCTGAGATCTAATACTCGCTTTTGGTGGCTATGCGCTAATGTCTCTGGCGTAGTACCAATAATGGCGTGGTCTTCAAGCTCCAGCATATCGTGTTGAACACCATGTAATAGGTTATCGGGTTCGATATCAACAAATGCATGAACCTCTTGGATCTCATCAACCTGGGATAACAGATACATGTGGTCACGACCAAGTCGCCCCCATGAAGCTAATAACGGGTTACTAAGGTCTTGTTCACCATCAGCATTAAATAGTTGCTCCGCCTGCTCAGGGTCACGGAACAGTTTTACTTCCACCGACTCACGATAATGTCTGCGTTTTCGGCTTTGCAGCTTGGCCAGAAAAGCATAATCCTGAATGTCTCCCCAGAAATAACGGCACGGATTAGTAAACATCAAATGGATATCAATGTGTTTACCCAGTGCTTGTAAGGCCTGTAAATAGATTGGGGGTAAAGCGGATATGCCACAGATGAATACTCGTTTGGGCAGCCCTGTCGGACAAACATCGGATTCGAGAAGTGTGCGAATAAAACGCTGATAGAGATTGGCGCGATGCCACTCCGGTTGTTCTAATTGGCGGGTATAGCGCGTTAATTCAACCCACAGTAAAGCTTGCCACTGCTGGGCATCATCCAAATTATCAATAAGTTGACCTCGTTCCCAACTCTCAAGCCATTCTGGGCGGTACACCAGATATTGGTCAAAAAGGTCAGCGACTCGTGCCGCAAGTTGGTGAATTTTACGTTTATCGCTATCATCACTTAAATAGCGTTTCATCGCAGAAAATACCGGATTCTCCAATAGGTCAGGCAATAACCACATGAGTTTCCATGTCATGGCATCTTTGCTAAATGCGCTTTCTTTTGGGATGCCGGGTAACACGCGGGTAAACATTTCCCAGATAAAGGTCGCAGGCAATGGAAATTCAATATTAGCTGCAATGCTAAATTGTTGAGCCAATTGCATTTGTAGCCATTGGGCCATACCTGGGCTTTGCACCAGTACCACTTCTTGCTGAAAAGGGTTATCCAACGGTTCTCGTTCTATCAGCGCAGTTGTTAGCGCTTTGAGTAAATCCAATTGATTAGAATGATAAACCGTGAACATGATGACTCCCTTAAGGCACTATGGAGAATATCCATAAATGATTAAACCAGCTGATTATCACTTGTGGATAAATCCTGAGGTTTAATACTCTAACTTGATAATGAATGAGCGCAATAGGTTATCGTCATTATCCTATTTATAGCCATACAACTAACTCCCTTCACTCGTATTACAAAACCAGCGACTTAATTCCGCCTGCTGCTTCGGTTGTATTCTCAGGGTAAATGTAAACTCCGTGCACTCCCCATCAATTCGCTTTATAAACTGATGGTATTGCCAGTGAGGTTTGATTCCGGAGATAAGTGCCTTAGCAGGCTTGTCACCACCACTGTCAATATGTTGATTAAGCAAAGACCACGCCTGGCGTTGCTGCCATAAAGAAGAAAAACCCTGCAAAAGTGCCTGATGGTATTGCAGCAATCCCAGCAGCGAGACTGAGAAAAAAAGTGCTGCAATTAAGGCCTCTGGCAGGCTAAACCCCTGTTCAGTATGATTTTTAGCATACCGTCGCCAGACACAATATCTTATTAAAGGCAAAATTTAGCATCCTTGTCCGGGCAAAAATCCAGCCAACCATGAGCAGCTTTCACCAATCGATACTGTCCTTTATTTCCTTGTTCTGCATTCAGTTTAGTTCGTTGGTAAAGCATCAAAGGCGGCTGAGTTCCGAAAGATTGGCTTTCTCCCCTAAGAATAAAAAAGCCAGCCAGCGATGACGGTCTAATGCAGGCTTTTAAGCCATATTGTGGCTGCTCATGACAATGCCATACTCCCCTCCTCTGCCACGGCAAGCTGAATGACCAATTCTGGGTTACTCCCCAATTCAATGATGATGTCGCCTGATTAAAGGCACGCAAGTGGCGCTGTTCCTCCGCGGTAATTTTATGAATATTATCCAATTGTCGATGTAAGGCTGACAGCAAAAATAAGCCCAGCGCAAAAAGGGTAGCGATAGCAGCCAAAGTACTCGCCCCCCGCTGTTGCTCCAGTCTCATAAATTACCCCCATGAATGGTATAAGTCAGTTGACGGTGTATTGTCGGATTACCTCTTTTTTGTCCCGCCAATTGCACGCGATAAACCTGATCTGAGGTTTGCTGTGGCAATCGGCTAACAGAAAAATGCGTAATAGTGATGTCTTTCGGATCAAGCAGCTTTTCCCAACCACCGCCAGAACAATTCAACTCTCCGCGTTGGCCTTCTAATATTTTTTTACGTAGCCGATAACCAAAGTATTCGGACTCCTGATGTTTTGCCCCTTCCCACCGGCCATTGCGGTTGAGGTCATAAGCAACAATCAGGCAAGAGTTTGAGGCTTCACTTGGGTAACTAGCTGTTGTAATTGCCTTTCCCTGACACTCGCCATGACAAAATCCCGCCCGCCGAAGATCCTTTTCCACTACCGCCATAACCTGACTGAGAGCTAACTCCAGATGATAATGTTGCTGCAATATTGATATTTGCTTGTGTAATTGGGGAAAAACTTGTGTGGCGGCCATAATAATCATGCTGCCAACACTCAGTGCCAGCATCATTTCTGGCAAGGTAAAACCGGCCCTGTATTTCTGCGAAAAATAACCTGGTACGGAAGCATCCAGCTTCTTTGCTATTTCTGGCATAAATGAATCCCTGCTATTGATTGCCCCTCACTACATAGCCGGATTCGCCCACGGCTGGAGATAATTAACCGGATATGCCCCACCGGATTACTGAGCATAATATTTCCTGCCTGCGCCGTGTTTCTGATGCCATAAAAACCAATTTCTTTATTTAAAGAAATCGTAATAGAAACATCAGGGTAAGGTGGAATAAATATTTCCCCCTCTAATAAAGAACAGGCTATTGTTGGCTTATTACCACTGCCTAAACACCCCTGTTTGTCTTGCCGTACCCACAATAATGTCGTGCTATTGCTGCGATTAGCCTTGGCCTGTAAATGTGTTAGAAAGGCAAGTAACTGGCGAGCACTGTCCGCGAGCCTCTCCCGTTGCCGGTACTGGTGCCAACTCTGCGCCCCCCATACTGTCATGATACCGGCCAAGGCAATGACTAATAGCAGCTCAATAAGGCTAATACCTTTTTGTTTTTTAATAATATTTCCGCTGATCAAACGCAGTTTATTGAGTCGTAGATTGGTTTTCATGGCGTGAGTTTACGTCGTGAAAAATTGAGATCCAGTAGCCATTAATTAAGGCTGGAAGTGGTACGCAAAATTTTATTTATAGCGACATAAATACCAATAAAGGTACGGCGCGCTTCGCAATTCTTTGCCAATAGACGTAGTAGATAAAATGAAAGGAATGGCTATTAGAGGGGGTGTTGCAGGCTAAAAATTAGTATACCGGAGCCAAATGGCTCCGGTTTAACATCAGATAGCAATCGGGGCTTTGATACCAGGGTGAGGGTCATACCCTTCAATTTCAAAATCTTCGAAACGATAGTCAAACAATGAAGCAGGTTTACGTTTGATAATCAGTTTCGGCAGCGCCCGTGGTTCACGGCTTAATTGCAGATGCGTTTGCTCAATATGGTTGCTGTATAAGTGGGTATCGCCCCCCGTCCAGACAAAATCACCCACTGCCAAATCACATTGCTGCGCCATCATATGTACCAGTAATGCATAGCTGGCAATGTTAAATGGTAAGCCGAGGAACACATCGCAAGAGCGTTGATATAGCTGACAAGACAGCTTGCCATCAGCCACATAAAACTGGAAGAAAGCATGGCACGGTGCCAAAGCCATTTGATCCAACTCACCCACATTCCATGCAGAAACGATGATACGACGGGAGTTTGGGTCTTGCTTAAGCTGTTGCACTACCTTACTCAGTTGGTCAATCTGGCGGCCATCAGCAGCGCCCCAAGCGCGCCATTGCTTACCATAAACCGGGCCAAGATCACCGTTTTCATCAGCCCACTCATCCCAGATTGAGACGTTATTTTCCTTCAGATAACCAATATTGGTATCGCCGTTGAGGAACCATAACAACTCATGAATGATGGAACGCAAATGGCAGCGCTTGGTGGTTACCAGCGGGAAACCATCTTGTAAATTGAAACGCATCTGATGCCCAAAAATTGACAGCGTCCCAGTACCGGTGCGGTCATCTTTAGCAGTGCCTTCTTCCAGCACTTTTTTCATCAAATCCAGATACTGTTTCATGTTACCTCACGAAAGTTGTTGCGCAGGACGGCGATACGCCCAAATCATCATAATGATACCGGCCAGAATCATAGGTACAGAGAGGATCTGCCCCATGCTGATCACGCCGTCGAACAAGCCAAGCTGGGCATCAGGCTGGCGGAAACATTCCACAATAATTCGGAACGCGCCATAACCAATCAGGAACAGGCCTGAAACACTGCCCATAGGGCGCGGCTTGCGGATAAACAGGTTCAGGATGATAAACAGCACCACCCCTTCCAGAATCATTTCATATAATTGCGAAGGGTGACGTGGCAATACACCGTATTGATTGAAGATTGCCTGCCATTTAGCAGGGTCTGCGGCAACAATCGCAATATCTTCGCCCCGAGAAGTCGGGAACAGCATCGCCCATGGAGTATCCGTTGTGACCCGGCCCCACAGCTCGCCATTGATAAAATTGCCCAGACGGCCAGCGCCTAATCCAAACGGAATCAGTGGAGCAATAAAATCAGCAACCTGGAAGAAATGGCGTTTGGTGCGGCGAGCGAACCACAGCATCACACAGATAACACCAATCAAACCGCCGTGGAATGACATGCCGCCATCCCACACCTTAAACAGGTAGAGTGGATTATCGAGGAACAGCGGCAGGTTATAGAACAGAACATAACCAACACGACCACCGACAAATACCCCGAGGAAGCCGGCGTAAAGGAGATTTTCAACTTCTTCTTTGGTCCAGCCACTGCCCGGCTTATTGGCCCGACGAACCGCCAACCACATAGCGAAGACGAAGCCCACCAAGTACATCAGGCCATACCAATGCAGGGAAACCGGGCCAATTGAGAAAATGACCGGATCGAATTTAGGAAACGCCAGATAGCTATTGCTCATCTATCACCACGAAATGTCTCATATTTTGAGAGAATTAATGTTCTTGCCCGGTTAGGGCTTCAGGTTGCGCATAATAGCATAGCCTGGGGGCACTCAGGGGAGCTACAGTAGGTAAAGTTCTGTAACATTACTTTCCACCGCGAATCAAACCGCCTAACCCTCTACGCTCCATAAATGCCGCTGTGAGATGGCGTACATCCGTGGTCATTTGGGCGTTTAATACCCGCTCAGCCAAGGCTTGTGCATCCACTAAGTCTATATTACGCAGCAGATATTTAATGCGCGCCACACTGCGACCATTCATACTGAGGTTGCGATACCCCAGCCCAACCAGCAGCAAAGCACCCATCGGGTCGCCCGCCATTTCACCACATAAACTCACTTGCAGGCCAGACTGTGTCGCCTGAGTTAAAATGTGGCTCAACACTTGTAGCATCGCCGGATGCAAACTGTCATACAGTGAAGCAACTCGTGTGTTATTACGGTCTACCGCCAGTAAATATTGCGTCAGATCGTTGGTGCCAACCGAGATAAAATCGACTCGCGATTTCAGATACGGAAGCATAAATATCATGGCCGGCACTTCAACCATCACACCCAATTTGGGCTGTGGCAATTCGTAGCCCAAAACTTCCTGAACTTCACGGCCAGCACGATCAATCAGGCGTTTTGCCTCATCGACTTCTTCCAAACTGGTGATCATCGGCAATAAAATACCCAGATTACCGGTTCCGGCATTAGCCCTAAGCATCGCTCTGACTTGGATCAAAAAGATCTCTGGCTGATCGAGCGTGACACGGATACCGCGCCAGCCCAGGCAGGGGTTCTCTTCACTAATCGGCATATAAGGAAGCTGTTTATCCGCACCGATGTCCAGTGTTCTGAGTGTGACCGGTTTGTTCGGGTAAAGCTGTAACATGCCTTGATACTGTGCCACCTGCTCTTCCTCGGATGGGAAGCCACTTTGCAGCATAAAGGGAATCTCGGTGCGATAGAGGCCCACGCCATCCACTCGCCCACCCAGCAGTTGTTCATGTTCCGGGCTAAGGCCCGCATTGAGCATCACCTGGATCCGCTCACCACTTTTCAGCGCGGCAGGTTGCTCAACATCATCTTCAGCCAGCTTACTAAGTTCAATCTCTTCCGTGACCAGCCGTTGATACTCTTTGACCAGCACCGGCTCAGGATCAACCAGCACTTCGCCGCGATAACCATCAACGATCAGTAACCGCTGGTTCAGCAACGCAGGTTGAATATCTGCGCCCATTACCGTCGGGATCCCCATAGCGCGCACCAGAATGGCGGCATGGGAGTTAGCTGCACCATCCCGCACCACCACACCGGCGAGGCGATCTTGTGGTACTTCAGCCAATAATGTGGCGGTTAACTCATCGGCAACCAGAATAAAACGCTCAGGCCACTGGCTGGCACCAGAAGTGCTGTCGTCAAGATGAAACAGCAAGCGCTGACCCAATGCCCGCAGATCACTGGCGCGCTCGCGCATATAAGTATCTTGCAAGCTGGCAAACTGCGCGGCAAATTGTTCGACAACTTGCTTAACCGCCCATTCCGCCACTGATCCGGCATCAATTTGAGCGAAGAGTTCACGCTTTAGGCGAGCATCATTAAGCAAGTGAGAATAGAGATCGAAAATCGCCGCGCTCTCTTTTTGTGAGCTGGCGGCGAAGCGCTTACTAAAGCGACGGAATTCAGCTGCGGCTTCCTCCAGCGCTTGTGTTAGGCGTTCACGCTCTTGGGCAGTATCGAGTGTCGAGGCCTCGTAAACCAAATCGAGGGAAGGCTGCGAAGTATCCTGCCAGCCCTCAGCAACCGCAACCCCGGGTGCCGCAGCGAGTGCGCGGATCCGCGTTTGTCGGTATTGGCCAAAAATGGCATTGAGTTGAGATTGAGAAAGAATGCCCGCCAGTTGTGTTGCCAGCGTGACCATGAATGACTCTTCGCTCTCATCAAACTGACGATGTTCACGTTGCTGAACCACCAGCACACCAAGCAATTGGCGACGATAAATAATAGGCACCCCGAGGAACGCCCGGAAGCGATCCTCTTTAACTTGGGGAACATATTTAAAACTGGGGTGACTTTGTGCATCAGCCAGGTTAATAGGCTCGGCCAGGCGCCCTACCAACCCGACAATTCCTTCGTCAAAGGCTAGCGTAATGGTGCGACCACGGGGCTTTTTCAAACCCCGTGTTGCCATTAGGTAGTAACAACGGCGGTCATTATCTGCCAGATAAATCGAGCAAACTTCCGTGTCCATCGCCAGACAGGTTTCATTGACCAACAGCTCTAACGCATCCGTTAGGCTAGTTGCCATCGCCACTTTCTCAACTATTTCTCGCAAACGCGTGAGCATGATCGGCTTAACTTAACCTCTTTTACGGCGATAAGCTGGCGGTACCCGTGGCGGAGCTGCCTCCTGCACAGGCATTACGGTTGGAGCAAATTCTTTCATCACGCGACGATAAACATCCCGTTTAAAGGACACCACCTGACGCACCGGATACCAATAACTGACCCATCGCCAGCCATCAAACTCCGGAGTACTGCTGCGTTGCATGTTGATATCGGCTTCATTACACATTAACTGTAGTAGAAACCATCGCTGTTTTTGGCCGATGCATACCGGCTTTGTATCCCAACGCACCAAACGTTTTGGTAATTTGTAGCGTAACCAGTTACGGGTTGAAGCCAGAATTCGGACATCCTTTTTGTTAAGTCCTACTTCTTCAAAAAGTTCACGATACATTGCCTGCTCTGGTGTTTCACCGGGGTTTATCCCCCCTTGAGGAAACTGCCAGGAGTGCTGACCGTAACGCCTGGCCCACAACACTTCTCCCTGCCGATTACAAATTACAATACCCACGTTCGGGCGGTAGCCATCATCATCGATCACCGGACTACCTCGATAAGCTTAAAACTCAAAGATGCTCTGATTGTTTCACACTAGCAACAGGCGGTAAACCACTGCTTATCCGCCAACGAAACCTGATAACTCTGGGATAACTCACAGATATTGGCAAAGTTATAAACACCCTGAGGACTGCGCCCCCTATTTTATTCACTTTTTCTGTGGATATAGGTGTGCAGAACTCTAGGGAAAAGCAGGTACAACTCATTTTAACGTAATTATACGCCCAAAATATCTAAAAAAATAAGTGATTAATTTCAACAAAATAACAGGTTTCCCACAGGTATTCACGCCACTAAAATGTGATCTACATCCGTTTTAGATCTGAAGCTGGCTAAAGATCCATCAATGTGGTTTTTATCCACAGATAATGAGGCAAAGTTATGCAAAAAACAGCAAAACACGCAAAATAACCTGCCGTCAAGGCTGTAAATTGAACCAGTGATCGTGATTTATTGGGGTTATCCAATAAATCTGTGGATAAATAGGTGTAAGATCCTGTTCATTATTCCTGTCAGCAGGTGCACAAGATAGTCAGAGTAAAAGTATTTACCGGGCGGAAGGAAAGAAAACTTCCGTTAAATCATGCTATTATTTGTTTCTGCTGGACGGGATGACAATACATTTACGGTCACTTTTATTTCAGCTCACTTTTTAACCGACTTTAGCAGGTTTCCATTTTATGTCTGTTTATTCACTGCCCCCGGCACCGCCCACTGATGAACATCAACTTTTTCAACGTGCTGAAGCACTCTCAGGTTTTACTCTCGGCGAATTGGCAAGCAGAGCGGGCTGGAACATTCCAGCGGATTTAAAACGGGTAAAGGGCTGGGTGGGTATGTTGCTGGAATTCTATCTGGGGGCCAGCGCGGGCAGTAAACCTGAACAGGATTTTGCCAATATTGGTATCGAGCTGAAAACTATTCCTATCAGCGCCCAAGGCAAACCGCTGGAGACCACTTTCGTCTGTGTTGCCCCCCTGACCGGTAATAGCGGCATCACTTGGGAAAGTAGCCATGTACGGCATAAATTGGCCCGCGTGTTGTGGGTGCCCGTTGAAGGTGAACGCCAAATTCCGTTAGCACAGCGCCGGGTTGGTGCTCCTTTATTGTGGAGCCCGAATGAGGAAGAGGAAGAATTACTGCGCCGCGATTGGGAAGAGTTAATGGATCTTATCGTTTTGGGCAAAGTTGAAACTATTACGGCTCGTCATGGCGAAGTCTTACAATTGCGCCCGAAAGCCGCCAATAGCCGCGCATTAACTGAAGCCATCGGCGAACACGGACAGCCCATCATGACCTTACCGCGCGGTTTTTATCTGAAAAAAACCTTTACCGGCCCGATGCTGGCCCGTCACTTTTTGCTTTAACAGATGAATCCTATTATTCCGCTTAACCAATAAACGCGTATAATTGTATCTTTGTGTTTCCGCAAACTCCGTAATTTCCGTAAGGTGTAAGGCACAATGTTTGAATGGATTGCCGATCCAAATGCCTGGTTGGCGCTAGGCACACTGACTATCCTCGAGATCGTTCTCGGCATAGACAATATTATTTTCCTTTCTTTAGTGGTCGCTAAATTACCTAAAGCGCAGCAAAACAAAGCCCGTCGTCTTGGCTTGGCCGGTGCGATGCTTATGCGTTTGGCATTACTGGCTTCTATCGCTTGGGTTATCCGCCTGACTGAGCCGCTATTTACGCTGGCAGGTCATGGTATCTCGATGCGGGATATCATTTTGCTGTTGGGTGGCTTGTTCCTGATTTGGAAGGCTAGCAAAGAAATTCATGAAACCATTGAGGGCAGTGATACTGACCACAGCAGTAATGTCAGTTCTTTCTTTGCGGCTATCGTGCAAATCATGCTGTTGGATATCATTTTTAGCCTGGACTCGGTGATAACTGCGGTAGGGCTGTCAGATCATCTGTTCATTATGATGGCCGCAGTCGTCATTGCCGTGGGCGTAATGATGTTTGCTGCCCGGCCGATTGGTGAGTTTGTTAACCGCCATCCTTCCGTCAAAATGCTGGCATTATCTTTCCTGATTTTAGTCGGGTTTACCCTGATGTTGGAAAGTTTCCAGATTCATATTCCGAAAGGCTACATCTACTTCGCCATGTTCTTCTCAATGGGTGTTGAAACCCTCAACCTCATGCGCGGAAAGAAAAATAAGCCAGTAAAATAAAAATATCGCGGGTGCGATTCGTCGCACCCCTTTCCCACTATTTTCTGCACTTTTTCTTTGTCCTCTTCCCCCTGCCGCAGTGCTTAGTTATAGTCGGATAAGGCGGGTTTGACTTAGCCTGATAACTTCAGACACAAAGGAAGGTCGGCAATGCAATATCATCGTATCCCCCACAGTTCATTAGAAGTAAGCCTGCTGGGTCTGGGCACCATGACTTTTGGTGAACAAAACAGTGAAGCCGATGCCCATGCTCAACTGGATTATGCCGTTGCAGCCGGTATTAACTTAATTGATACCGCAGAAATGTATCCGGTTCCCCCAAAACCTGAAACCCAAGGGTTAACCGAGCAATACATTGGTAGCTGGATAAAAGCCCGCGGTAGTCGAGACAAAATTATTTTAGCCAGCAAAGTCTCCGGGCCGTCACGCGGAAACGATAAGCCCATTCGCCCGAATATGGCACTGGATCGAAAAAACATCCGTGTTGCGCTGGAAGATAGCCTCCGACGCCTCAATACCGATTATATTGATATTTATCAGTTACATTGGCCACAACGAGAAACCAACTGTTTTGGTAAACTGAATTATCGTTACAGTGAACAAACCGCTGTTGTCACCTTGCTTGAGACACTGGAAGCGCTGAACGAGCAGGTGCGCGCTGGTAAAATCCGCTATATCGGGGTTTCGAATGAAACACCTTGGGGCGTGATGCGTTATCTGCAACTGGCAGAAAAACATGATTTGCCGCGTATTGTGTCAATTCAAAATCCCTACAGTTTGCTTAACCGCAGTTTTGAAGTCGGTTTGGCTGAGATAAGTCAACACGAAGGAGTGGAACTGCTGGCTTACTCTAGCCTGGCGTTTGGCACTCTGAGCGGTAAATACCTCAATGGTGCACAACCTGCCGGGGCGCGTAATACCTTATTTAACCGATTCACCCGTTATACCGGGCCACAAGCTCAATTAGCCACAGCTGAATATGTGGCGTTGGCAAAACGTCATGGGCTGGATCCCGCACAGATGGCATTGGCTTTTGTACGTCAGCAACCTTTTGTTGCCAGCACATTGCTGGGTGCAACCACGTTGGAACAACTGAAAAGCAATATTGATAGCCAGGATGTGGTGTTGAGTCAGGAAGTATTGAATGCATTGGAAGAGATTCACACCCGCTTTACCTTCCCTGCGCCTTAATTCTGTCTCTCTTCAAATAGCCAAAAGGCCGCTGGATGCGGCCTTGAGGTTAATGACAAAGTGCCCGTAGCGATGAAAACAGGCAGATCGTAAAGACGCAGTCAATACGTCCATGTAGGCTCGACCCGCGCCATCCCTGGCGCGGACGCTTTACTCTTCTGCCTGCCTTCACCTTGCAAAATCGAGTTGTCGAGGTTTGTCTGTAGACAGCTTAATGTAACCTTTCAAATCATTCAGTCGCTTTACGTCGCTGTTGACGCCACTGCCAGCCCCAAAGTAACGCGATTGCCAGTGCGAATATCACGCCGAAGCCAACCCCCACCGCTATCACCGGCACGCCAAGTTTCACCACCACTGAGAATAAGCCCAGCATCAGCAGCATCGCGGTGTTTTCACCGAGATTTTGCACTGCAATAGCATTACCGGCACCGACGCTATTCTTGCCGCGCTCCTGCAGTAAAGCATTAAGCGGAACCACAAAGAATCCGCCCAAAATCCCGATGATAATCAGCAGCAGATAGGCCATCGGCATACTGTGTTGCAGAGCAAAAATCGCCACCGCCACACCAATGAGTACACCAGCCGGTAAGCAACGTTTCACGGTTTTCAATGTGACGAAACGGGCCGCAGCTCCCGCCCCCACAACAATACCAATTGCCACCATCGCATTTAGCAGTGTGGGAGTGGCATTATCCGTAATCCCTAGCGCAATGGGTACCCAGAGCACTAACAGGAAACGCAGAGTAACCCCAGCGCCCCAAAATAGACTGGTTCCCGCCAGTGAGAAG
The DNA here is from genome assembly GCF_030433455.1 of Yersinia sp. 22-579. Classification (NCBI taxonomy): domain Bacteria; kingdom Pseudomonadati; phylum Pseudomonadota; class Gammaproteobacteria; order Enterobacterales; family Yersiniaceae; genus Yersinia; species Yersinia sp. 22-579. Next base: position 98,319 of record NZ_JAUJTZ010000015.1, on the reverse strand, counting down.
CGAGTTTCACCATCGCGCCATAAAACCCGGCAAGCGGTAAAGAAGCTGCCGGTCATTGCCCGAGGTCGCCATGAGCTGCCTGAACGAGCAGCAGCTAGCTTTGGGATAAACATATTAGCGACCACCGCAATGGCATACACCAGTGCGCACACACCCAATGCCGCGCCCAAGTGCCAGTCTGCCAACACGCCCCCCGCGACCGAGCCGAGTAAAATAGCGGCTATGGTTGAAGCTTCCATCATACCGTTGGCTTTAACCAACTGTTCGCCAGAGGTGATTTCACCCAAAATGCCATATTTAGCGGGTGAATAAGCCGCAGCCCCCACGCCCACCAGGCTATACCCCAGAAACGGATTAAAACCAAAACAGATAACCAGCGCACCGGCCAGCTTCAAGCCGTTCGCCACCATCATCACCCGCCCTTTGGCAAAGCTATCGGCAAATTGCCCGACAAACGGGGCCAAAACGATATAGGTCGCGACGAATGCCATTTGTAAAATAGGCTGACTCCAGTCGGGATATAACTGCTGCTTAATTAATGCCAGGGTGGCAAAAAGCAGTGCGTTATCACCAAAAGCTGAGAAAAACTGCGCACATAGAACCGCGATCATCCCTCTGGATAACAACGGCTTATCTGCTAATGCTTGCTGACTCATGCGCTCATCTCCGGATCTTCCGCCATTTTACTTAATGTCACAAAGTCAGGTTTACCGCTCCCCAACAGAGGCAAGGCTTTCACCACCCGAATGTCGCGCGGTACCGCCAGTTCAGGCACACCGCTTTCCCGCGCTGCTTTAACTAATTTCTCGCGAGTTATCTCACTGTCGGTGGTAAACAGCACCAAGGCTTCCCCTTTGGCGCTATCTGTTTTCGTGGCTGCCGCATGTTGCCCTTCTGGTGAAATTCGCAGTACCAGCTGCTCGACACTTTCCAGTGATACCATTTCTCCGGCTAATTTAGCAAAGCGCTTCATACGACCACGAATGGCGCAGAATCCTTGTTCATCGATAGCTACAATATCACCGGTGTCATACCAGCCCGCCTCCTGCTCACCCTGCGTATTTTCAGCGGAAGGTTGCTCCAGCACGCCCGGTTTCTCTACTCGCAGGTAGCCGCGCATAATATTCGGACCGCGCAATTGTAAGCGCCCGCCCTGTTCGATTCCCGGCACAGGGATCAGGCGAGATTCCATGCCCGGCAAAATGCGGCCCACAGTATTCACTTTTGCCGCCATCGGCACGTTAATTGCCACGACTGGCGCGCATTCCGTCACACCATAACCTTCCAAAATACGAATACCAAACTTGTCCTGCCAAATCTGTTTGGTGCTATCAGCCAGCTTTTCAGCACCAGCCACCACATAACGCAAGCGGGCAAAATCGTATGGATGGGCAAAGCGGGCATAATTTCCCAAGAAAGTGGACGTACCAAATAACACGGTACAGTTACGGTCATACACCAGTTCAGGTACCACTCGATAATGCAGTGGGCTTGGATAAAGGAATACACGGCTGCCGGTCATTAACGGTGTGAATAAACCGACAGTCAGGCCAAAAGCATGAAACAGTGGCAGTGACGACATAAAACGATCACGCGGCGTAAAGTCGGCAATGGTGCGGATCTGCTCAACGTTTGCCAATAAGCTGGCATGTGAATGTACCACTCCTTTAGGGTTGCCTTCTGAACCGGAGGTAAACAAAATCAAGGCACTATCATCGGCTTGTTGTGGCACCATCGCCCGACGCGGGCAGCATAAATGGAATAAAATCCATAACTTATCAGCCAGTGTAACCGTATCTTTTAAATCTTCCAGATAGACCCAATTGGCCTCTGTGACCTGTTCAGGTAAATGTGTCAGCTTGCCTTTTTCCAGGAACTGGCGCGAGGTGATGATAGTCTTCAGGGACGCCGCAGTGATGGCACTTTTCAGGCCTTTGGCACCGGAGGTGTAGTTAAGTAGCGCCGGGATACGGCCACGGAGAGTCGCAGCGAAAATCGCCGCTGCCGTGATAGTCGCATTGGGTAATAGCATCCCAACATGCTCTCCCTGCGCAGTAAAACGTTGCAGGATACGGCTGATACCTAAGATTTTCTTTAGCAACGTTTGATAACTATCTTCTTTAAAGGAAATATCTTCGATGCACGGTTTAAAACGCCCATAACGCGTTTGTGCGGATAGCAACGCTTCAAAAAGTGTTTCACGTGGCACGATAGCCATCCGCGCCGCCATCATAATGGCGTGTAAGCGCTCACCCGCCAGCATCCGACGGTCACGGGCACGCGGCGCTTGTGGCATAGGTAAAGTGGTCGCGGGCAGTACATGAATACTGATTTTCGGGAACCAACGGACTTTTAGCACATCCCCCAGTCGCCCAAAGCGGGTAAATTCAGGACCTTCCAGACGGATGGGAACCACCGCTGCACCTGATTTCGCAGCAACAAATGCTGCACCATCATAGATTTTCATTAATGAGCCGGTCACCGTGATGCGCCCTTCGGGGAATATCACCACCGGCCTGCCCTGTTCGACCATTCTAACCAAGTGTTTAATTGCCATTGGCTTGGTCGGATCAAGCGCAACAAAGTCCACATAGGGTTTCAACCAACGCATATACCAGCTTTCAGTAATGTTGGAATAGACCGCAAACACCGGTTTTATTGGGAGAAACAGCGCTAACAAAGCCCCATCAAGGAAAGAAACGTGATTTGGCGTAATAATCAGTTTTTGGTGCGAAAACTGGTCAGTAATACCATCAATGGTGACGCGAAATAACCCACGGAAAAGAGCGCGCAGCAAACGATAAGCCATGTCTGTTTCTCTATAAGTCGATGAATATACAAAGGAGAGAATACTATAGAATGAGAGAGAATAGCGCGAAGAGGGTGCAGCAGAGAGGACAAATAAAAAAAAACCTACGCATCTGCGTAGGTCGGTGCAAATAAAAAACTGGCTTTAACACACAGCGTATGTTGATTACTCACCAATTAATACCTCTGGGATCACTACTCTATCCGTTTAAGTGAAACCTCAGCCAGCAAGCAATCGCAACATTTACGTGCAAAGTGTAACCAGGAGTGAACATTGTCAGAAAGGCGAAAAGGTTTGTAATTCATTGCGGTACATCCGATACATCAGTACCGCTGAATAAGTACAACTGTATTAATACAGTGCCACCTCAACCAGACAACTCATCGCGTTCGGGCCTTGGGTCAAACGAGAAGTACCAATATCTAATGTCAGGACATTAGGATTACCGGATTGCTCAACTTGATGCTGTTTGCTACCAAAAGGCTGTTTGCCACCAAAACCGGGATCAAACCAGGCCCCCGTTGCCATCAGCACCACCCCACGCGTCACACCGTCAGTAATACGTACCCCCGCCAGACAACTTCCGCGTAAATTACTCACTTTAACCTGGCTACCTTCCGTAATTTCACGATGGGCGGCATCCTGTGGGTGCATATAGAGAGTTTCGCGACCGGCGGTTTTATTCCCCTGCGCCAAGGGAGCAGGATCAAGCTGGCTATGCAGGCGATCACTCGGCTGGATAGAGATCAAATGCAGGGGCCATTGCTCAGCTTGCGGCGCACCCAGCCATTCAATAGGTGGCTTCCATTGGGCATGCGGGGCAAAATCCTCATATTGGTAACTGGCTATTTTTTCACTGAATAATTCAATTTTACCGCTCGGCGTCTGAAGAGGATTAACCTGCGGATCGGCACGGAAAGCATCGAAGAAAACGAACTCTTTCTGCGGAGCCGGTAGATCCACATGCCCCCGTTGCCAGAAAGTCTCAAAATCAGGCCATTCCACCTCATGAGGCTGTTGTGCGACACCGCACTCCTGATAAATATGTTTGATCCACGCCATTTCATCGCGCCCTTCAGTGAAGGTGTCGCGATAACCGAGCCGCTCAGCTAAGTCAGCGAAAATATCAAAATCGTGCCGAGCCTGATGTTGCGGGGCAATGGCCTGATGCATTGCCAATACATAGCGATCCCGAGACGATCCACCAATATCATTGCGCTCCAGCGAGCTGGTGACCGGCAACACGATATCTGCCATTTTCGCTGCGGGTGTCCACCAGATATCCTGCACAATCACGGTATCCGGCTTTTGCCAGCCCTCCACCAGCCGATTCAATTGCTGATGATGGTGGAAAGGATTGCCACCCGCCCAGTGCACCAAATGAATGTCCGGATAGTTATGAGTTTCCCCCTGAAACTGATAAGGCTGCCCCGGTTGCAGCAACATGTCACAAATCCGCGCCACCGGAATCGCCAGCCCCGCTGGATTTTTCCCCACCGGCATACTTGGCCCCGGGGTATCAATTCTGGGATTACCCACGCCATTCATTGAGCCGTGACCAAACGAGAAACCGCCGCCGGGTAAACCCACTTGCCCTAACATTGCCGATAACGCAATGACCATCCAATAAGGTTGTTCGCCGCGATGCGCGCGCTGGACGGAATAGGAGCAAGTCATAAAGCTGCGCACACCAATAAGTTGCTGTGCCAACTGACTAATTCTTGCCGCTGGAATACCTGTAATGTCGCTGGCCCAGTCTGGGGTTTTCGCTATGCCATCATTCACTCCACGAATGTAATCAGCTAATTGCTCATAGCCCACACAATGAGAAGCCAGGAAAGCCTTATCCTCCCCCTCAAGGCGCTGAATTTCATACGCCAGTGCCAGCATCAGTGCCACATCGGTGTTAGGACGAATGGGGATCCATTCTGCATTCACAAAGTCCGGGCAATCATCGCGCATCGGGCTGATGTTGATCACCGGCGTGCCCTTTTGTGCCAATTTCTCCAGCCAGGGTTTTAATGAATGTTCCGCCGAACCGCCAGAGGACACCTGAGCATTTTTCAGCGCCAATCCGCCGAAAGCGATGAACAGTTCGCAATGCTCCACGACACTGGGCCAAGAGGTCACCCTGCCCGTCAGTGGGCTAAAAGTCCCGATGACATAAGGTAAGAAAAACTGTGCCGATCCCCAGCTGTAGTTACCCAGTTGATCAACACCGCCGCCGCCACTGAAATAGAAACGCCTGACTAATGAGCGAGCGTGATGTAAACGCCCAGCAGAAGACCAGCCGTAGGAGCCGGTAAACAGTCCTGATGGGCCATACTGGTCTCTCACACGGCGATTCTCTTCTGCGACTAAATCCAGCGCGACATCCCAGTCCACCTCAACAAAGTCTTCCCGCCCACGCAAAGTACGATCACTTTTTTCACGTTGCTGCAGCCACGAGCGACGTACTGCGGGTTTGCGGATACGTTTGTCGGAATACACCATCGGGGTAATGGAATCCAATAATGGTGAAGGATTGGGATCATCAGCAAAGGGTTCACAGCGGATCAGTTTGCCATCTTCGACAACTGCGGTATAAGCGCCCCAGTGGGCAAGCTGGGGGTAACGGGTGATGGACATGGCTATCTCAGGCAATTGAATAGATCATAAAAGTAACATTCACATAGTGGTAAGCCCAAAGCATAATTTTGACTAAACATAATCGTTTTGGACTAAGCTGCCACTGGCTATTTTGTTGACAGGCATCTGACAGGGTGACTTCGTTTGTCGCCAATCGCGAGCCATGTTCCTAATTTCCTTTTCTTTGGTTTTTTCTCACCAAGTTGCGATCATCCCCCCTTGCGGACAGCTTCATTTTCCGCAAAACTGAGTGATGTAAGCGATTACCCTGAAAATATCTGGAAGAAAAATGGCCACTATTAAGGATGTTGCCAAGTTGGCGGGTGTTTCCGTCGCTACGGTATCTCGCGTTATCAATAATTCGCCCAAGGCCAGTGAAACATCAAGAAAGGCAGTATGCAGCGCCATGGAGCAGTTGCAATATCACCCGAATGCCAATGCGCGGGCGCTAGCACAGCAATCCACAGAAACTGTCGGGATGATTGTTTCTGATGTATCAGACCCCTTCTTTGGCTCTATGGTCAAAGCGGTAGAGCAAGTGGCTTATGCCACCGGTAATTTTCTATTGATTGGAAACGGTTACCATGATGCAGAGAAAGAGCGTCAAGCTATCGAACAATTGATTCGTCATCGCTGCGCTGCGCTGGTGGTTCATGCCAAAAAATTATCTGATGAAGAATTGACGTCATTAATGCAGCAAATCCCTGGCATGGTGTTGATTAACCGCACCCTCCCCGGTTTTGAAACCCGTTGTGTGGCGTTGGATGACCGTTATGGTGCCTGGCTGGCAACCCGCCATCTGATTCAACAAGGGCATAAACGAATAGCAATTATTTGCTCCAATCATCAAATTTCTGATGCCACCGATCGTCTGCAAGGTTATCTGGATGCTCTGGAAGAGTTTGGTATTGCGGTTGATGACCGCTTAATTTCCTACGGTACGCCGGATGAAATTGGTGGTGAACAAGCCATGACTGACTTACTTGGCCGAGGCCGAAACTTCACTGCAGTCACTTGTTATAACGACTCGATGGCGGCGGGAGCATTATCCGTGCTCAGCGATAACAGTATCGAGGTGCCACAAGAGATCTCATTGATCGGTTTTGACGATGTGTTGATCTCCCGTTATCTGCGCCCGCGGCTGACCACCATTCGCTATCCCGTTGTGGCAATGGCGACACAGGCCGCAGAATTAGCACTGGCGCTAGCCAACAACACGCCACTGCCTGAAACCACCAATATGTTCAGCCCAACACTGGTGCGCCGCCATTCGGTCGCCAGCCCACAAACTATTACTCACATACAAACTATGACTAACCCACAAACACCCGCAGATGACTGAGGCGCCTGGTGGTCATTATTAAATCAACTCTAATGCGATAAGTTCTTCAATGGTTTGGCGGCGGCGGATTAAACGCGGCTGCCCCTGTTCAAACAAGACTTCTGGCAATAATGGCCGGCTATTGTAGTTGGAAGACATTGAAGCACCATAGGCACCAGTGTCATGGAATACCAGATAATCGCCAATATTGGCGGCGGGCAATTTACGAGTCTCTAACCCGCCCCCCGCTTCCTGAGTAAACACATCTCCTGACTCGCAAAGCGGGCCAGCAACCACAGTATCAATCAGCGGTTCATTAGCAAGTGAGCGCCCGTCAGCTGGCAACACTGAAATATGGTGGTAACTGCCATACATGGCTGGTCGCATCAAATCATTGAAGCCCGCATCCACCAATACATAATGCCGACGTCCCATATTTTTCACCGCCCGCACCTGCGCGATTAACACTCCGGCTTCAGCAACCAGGAAGCGGCCGGGTTCAATCTCAAGACTGACTGGATGGCCTAAATGCGCGGCAATCCGCTCGCGAGCGCTGTTCCATAAGCCGTAATAATGCTCGGTATCAATCTCATCATCGCCAGATTGATAAGGGATTGATAAACCACCACCGGCAGAAATAGCACTGATATCCTGCCCCAGCGCAATCACCTGTTGCACCATGGCATCACACACTTGTTCCAAATGCTGATAATCAACACCAGAACCAATATGCATATGTATCCCCACCAGCGTTAATCCATATTGCTGAATTTTCTCAATGGCTTGCGGCAAATCCTCATGCCAAATACCGTGTTTGCTGTTTTCACCGCCAGTATTGGTTTTCTGACTGTGTCCGTGGCCAAAACCTGGATTAACCCGCAACCAAACCGGGTGACCGGGCGCATGCTGCCCCAGTTGATCAAGCATATCAATGGAACCCGCATTAACCGGAATGCTTAATTCTGTCACGCGCAGTAAGGTAGCCTGATCCAGCAAATCGGCGGTAAAGACAATCTCAGCAGGTTCCTGCCCCGGCTGAAAACCAGCCTGCAAAGCGCGCTCAATTTCGCCCAGAGATACCGAGTCAACTTTCACACCTTGCTCATGCATCAAGCGCAAAATATGAATATTTGAGCAAGCTTTCTGGGCAAATCGAATTACATCAAAATGCCGCAATTGATTGATTTTTCGAGTGATAATTTCGCCATCATAGGCCCAAACCGGGCAACCAAAACGTTCTGGCAAGGCAATCAGATTTTGGGCCGTCAGTGCCGAAGAGGTGTCATTAAGTGTGCGCGGCATAGCTCTTTCCTAATAATGGGGTCAATATATGGGGCGAAAATAATGATTTCGCTGATGGGTTATTATTAGCAATATCGTGGGTGTGAAGAAAATATCTATTTGCCCTTAGTCTATTCATTTATGATATGGATTAGATTAAACAGTCGCCACCGCAGGAGAGCTGTGATGCCCGCAATTTCCCTACGACAAATAGAAATTTTTCATGGTGTTATGACCACCGGTAATCTGACTGAAGCCGCGTTATTACTCCAAACATCACAACCTACTGTCAGCCGCGAATTGGCTCGTTTTGAGCAATTAGTCCAATTGAAACTGTTTGATCGCGTGCGCGGGCGGCTGCACCCCACAGTGCAAGGCTTGCGCTTATTTGAAGAGGTTCAGCGCTCCTATTATGGGCTTGATCGTATTAAACAGGCTGCCGAAGGGATACGCCAATTCCAACATGCGCAGCTTTCTATTGCCTGCCTGCCAGTATTTTCTCAGTCATTGCTTCCTGCGGTGTGTAAACCTTTTATTGACCGCTATCCGGAAGTTAGCCTGAGCGTTATCCCGCAAGAATCACCTTTATTAGAAGAATGGCTTTCGGCCCAGCGGCACGACCTCGGCTTGACTGAGAATACACAAACCCCTGCGGGCACGGTGCGCCATGCGCTGATGACCGTAAATGAAGTTTGCGTATTACCCTGCGGCCACCCCTTGCTGGAAAAAGCCGTACTGACTCCGCAAGATTTTCAGGGCGAGAACTTTATCAGCCTGTCAGTCACCGACAGTTATCGCCAGTTATTAGATAATCTCTTTACCGAACAAGGTATTAATAGAAGATTAGTTTTGGAGACTCATAGCGCAGCTTCAGTTTGTGCCATGGTGCGAGAAGGCGTGGGGGTCTCTATTGTTAATCCATTAACCGCTCTGGATTATATTGGTGCAGGAGTCAATGAAGGTGTTTGCATACGGCCATTCAGTGTTGACATTCCTTTTACTATCAGTTTGATACAACCGATACATCGCCCATCATCCAGCCTGGTTGATACCTTCATTGAGCATTTAAAACAGCAGGCAATCACCTTCCAACAACGTCTGGCAGCGGTGATTGCCCAACAGTACTCATCTCTTAATTAAAGCGCAGTGGCCTTACCGGCGCGCGCCCGAGAAAACGTAAACAGACATAACAGCAAACCAACAACCGCCAGTGCAGCGGCGGCTAGCGGGACGACGGTCAATCCCAATCCTTTGGCAATCACCACACCTCCGACCCACGCACCTAAAGCATTGCCAACGTTAAAGGCCGCAATATTAAGTGTTGATACCAGATTAGGGGCTTTTTTGCCGTAAGCGACCACGTTAATTTGCAAGGCAGGCACGGCTGAAAATGCCGCAGCAGACCACAAGAAGAGTGTCACTTCCGCGGCCAGTAATGAGTAACTTGTCCAACTGAATAGAGCGGAAAATATCGCGATGAGTAGGAAAGTCGTCGTCAGGCTCACGGATAAACGCCAATCCGCCAACCGCCCCCCCACAATATTGCCCAATGTCAGGCCCACGCCCATCAACAACAAGGTCCAACTGATGCCATGCTCAGAAACCTGAGTCACTTCAGTCAGAATTGGGGCGATATAAGTAAACAGGGCAAACATAGCCGCGGCAAAAAAGACCGTCATCAGCAATGATAACCAGATCCCCCCTCCGCGCAGAGCAGCAATTTCCTTACGTAACTCGGTTGGGGCTTCCTCCTGAGAAGAAGGCAACTTGCGGTAGAGTGCTGCCAATGATAATAAACCGATGACCGAAACAACCCAGAATGTTGAGCGCCAGCCAAAAGCTTGCCCCAACGCAGTTCCTAAAGGAACCCCCAGCACATTGGCGAGTGTCAGGCCGGTGAACATCAGAGCCACTGCGGATGCCCGTCTATTAGGGGCCACCAAATTAGAAGCAACCACGGCGCCAATACCAAAAAAGGCCCCATGACTCAGAGCGGTAATAACCCTGGCTAACATCAGGAAATCATAACTGTATGCCAGTGCGCACATCAGGTTACCAATGATGAAAATCACCATTAATAACAATAGTGTTTTTTTACGTGGCAATTTGGCGGTCAGGACAGCCATGATAGGCGCGCCGATAGCCACTCCCAATGCATACCCGCTGATTAACCAACCTGCCGTTGGAATCGAAATGTGCAGATCACCCGCCACCTGAGGCAGCAACCCCATGATGACAAATTCAGTGGTACCAATAGCAAAAGCACTCAGTGCTAATGCCAGCAGCGCAACAGGCATAATAAAGCTCCCAGGCAGATCAAAATGTTACCAGTAATGATTAATTAACCGGTACGTTGTAGTGAGAAGAAAAAAGGTAGATGAGGGTCGAATTGCCAAATAAAGCCGCAATAACCCTATTATTTATAATTATTTAATTTGCATGCCCAATCGAATTCCAGGTGACGGGTACGATAGAAATAGCATGAGTTAAGGAATAATAACCAGTAATGAACAGAGTTATAACTAGCATGATAAGTAATATATTTTTCTCTTCATTGATAACTGAATGAAATTCAAAATAATTTAAGCTCTGTGCTAATAATAAAAATATGTTTGAGAATGTAACTGCGCTGCTGCGGTTTCAACCAGGCAGGCCCACAAACTAATTGAAGACACAGCAAGGCAGCAAATAAACGAATCCCGATGAGCTGACTCAAGTCAGTGATTCGGGTAAGTGAATGCAGCTAACACCGCTGCGGTTTCAATTAGGCAGGGGGTGGGTAGTAAACCACTCCACCAGAAAGTCTAGCATCGACCTTAATGTGGCTGGCATTTGTCGGCGCGAAGTATAGATTCCATAAATTCCCATCGCCTGCGGCTGATAATCGGGCAATAACCTGATTAACTCACCACTGGCAATATACGGTGCAGCAGAGTAACTGGGCTGCAAAGTGATACCGGCGCCCTCTAGTGCTCCGCTGAGTAAAACAACTGATTCATTGGCACTGAGATTTCCACCTACCGCAACCGATGATTTAACGCCTTGTTGATCAAAATGCCATAAGCTTTTACCAAAATAAGAGTATGTCAGGCAGTTGTGAACGGCCAAATCAGGTGGAGTTTTCGGCATTCCTTTGGCTGACAGGTAACTCGGTGCAGCACAAACAACTGAATGGCAGATAGATAGCGGACGAGCGATTAAGTTTGGATCTAAATCATTAGTAATGCGCAGTGCTAAATCAATACGTTCCTCTACCAGATTGACGGAGCGGTTATTCATTTGTAAATCGACTGCGACCTGAGGATAACGGCGTAAATAGTCAGTAACAGCTATCGCCACTGCACTTTGCCCGAGGGATTGAGAGCAACTGATCCGCAATAAACCGCGCAGTTCTTCATTTTCTTGCCCCTCGACTAAATCCATGTCCTTAGCAAATTCCAGCATATGTCGACAACGCGCCAGGGTCGCTTCTCCCGCATGAGTTAAACTTAGCTTACGGGTTGTCCGGTGTAACAAACGAGCGCCTGCCCACTGCTCCATCTCAGCCAAATATCGTGTCACCATAGCCCGCGACATCTCCAAAGCCTCCGCAGCAGCAATCATACTGCCCCGCTCAACAATGGTGACGAATACCTCTGCTGCGGTAATTCTATCCATAATTAGCTCGATTTAAGCAACAAATAATTGTCCATTATCGGGTTTTTCTATCGATATAAGCAATCTATTATCTAGCCCATACCCCAGCCACTCTCAGGAAAATAAACATGTTAAATAAAACACTATTACAAATGGCCTTTGCGAGCCTGACAACTTTCGCTGCTGTATCAACAGCTCATGCCGCTGAACAGCTAAAAATGGAAGTCTATAATCCCGGAGAAAAAAGCATCTTCCCGGTATCGTCTGAAATTATTAGCGGTAAAACAGAAGTCGCTCTGATTGATGCGCAATTTCAGCGCAATGATGCTGAAGCGTTAGTGAAGAAAATTAAGCAAAGTGGCAAAAAGCTGACCACTATTTATATCAGCCAGGCAGATCCTGATTTCTATTTCGGTCTGGATGTCATTACCAAAGCATTCCCACAAGCCAAAGTCATCGCCACACCGCAAACTATTGAAGAAATTAAGGCCACTAAAGAGGGAAAAATGGCTTATTGGGGTCCTATTCTCAAAGAGAATGCTCCAACACAAGTCATTGTTCCACAAGAGTTGCAAGGCAAAAGCTTTACTGTTGATGGGCAGGAAATTAGTGTCGAAGGCTTAGATGGGCCATCGCCAGAAAAGACATTTGTCTGGATCCCTTCATTGAAAGCCGTGGTAGGTGGTGTCGCGGTCTCAGGCAATATTCATTTATGGGTCGCCGATACTCAAACTCCTGAGTCTCGCCAGAATTGGCTGACAACACTGGAAAAAATCAAAGCCTTAAAACCCGTCACAGTGGTTCCAGGACATTATCTTGATAACGCACCACAAACATTGGAATCAGTGACATTTACTCAAAACTATTTAACCACCTTAAATGCAGAAATTCCTAAATCAAAAGACTCAGCCGAACTGATTACAGCAATGAAAAAACATTATCCCGACCTAAAAGATGAATCCAGTTTGGAATTAAGTGCCAAGGTACTTAAAAACGAAATGAAATGGCCGCAGTAAACTGTTAATGCTTATCGTCACTCAATGAGAGCGCCAGAAAAGACAATAGAGGAAGATACGATGACTGCCACAAAGTTACATTACATTTTCGATCCATTATGTGGCTGGTGTTATGGTGCCGCACCGCTGGTACAAGCTGTGCAAGATATTCCTAAACTCATGTTGGTACTACATGGTGGCGGAATGATGTCTGGGGCTAATCGTCGCCAGATAGACAGCCAGTGGCGTGGGTATGTAATGCCCCATGACCGGCGTATTGCGCAGCTCACTGGGCAAATTTTTGGTGACGACTACTTTAATAAATTACTCAATGATACCTCAGTTATGATGGACTCCACGCCACCGATTGCCGCCATTCTGGCAGCGGAAGAACTTGCAGGTCGCGGTGCAGCGATGCTTCATCGCATCCAACACGCTCATTATGTTGAAGGCCATCGTATTACAGATACCCGCGTATTAACTGAACTGGCGCTGGAACTTGGGCTGAATAGTGATGCATTTATTCATGCCTACAATACTGCACTAATAACATCCGGCCAGCATATTGCTCAAAGCCGCACATTACTGGCTAAAGTACATGGGCACGGCTTTCCAACCTTTGCACTGGAAAACGAGCAGGGAAAAATAACGCCTTTACCTGCTAGTGAATATTATGGAAATCCGTCTGGCTGGCGCGAATTATTAACAACTATCATGGCACATTAAAAACTCACAGCGACCTCCTCATTAATATGTTGAGGGGGGCGTACTGTGGCTGGTAAACAAAAACGCGCCACCGACTGGTTTAGCTGAAGTATTTGTTTCTGCAACACTTCAGAGGATTGAGTGGATTTATCGACTAAATCAGCATTCAATCGGGTAACTTCATTAATCATTCCTACCTGTGCGGTGATATCTTCAATACCTTTACTTTGTTCTTGTGATGCTGCCGATATTTCAGTCATTAAATCAGTCACTTTTATAACCGAGCCAATAATTGCACGTAAATTGTCGCCAGAGCGCCCCACCAGATTGGCACCTGCTGATATGGATTTGGAAGAGTTACCAATAAGGCGTTTAATATTCAGAGCAGAATGACCACTTTGGTGCGCTAATATTCCCACTTCACGCGCAACAACAGAGAATCCCCGCCCGTGTTGACCAGCATGAGCAGCCTCAATTGCAGCATTTAAGGCCAGAATATTGGTCTGAAAAGCTACCGATTCTATCAAAGTGATGATCTCGGCTATCTCCTGCGAGCCCGCAGAAATATCAGCCATCGAATTAACTACGCCAGACATCATATCGCCACCTTGACTGGCAATATTTTTGGCTTCATTGGCCAATTGATTTGCCTGATCTGCACTCCTAGAATTCTGTTTTACACGCTCGGTAAGTTGATACATATTCTGTGTCGTGGCTGCTAATGACTGCGTTTGTGATTGCGTTTGCTCAGAAATACGATGGCTGTCTGCAGCGATTTGATTAACGCCAGTTAGAATAACATCGACGCCACTGCGTACCTGGCTAACCAATACCACTAAGCCTTGTTGCATCTGGTATATGCTGACCGCCAACAGCCGAACCTCCCGGCTAGTAAAAGCGTTATGCTCAATCTGATGAGATAAATCTCCCGCAGCAATCACATGAATTTGGGCAATCAGATAATTAAGTGGCCGAATAACCCAGCGAGTCACACCTAACCAAACCGAGAATGCAAGGTACAATAAAATCACCAATGCAATGATAACGGCCTGTTTTGCCGAGGACAAAGAAGAGAGTAATTGACTATCCATTACCGTGCGGTTATCTTCGCTTTCCTGCAAATATCGGTAATACTTTTCAGTAAAATCACTTTGAAAACCTTGAATAGGGACTTCAAAAAAGGCATCTATATTACTGTTCTTGGCCAATCCCTGACTAATTTCTGATAGACCTTGATACAACTGTAGATAGCTTTCCTTCAAAACAATAAACTCAGGCCGATCATCATTGGCAGAAACCAATAACAACTGACGGAAATTATCTTGTGACTGCTGCATAGATTGTGTTGCTTCACTCAAGAGACTCTGCCAACTGCCTTCAGAACCTGTTTCTTTATCCACCATATAATAGACACCTGCCCGATTGAGTTTATCGCTGGCAATTAATAACTCCATTCTGGAGCGATCCATTAATACTTCTTGCTGATGGCTATGATGTGTTTTTTCAACATTATATTTTGTGTTATCCAATATATTAGATAAATACCCGATGGAAAATAGTTGGAGCAAGGAGAATAAACTAATAACCAAGATAAGGCCTGATAAGATCCCGAATTTTGCATTCGTAAATGAGCTTATAGATTTAATACCAGACACAAGTTTCATAACAAAAGAGCCGATGCGAGAGAACATTTTTTTACACTAAGTTGTGAGTAATAAACCAATATTACGCATCAAATATGACAGATATATTTCAATAAATAGAGCGACATACTCAGGTATCAAATGCGGATTAACAAACGCAAGCTATTAGCAGGGTGCCCCTGTGATTGCTCTATTAAAATAGTATTTTCATTTAACTGATAAAAAATAGGATAACTTACGGCATAAGGTGTATTTAAGAAATCATTCAAATAATAATCTTTGCCATCAGCAATAGAAAGAGACAACACCTTACCAATGAATATATTCCTCTTAACATCTAGTACATTAAAAATGATATCACGTCTAGCCTTCATATAATCATCTCCATCATAGACGTCTGCAGATGCATTTATTTCTCTATCTAAAATACTGACTCTAGAACAAACATGATAACCTTTTCTAAAATTATTAAGGTCATAATTAATCTCCCAGTACCCTTCCAAGCCATTCATGGGATGATGAAATGAATAAATTCGTCCTAAGATATACCCTAGTCCTATACTAACAAAAATACTTGCACACATTATTTGTATTATTTTTTTTCGCATTGCAATGCTCCATTCTGATATTTACAGGCATTGTAATCACCATTTTTTTGTTTTTTTAAAAAGATGTACGGAGATTTGTTATAAGATAACAAAAATTCCTTATCCTGCGTTTCATCTAAATTCACCAAGATCGGTAATTCTTTTACGTTAATTATTTTTACCTGATAATAGTAAAATGTCATACTGAATGAAAAAAACAAACAAAGACAGCATAAAATGAGAGTAATAGTTTTATTAGCTAAACTAATATATTCTGAAGAAGAACTATTCATTTCAATATTAAGGCTATCTGAGGTATTGGTGTTTGTAATAGACAAACTCTTGTCAGTAAAATCTGGCTTGATACCTATGCAGTATCCTTTCTTAGGAATCGTAGTGACTATCTCATGTTCCTTGTCATCCAGAGCATGACGTAAATTACTAATTGTTTGCGTCAATGTATTATCAGTAACATAGCTACCTTCCCATATTTTCTCTTCGATATCTTCACGAGAAAGGGCTTCAGGGTAGTGAGTACACAATAAAGACAACACCTCAGCTTCTTTATTTCTTATTTTGAAAACACATCCCCCCTTAGTAAGAGTCCTTTTTAGTGGAGTAAAAATAATATCTCCAAGAATTATTTCGTCCATTTTATCTCTCATACTTAAAGACATGATTTTATAAACTAACAGAAATAACATCATCAGACCTTAATATAAAGGCATGAAAAAATTAAAAACAACAAATTATAACTAAATTTAAAAATCAGAATAAATTATATCACCACCATGGAAGTCTATCAAAAAAAACAACGAATAACAAAAAACGAATGTCATCAAGAGCTATTTTATAAGGTACAATTTATAAAATAGTAATAAAACTTAACCACATAAAAGGAACATATGAGACTACGACAAGCAAAAATAATTATCTTACTCACTCCATTTCTTTGGGGATGTCAGTTAAATAATAAAAACAGTATAGATAACAAATTCAAATTGGAAAAAATAACAGCGTTGACATCCGGAGTGTTTTTCCTAAAAGAAAACTGTAAAACAGAAAAACTACCAAATGAAAGAGAAATAATTAATACTGCGATGAGAATGATAACTAAAAATGAGATTGATGTTTCAAATGAATTGTACACTCATATAACAATCCTGACAAAAATTAGATATGAAGAAATAAAAAGCAATGAAAAAGAAACAAAAATAAAATGTCGTGAACTTGAAAGTATTATAGCTCCCTTCCTTAGTAAAACAGGAAATTGATATACTTTCCCCAGAACAAATACACAACTCCAGCCAAAGCAATGCAAGGGCCAAATGCTAAATATTTTAGTTTTTTCTTGAGTGATTTATTAATAATAATATATGCAATAATTCCAAAACAGGAAGAAAGCAAAACTAAAAAGGGAATAGCAATGACGCCGAACCAAGCCCCCAAGGCTGCCATTAGCTTAAAATCGCCGTGTCCCATACCATCTATATTTTTAAAAACTTTAAATATCCAATAAGGAAACCACAAAAATACATAGCCAGTAACCGCCCCTAAAACAGAAAATGATAAAGGTGAAAATGAATTGTTTATATTAATAATAAGCCCACACCATAGCAATGGTAATGTAATACAATCAGGAAGAATGTAATATTCAACATCAATAAAAGCCAAGACAATAATAGCCCACAAGAATAACAAGCCACAAAAAATCAAATAGCCTTCTTGAATGAAAAAAAATGAAAATAGTGTCAAAAAAAGAGTCAACAACTCTACAATTATATATCGGGGATTGATTCTTTGGTGACAACACTGAGTCATACCACGTAGAAATAACCATCCCAACAGAGGGATATTATGTTCCAATTTTAAAGGCTGATAACAATTTGGACAAAAAGATCTCGGGAAACATAAGTTAAATCTGTTTTTAAAAAAATTCACATCTTTACTGTTCATTGTATTTGTAGAGTCGCTATTGATAACCATTATAGGGAGACGATAAATAACAACATTTAAAAAGCTCCCCACACATAGACCAAGCACTGTATAAAACAAAACATTAATTAAAAAAAACATATCAAATGACATTTCCAGATACCTTACTATGATTTTTCCGCAGCATTATATCGCAATTAATATAATCACCACCTTCAACAAACCTTATATCCAAATAACTTATTTCAATATTTTCATTCTGTTTCAGTGCGAAGAAAACATCAATAAATTTAATAATGTGACTATTCTCAATAGTGAGATAAATATAGTCGTGAGCCATATTAATAAGTTTAACATTAATATCATTATCATTATCATTATCATTATCATTATCATTATCATTAAACAATGTATTTAAAACATTACTAACATGATCATCTAAATGACCATTAACCTTAGATTTCGAAACCTTTTCCATTTTTATCCTTTCAGCTAAAGATGAATGACTAACAAGTTTGCCATTCAATAATGAGTGTTTTTCTAATAGCACTTTAACCTCCAAGGAGGTATTCACACTAAAGCCAAAAAAGACAAGTGCTATAATCAATGTAGAAATAGTCACAATATTTTTTAATATCATAAGTTATAGTCAAGTATAATGTTACATGTTCCATCCTTATTAGTTATTTTATTGATATTCAGCTGATTGTTTTTTTGATATATTTTATTTAACACTTGATCTATTCCATCTATGTTTATAGCTCTTATATTAAAGTTGGCTTTGTTTTTACCATTGGTGAAAATGATACTTTTTATCGTGATATCTAATTTGTCAAAATTTTCAACTAAGCCATGCAGTAAAAAAATCAAATCCGGCTTAATTATATTCCTATCTAAATGATAAAAATCTTTATTGACATTAATACTATCTTCATCTGCATATTGTTGCACTAATGGATATTTAATATGGAAACCTTGCAAAGTTACATCTAGCATATTAATATCTCTCAATATATCATTTTTGTAACACCAGGAATTCAAACACATCACGATAGATAATAAAAAAAACAAGTAAACAGATCTAAAAAAAGAAGCACTACTAATAGTCTTTTTCCTATGGCGATAATATCGACCTGTCAGCAAGTTAACATGATTATTTTCAATATTATTTGCCATAATGCGTAATACATCGCAATAGTCCGTAGCATGAAGGCCCGAAGCTTGGTTATAAACATGACTAAATCTATTTTCAGGACAAAATATTAGAGTTGATAAACATAATTTTTTAAATATATCATCATTAACTGAGAAACCCGATACTTCACTGTTCCTTACTAACCATTCATCACCCAGCTTCACTGGAACGCATCTTCCATCATCAAATGGTAGCGCTAATACATCTGGAATCATGACGGTGGGAGAGATTCCTACATTTGCTAACCATCCCAACCAACGGCTCATTAACTCATGCTCAACGGCAACTACATAACAAAAATTGCCATCTGATTTCAATATCACAGTGTGGAAATTCTCTATATTACTAACAATTGTTTTTTCAATAGAGAACGCAAGTGATTGTTCACTTTTTAAAATTTTCCTGTCTATTACATCTATTTTCCTAAAAATAACATAACTCGTTGAAACTAATATCTTCACATTATAATTCGAAAGAAACGGGATATTATCTAATTTTGTATGATCACATAACTTCCCTGATTTTCTATGCCCCCCATCTACCACTTCGGTATACCAGTAAACAGGGTCAGTTGCATAACTACCCAATCTAATAATCAAAGTTTTAGAGGATAAACCTGCATTTCTTACGTTATTCATTATAAGATAAACCTTCGGTGTAATACGGAAATAGTATTCCCCTTTACATGAAAAAGACTCATCAACTGAGAATCACCATTATCAACTTTAAAGTTAGATGAAAAATAATATTCATTATTAGAAAATTTCAACATTTCAACATTTTTCAATTCATTTATTCTATCTATGTCAACCGATGAATTATTTGCAAGGAATTCAAAGAAAGATTCAACTGTTAACCATCCTTGAGCAGGTTTAGATAAAATTACCTTATACATATCACTTCCCGTAATTTCGTTCATAAAAATAGCTTGTACCAGATAACTACTTTTAGCATTCAACATATTTACATTGATAAGCAATTTATTATCATTTCTAGAGCAAATTAGTGGGGCGATATACAAGAAACTCTCACTGCTAATATTGAGTATTTTATCAATTGAGTTACCCCTCTGGAAAGCTTGTCCTATAGCTAAAAAAAAACTATCAATATGGTCTAAATTAGATGGATATTGGATAAATATTGTCATTAATTTATTGCTAACAGATGAAACAATATTATTTAACTGTAAGATGTTATCTAATACCAGCCACGGATAATATTTATTATATTTATTCATATTACTAAAAGAGTCATAAAGAGTATTTATATTGAAGCAACTTGTTCTGTCAATTAAGCTATAATATACATCTCTATTATTTATACTGATAGCTGAAGGAGAGGTTAATAACTTAGAATAGGCACCACCAAACCCCTCTCTATTTAAAATCTCTTTGGCTATATTATTAAAAAAAACACCCTCAGAACCTAACAGTAACTGTTTATCATCTTGTTTGGTTCTGCTATCTCCAACAAAATAGAGCATATTTGATAGATATAAATAGGTGGTAGAAACCATTGTACTCATCAGCAGAATTCCAGACAGAACAAGTAATAGGGCAGCGCCTCTCTGTTTCACTTTTTTCACCATTTGCTAAATAGTATAGTTCAATAAGATTATTTTTTTCCTGAGAATCCCGATATTTTCCATCTCAATAATTAATTCAACTGCCTCGGGTAAAAAATTCATATCGGTCCACTCATTTAACCATCTATTTTTATGATAGATATTAATGCGGAATGCCGTAACGCCATTTAATATTTTTAACACTTTAGGCTGTTTAATATTCAAACTATATGTCAACTTTTCCAAATAACCATTTCGTAGACGATACCCAAACATTTGTGATTGTGAATAATATGCCAAGTCTGTATTGATACCTATATCACATAAAAATACAATACCAAAATCGTCACTATCCAGAAATGATGCCCCACTTCTAATGCCATTGTGAATTATTTCTTTATCATTATGTTTAGAGTATATAACCGCATGTGAGATATCCTGTTCCAACATGTTAAAAATCCTTTGCAGCCTATTAACTTGCATTGCTTTTATATTAATGGCACGGCTTCCGATGCTGGTAACGGTAATGGCCTGGTAAACAGTCAAACTTATCAAAGTGAATATAATTGTGGCAAGTAAAATCTCTAATAGCGTTAAACCCTGGATGTTTTTTTTATTCATTAACAATACGGTATCCTTCCAGAGTTAAATCAGGAACCTTGCTATTTTCTTGGCTGCGAACTTCAATAGTAATAACACTAATAGATTTCATTTTTATTTCCTTTGACTGCCAATACCATAAATTGTTAATGATAAAATCACTTCCCTTTTGCCAATTTTCACTTTGACGATTTTTTGTTAATTTAATATCCACTAAAATATTCTCAGCCACCAAAGAAGCCACTATTTTATTTTCTAGTTTTTTTACCTGTATCAATTGTTCACTAATAACAAGCATAAGACTAATACCCACTACGGAAAAAATAGCCATCGAGAGTAGAGATTCTAATAATGTAAAACCATTGTAACTTGGCAAATAATCACCTGTTGGCTTTCTATGGTTCTCAGTTTTATCAGTCTTTATCTTTTTTAGTTTCAGAAAATGATGTAGACCAATTACCTATATCATCATCAGTCCCTATTTCTCTATCTGGTCCTGATGAGAATATATCAATTTCTTCATGCCGACCGGGATTATTTATCAAATATGGATTACCCCATGGATCGCTAGGTAAACGCCTAATATAGCCATTTTTAGGATAAATATTAGGTATCGGTAATTCTATTGGTTTGATAACCAGTGAATTAACACCTTGAGACTCCGTTGGATAATAACCATTATCTAACTTGTACATATCCAGAGCATTTTCTATGGCGGCAATATCACTTAACGCCTTTAGCTGATCAGCTCTATTTTTATTACTCATTACACTAGGTATAGTCAAACTAGCAAGTAACCCTAATATTATAATGATCACCATCATTTCCAATAATGTAAACCCCCTGCATTTTACATTCCTCATATATATCCTTAAGTTAAAATCAAAAAATCAAATTATTCATTTCAAGTATCGGTTGAAAGATTGCCAATACAATGAAGAATATAAAAGAAGCCATAGATATCATTATTACCGGCTCCAGTAATATCACAAATACATTTATCTCTTCAATTATCTCTTGCTCTTGTATATCTGTTATTTTTTTTAAAATATCATCTAATTTCCCACTACGTTCGCCTGAAGCGATCATATGTATAGTTATGGGAGAGAAAATACGACTATTTGATAAAGATGATGATAGGCTATCGCCCTCACTGACTAATATAACTGCATCATCTAATCTCTGTTTAATATATAAATTCGTAACTACGCTAGTACTAATATCCATCGCTCTGATCAAGTTAACTCCATTGGAACTTAGAATTTCCATCATTCTCATATATCGAGAGATATTTAGCTTGAATATTAAGCTACCAAATATGGGCAATTTCAAATAGAAAAATTCAATAAACCTATTTACTTTTCTTATTTTGGATACTCCATAGAGACTAAATAAAAATATAACTAAAAATATAATAATAGATAAAATATTGTTCTCAATCCAATGACTGGTAACCATGAGTACTCTGGTAGATAACGGTAACACTTTATCATAGGAAACAAACTGCTCAATTATATTAGGGATTATCAGCGTTAACAGTATGGCAATAACCCCTATAGATACCGAAACTAAAATCGCTGGATATATTAACGTTTGAGTTATTTTACTTTTTACCTTTCGCGCTTGCTCAATATGATCAGCAAGATTAGATAATACGAGACCTAAATGACCCGATAATTCCCCTGCTGCAATCATAGATCGGTAAAGAGAATTGAAAATGGCCGGAAACTGTGAGAGAGAATCGGAAAGAGAATGTCCCTCAAGGATTCCTTTCCTTATCTTATGAATCACACTATCTACTTTCCTCTTCGTACTTTGATTTTCAATTAGTGCCAAAACTTCGTCTAATGGGATTGCCGCATTGACTAAAATAGACATTTGCCTGGTAATTAAAATAAGATCTCTATTATTTATAGTGTTTAAAAATATCATCCATTGCGAAAATCTATTGATGCGTTTTATCTTTATATTTAATAAATACAGTTTCTTTTGATAAATAATTTGTCTTGCGACTAATAAATTTTCAGCCTCAACACTCCCTTTTATTTTAATTCCTTTATTACTTTTAGCTGTATATTCATATACAGTCATATTTTTCCTCTAAATTTATTCTCATGACTTCTTCTATTGTTGTAAAACCTGCAATAACTTTTTCAATTCCATCTTGTTCTATGCTACGCGTATATTTTCTTGCTAACTGATTTAAATCAAGCTCGCTTTTTTCTTTATAAATAGCTTCACGCAAATGGGTATCAATAATCAGCAGTTCATGTAAGGCTATTCTTCCTCTATAGCCTACTGTATTGCACTTATCACAACCTATTGCGCTAAATCCGTATCTATCTGTAGATATGTTCTCAGGGCCAATTAACTCTTGCAATATTGCATGTGGGGAATCATATTGCTTTCGGCATTCAGTGCATAACTTGCGAACCAGGCGTTGAGATAATACAGCCAATAATGAACTTGATAACATAAATGGTTCAATCCCCATATCTTTGAGTCTGGTGACGGCACCGATAGCACTGTTGGCGTGCAATGTTGATAATACCAAATGCCCAGTCAATGAGGCTTGTACTGCTATTTGTGCGGTTTCGACATCTCGTATTTCACCTATAAGAATAACATCAGGATCTTGACGCAAAATTGCTCTTAAACTGCGTGAGAAAGTCATATCTATTTTCGGGTTAACCTGCGTCTGCGAAATACCATCGATGTCAAATTCAATAGGATCCTCTACTGTCATGATATTCCTTTCACGGGCATTTATTCCCATTAAAGCAGCATAAAGTGTGGTACTTTTCCCCACACCTGTTGGGCCAACAATCAATATTATTCCATGAGGTTTGAGAACCAATGTCTTCATGAGATGGCAGTATTTTTGTGACATCCCCAAAGACTCTAAATCTAATTTGAGGCTATGTTTGTCTAGCAACCGCATGACGACACGTTCACCATGATTTACTGGTAATATCGAGACTCGAACATCCAAAGCTTTACCGGCTAAACTCAGTGCGATACGCCCATCCTGTGGGACTCGTTTTTCAGCGATATCTAACTTTGCCATGATTTTAACCCGTGAGACTAATAATAATGCAACTCGTCGCGGTAGCTCTAATATATTTTTTAATACGCCATCAATACGAAACCTTATCGTGATTTTTTCACCGAAAGACTCTATATGGATATCTGATGCTAACTCTTTAATTGCCTCGGCCAAAATTGTATTTATTAGCTTTATTACTGGTGCTTCATTATTGCTATCGAGTAAATCTTCACTCACAGGGAGTTCACCATTAAATGAGTAAATGGCTATTTCATCACTGATAGAGTTCATTATTCTATGCGATTGCATTGAGCTATTCTGATATACTGCCGCAAGGCTATTATCAAATTCATCGTCTGTAACGAAATTAATTGAAATAGGTTTATTCCCAACTCTGTTACCTTCCAGTATTGCGTCGAGGGAAGCGGAATTACGGCAGATAAGTTGATATCCTTTGTCGGCAGGAGATAAGATCACTCCATTATCCTTTGCCCAGCTAAAAGTGAGTGGTAGCGATTCTACTTTATCTTGGCTCATATTTTTATCTCAACCATCTCATAAAATTTTATTATGTCACTCTTGAGTGTATTAAAAGCATCATAGTTAATTCTATCCGATACAATATCAATTGGTCTTTCCATACTGGAATTAATAGAATATAAGTTATTATATTCAGCATATTTATCTACTGTAACTTGACTGTAGTCACTGGTATCCCTGAGTATTGTTGGCCTAATAAAGAGAATTAAATTACTTTTTTCAATCTTTTCTTTGCTCTGTCTAAACAAACCGCCGATAAAGGGGATATCACCCAATAAAGGAACTTTATTGATTATTTTATTGATTTTTTTATCCAGTAACCCCCCCACTACCACTGTCTCTCCACTTTTAACTAATACAGCATTATTAACAACCCTCTTGTTAAAGACCGAACCTAGATTATTTGCATTAACATCAGAACTATCAGCAACACTTGATACCTCTTGCCGGATTTCTAACAGAACTGAATCACCTTTATTTATCTGTGGTTTGACCTTCAACATGACCCCCACAGATTGCCGCGAAATCGAGTTATAGACTTTGTCTGTCGCTGTAGTTTGCGTTGAGGTAAGGACTGGAACCTCTTGACCTACATTAAATTCAGCCTCCATATTGTCCAGAGTGACAATACTCGGAGTAGCAAGAATATTATTATTTGAATTAGTTGCCAGGGCAGTGAAAAGACCATCCCAGTTTCCTTTATAAAAGCCGGCCGTCAACCCTGCAATCATCATTGGTATAGGGTTTCCACTGCTATTATTTGTTTGTATGCTGTTCGGTTTTTGAAGGAAATTGGCTCCACCATAAAGTTTATTAGCCCATTGAATTCCAAGATTTAGACCTTCTCCATTTTGAGTCTCAACTATAATGGCTTCTACCAGAACCTGGGCCCGTCTAACATCCAATCTTTCAATAACTTGATCCAATTCTTTCATTACTTTTGGATCAGCAGTAATCACTAAGGCATTGGTTTGGTCATAAGCCTTAATTGAAACATTCCTGATGTGACTCTTCCCCGAATTTTTTTTAGTCTTATCACTCTGGCCCCCCTGACTGACACCGTTCAACACATCCAATAACTTTGATGCCTGCGCATATTTCATATAAACAACTTTAGTACTGCCATGACTGTCTTGTTGATGATCCAGCCTCTTTATCATTTGAATAGCTGTTTTCCTGATATGGCGATCACCACTGATTATCACTGAATTCGTTCGGTCATCCGCAATCACTGTTGCGGTATTGAATGACTCTTGTTTGGCTGTAGTATTTGCTGGATTAATAACTTGATTAACTAATTTAATAATATCAGCGGCGACAGCATGATTCAGTTGATAGAGTTCAACTTCTGTCTCTCCCGGTTGATCTAATGTACTAATAATAGCGTATAAACGGTTTACTACTGCAGCACGTCCTGTAATTAATATTACATTTGAAGGGTCATAATTAACAATACTGCCAGATTCCGAATTATCATTTAACTGACGTAGTAACGGAGCTAAGTTTTTAGCTAGTAGATGTTTAAGTTTAAATACGCGATTAATGAGCTCATCGCCTTGAGGGTTTTCCGCCTTATCTTGCAGAGGAACAACGGAACCTTTGGCACGTTTTGCGGGAATAACTTTTAAGATATTATTGGGCATTTCGACCACGGTATAACCATAAACATCCAGTACATTCAAAAAAAATTGATAGTATTTTCCCTCATCTAATAGCTCATAGCTACGAACGCTGACTAAACCTTGTACTTTTGGGTCCATAATTATAGTTTTATTTATGTTTTTGCTTACAGTATTAATAAATTCTTTTATATCAGCATCTCTAAAAGAAGCAGAGAAGCTCTCTGCATATCCTACTATAGGAAAAATAGCAGAAAAAACAACAAACTTAAATAAAAACAAAATTGAATTGCAAAGTATACTTATATTATTTCGGTACATAAAAACCCCATTACATTGGTAACGTAGAATTCGTAACTATAATATATTCAGAGAGTAATATAATTTGTTTTTATTAATTATAATTTTATCATTTAATATTCTAACAATAGTAATACCCGTATCATTCTCTATTTCGTCACCCACGAAGTATAAATTTTGTTTTCCACTATTTTCTATAATTGCAATAGATTTTTCTTCTTTCGTATGCTCTAACACACCAACTAGTTTTAAAGTCCCTATATAGATCGAATAGTCATATAAATCAGTGCCATCTCTGGTTTCATTTTTTGATTTATTATCACTATTTTTTTGTTTGAAAAAATAATATTTTTTAATTTCATCTATCATTTCAACTTTTTTGTTAAAATCATTAGTTCCAGCACTCTCTCCTTCATATAATACTGGAACAGTTCGTTTATCCTTACCCATTACCCGATTAAAACCAACATAAATTTGATAAAAAATACATAATATAATGGCAATTTCCAATATATACCTTTTATTATCAATTAGTATTTTATAGGGTGTTATGACTATCTGATTAAAAAGTGATAACACCCTTACCTCTCAAACATCGTAAATTCAACATAAAAACAGAATAAATAACCCTCTATTATTAATAGCCGGTAAACCTATCTGTCATCTGATTAGATACCATTGCACTAAGTATCCCCGAGTCTAATCTCAGCCCATATCTATTAATGGTTTTAACAATACCATCTGGAATACCTGCATTTTTCAAATGCACTCTAAATTTATGTATCAATTGATGGTAATTATTATCAGAAATGCTTTTATGGTTTTCATACCAAACAACTTTAATAATGTCTTGTTTCCTATTAACATCATTAAACAAACACATTACCAATCTCTTTTGTTTTTCATTAATATCAATAGTCAATTTTTTAGAGTGGAAGTGTATTTTGTTCATACAGCAATCCAGTGATATCTCTTTTTCATAATCAATCACTCCTTTACCATTAATATCAATGAATTTACTGCCAGAAACAACAGAGACTGTATCAACATACATAAATAACCCCTACAAATATATTCACTCAGTTAATAAAAATAAATCACACTATAGATGTGATAAGAGAACTAGTGATTAGTATTGCGTTTACTTAATGAATAAAACCAATTAAATTATATTTTTTAATTATATTTAATATAGTAAATGTATTTTTAATGCAAAACCGCACCCCTAGCGTGGGTATGAAATCAGTAGCAATATCATAATATAATGAAACCAATCAATACATTACCGATTATAATTAAATAGCTCAGAACAATGAAGTAGACATTTCCATTTTGAGTGTCTACTCTTTGTTTTATTCACTTCGAAAACTGCAGGCAATCACTGAGTTAACATACAATAATAATTAAAAAACTCAAGGAATAAATATTATTTAATAATATCAAATCAAGTTATTTACTATTAATACATAACAATAACATTACAGGCTCTCTTTACACCTATCTATAAAATTTATTTATTAATCATACCGTTTATATAACGAAGCAGTGAGTCAATGCCTTCTCATTACTCTATAGAGATTACTGCCTTATCGTGCACGTTTTACTTTCATCATATAACCACAAAATTTAATTTCTACCAAGAGTGTTACGTCAACAAAAAGCATTATAGGATTGATAAATTACTGCTAACACTGTGATTTATTTCCACATTCCCCTTGATATATCCAAGGGGAATAGAAAATGCAAGTTATTACATGAAGAAATCTACTTTTCCGCCATTTAGATTATACATGCTACCCACTATTTTTATTTTCCCTTCTTTCTCTAATTTATTAATTATTTCACTATTTTTACGTATCTCATCAATAGTGTTCTTCACATTATTTTTCGCTACAGCATCAACATACTTTTCGTTCTTCCCGCTCTTCTCACCATCAAATTGTGTCGAATCGATTGCAGGTTTAATTTTATTGAGAAGACCAGTCAGATTACCAAGTTCAACATTATCGATAGCCCCTTTGACGGCCCCGCAAGCAGTGTGCCCCATAACCAAAATGACTTTTGCCCCCGCAGCAGCACAAGCAAACTCCAGGCTACCTAACAAATCGTCATTAGAAATGTTGCCGGCAATTCTGGCATTGAATGTTTCACCAATCCCCGTATCGAAAATAATTTCCGCAGGCGCTCGGGAATCAATACAACTCAAGATAACGACTGAGGGGAATTGCCCCTCTGCACTACTGCGCTTTTGTGCGAGATAATCGTGTTGCTGCATTTTTCCGGAAACGAATCTTGTATTACCTTGCTTCAAACCTTCCACTACCTGCTCGGGCGTTAATTTATCCCGCTCTTCTCGTGTTAGAGAGGCAGCATATGATACTTGAGGCAGCCCTAGCCCAATTCCACCAATAACACTTGCCGCGGTGATGCCCAAAGCGGCTTTTAGCACTTTCCTTCTGCTATTTGGATGACTATCTTCTGAACAACAACCCGTTATCTTACTCATACTCTCTCCTTGAAACTATTGTTGCCATTTTCGATACTGCATAATTAATGAGCAGCATATTAAATGTAGTACATCCAACTTGCTTTACGCGATAGCCAAAATCTAGATTGCGAAAAATCAGCCTTTTCTCGATTTTCTAATAACCTGCGCTATAAACCGCTATTAAGCTCCCTATGATGGTCCCTCATCCACTGCGCCAGGGAGTCCAGTGTTGGCTTTAGTGTTCTCCCCAATGAAGTAATCTCATATTCAACCCGCGGTGGTACTTCGGCATAGATCTTGCGATAAACCAGCCCACGTTGCTCGAAAGCACGTAGCTGGCGAGTGAGCTCTTTTTGGGTAATAGGGGCAATCGCCCGTTGAAGCTCACCAAATCGAATAGGCGCGGCAGTCACTATCAAACGATAGAGAATAGGTATTGCCCACTTCCCAGCAATAAGTTCTACAAATTGCACCATTGGGCACTTTTCTTGCTCGATGGCACTATCAGGTACCGATTTATTTTTAGGTGTCAGGGGCTGATAAGTGGTCATTACATTCCTATTGCATCATTAGTATCAAATTGGTACCTACTATACTTTAGATACTTTTGTATTAAAAATGGTCTTCCACTGCTACCAAATGGAAGGCTCACCATGAATCGTTTAAAAGATAAATATGCGCTGATTACCGGGGGGACTAGTGGTATTGGGTTGGAAACTGCGCGCCAGTTCCTGGCTGAGGGGGCGACTGTCGCCATCACTGGCCGAAGTGAAACAGCATTGCAGGCAGCACATGCTGAACTCGGAGAGCCTGTTTTATTGCTAAAAAGCGATGCCAGCAATATCGCTGACCAATTGCAACTGGCCGCTAAACTAGCTGAAAACTGGCCACGTCTGGATATCGTTTATATCAATGCTGGTGATGTTACTCATCATCCAATAGAAGAATGGGATGAATCTAGCTTTGAACGGGTGCTCTCAACCAACCTGAAGGGCCCTTTCTTCCTGTTACAATCATTGCTTCCCCTGCTGGCTAACCCAGCCTCTGTCATTCTCTGCGGTTCAGCAAGTGTTCATATAGGTTTACCACAAAGTAGTGTTTATGCCGCCAGCAAAGCAGGATTGCTGTCACTTGCTCGAACCCTGTCTGGAGAATGGGCTGAAAGAGGAATTCGGGTTAATGGATTAAGCCCCGGGCCGACACAGACTCCTGCATTACAAAAACTGGGGTTATCGGGTAGTGAAGAAGAAAAACTGACTGAACAAATTCGCCAATTGGTGCCAATTAAAAGAATGGGTACTACAGCTGAAATTGCTCACACGGCAGTATTTCTGGCTTCAGATGAATCCAGTTTTGTCGTCGGTACCGAGTTTCGGGTCGATGGCGGTGTGAGCAGCCTTTAAGTAATACCCGCTCTGTGATAGAGGCAATACGGGTTGGACCAGCAACCCGTGTTTGTCTTATTAAGATGTTTGAACAAAACGATCAAGTTGCCTACGCAATTGGTCGTTTTCTTTCTTTAGCTGCTCAATACGCTCAAGCAGCGTCAAGGTCATAGCCACACCAGACCAGTCCAAATCCAACTCATGTTGCAAGCGCCGGGCGCGTTTAAGGTTGTTTAATGCATCCGCATCAAACACCCAAACCGTGGCCTCGGGTTCTAATGGCATAATGACACCTAACCCTACAACCTCGACCAATTCATCTTGCATGATCCCCGTTGACTGGCATAACTCAGTCACAGTGTAGGTTATCTCTATTTCAGCCATAATCTGTTACTCCCATCCATTCCGAGGATTAAATGCTGCCTGCTCTGACAATTGTTGCCAAAGCGCCCGCGTTTTCTCGTCTGGTTTCGGTGGCATGACCACTTTGAGAATGGCGTACAGATCGCCCGTTCCTTTTTTGCTGACCAGACCTTTGCCTTTAATGCGCAAACGCTGCCCACTTTGGCTACCCGCAGGGATGGTTAAGGCAATTTTCCCCGTCAATGTCGGTACCTCGACACTGGCCCCCAATGCCGCTTCCCACGGGGCTAACGGCACCACTATTTGTAAATTCTGGCCATCAATATCAAACAACGGATGCGGTGCAATGCGAATGATCAGGAATAAGTCACCATTGGCTCCGCCTGCAATGCCCGGTGCCCCCTGCCCTTTAAGGCGGATACGTTCGCCATCACCCACTCCGGCAGGGATTTTTACTTTCAATGTCTTAGAGGTTTCAGCACCAGGGAAGCCCGATGCATCAATGGTCGGGATCTTGTAAGAGATAGAACGTGTTTGTTCAGTTAATGTTTCTTCTAAAAAGATGGGTAATTCCATCTCAAGATCCTGGCCACGCATCCCATGAGATGCCCGACGAGATGAGTGTTGAGCTGAAGAAGCGCGGTTACCAAAGAAGGATTCGAAAAAGTCCGAGAAGTCATTAGCGCCGCCACCTGCATTGCTGTGCCACTGTTGACCACCAGTATTGTATTGATCAAACTGATGTTGGCCAAACCCTGGGTCATTACGGTGCAATCTTAATTGATCATATTCAGCTCGCCGCTCGCTATCTTTTAATACTTCGTAAGCCTCAGCAACTTCTTTAAATTTACTTTCAGCATCATCTTCTGAACTGACATCTGGGTGGTACTTACGTGCCAGCCTGCGATAGGCTGTTTTAATCTCTTTTAGGGAAGCCGTGGGCTCGACACCCATTACGGCATAATAGTCTTTGAATTCCATGCGGTAATATCCTTAAATTCATTACTTGATTAGGTATATCCCCATCAGACTTAGATAAAACCTATTTATGTCTATTTTCAATTTTTTCAACCCCATCAAGTGGGTAAACCTAACAGTAAACTATAGCGCTAACTGTCTACTTGTGGGCTATCAGTATCTATTTGTAGCGATATATTCATCCTATAAGCATTACAAATCATATAACTGATCTGAGCACTTATTCTCCGCAGGCAAGGTTCTTTTCTGATTAATTTGCCTTACCGAAGAACGAAGCACTAATTTGCCTTGCAAGAGGGTATTACTGATAGGGGCGTCGGGTCGCAATAAACGCCGTTGCAATAACTGGATAGCTTCCGCTCCCAACTCATCACGCGGAACATGCACTGCCGTTAGCGGAACATCATGAATTTCGGCCAAATTAAAACCGTCCATGCTCATCACTGAAACTCTTCCCGGTACGTTTATATTCAATTTATTCAGCGCATTAACGGCGCCCACTGCCATATAATCGCCCCCTGCCAAAATAGCCGTGGGCAGTTGGGTGTTATCTTCACAACCCGCAATAAATGCGGCAATCGCCTGCTCGGCTTCCGCTGCGCCGAAACCGTGAGTGGTCACCAGATGTTGGTTATCATCAAAATGCATATTATTGTTGGCGAAGGCCTCTTTAACCCCCACCAGCCGCAGTTCCATGGTGTTACGACGTAAACATTGTAATGTCAGAATACGCCGATGCCCTTGCTGTATCAGATAGTTGGCAGAAAATTCGCCAATCGATTGATGGTCAGGAGAAACACTGTCCAATGACATTTCCTGGTCGCGACAATTAATCAAGACCGACGGTTTATGCACTCCCGCTGCTAATGCATGAATACGCGGGTCATCGATGCCAATAATGATGGCTGCTTCCGTCTGAGGAGTCGTCATTTTCTCCAGAAATAGGGAGATATCGCTGTGCGTTTCAGATAATCCGCAGTAGCGAATCATCACCTCATGTTGACTGACAGCTTCAGTTATTCCCTGAATGACTTTGTAATAAAAGATATCAGTGCGCACATCAAAAGCTCGGTGTGGCGCAAATACCATAATGTTATTGAGCATTAACCGCCCGCTGGATAAATTCTGCAAAATTCCCTGTGACTGCGCATAGGCCATAACTCGCTGTTTTGCCTTCGCGCTGGTATTCGCTTTGCCGGCTAATACTCTGGATACTGTGCTAATTGAAAGGCCAGTCTGATTAGCTATTTCTTGTATTTTTAGCTTTCCATTCATTTTGTGATCTCTCTCAAATTAGCAAATGAAAAAATTTTCATAGCCGGTAAATAGCCTATTTAGGGCGTTACAAAATATAAATGCTGAAATATCACTCAGCTTATGAAAATTTTTTCAAAAAAATGCGTATTAAAGCGAATTTAAGCTAGTTACCTTGTTTTCACCAAAATAATCAAGTTTTGGTAAACCAATTTTAAAAACTTATCAGTCCGGTTAATTTTGATTAAATATAAAAATACCAACAATATCAGATAACTGTATTTTATTAGTCAGCTTTAGTGTGATTAATATCACATTAAAACTCGGCGTAATCTTAATAACCAAAAATGGATCTTACCAAAACAATAAGTTGGTCAGGTTAATTTACTACTGACCAACACCAGGAGGCTGGGATGAGTGTTGAGATTAATCAAACCGAGAAAGTTGTCGGGCGACGAAAAATAAAATCATTGCGCTGGTGGATGCTGGCGCTATTTCTACTTGGGGTCACTGTTAACTATATTACCCGTAACTCACTAGGCATTTTGGCCCCTGAGTTAAAAACCAGCCTGAATATGACCACTGAGCAGTATTCATGGATAGTGGCATCATTCCAGTTGGCTTACACCGTGTTTCAGCCACTCTGTGGTTGGTTAATTGATGTTATCGGTTTAAAAATGGGGTTCCTGATTTGCGCCAGTGTTTGGGCCGTGGTGTGCATGATGCACGCCGGAGCAGGCACCTGGTTCCAATTAGCCGTATTGCGCTTCTTTATGGGCAGTGCCGAAGCTGCAGCCACACCGGCCAACGCCAAAGCGATTTCTGACTGGTTCCCGAAAAAGGAGCGACCTATTGCGGCGGGCTGGGCTGGCGTGGGCTTCTCCATTGGCGCAATGTTAGCACCACCCATTATCGTATTGGCCCATGTGGCGCTCGGCTGGCAAGGCGCATTTCTCTTCTCCGGTGCCTTAGCCATGGTTTGGGTGCTGTTATGGTGGCGCTTTTACCATTCACCGGATACTCACCCCAATCTGAGTAAAGAAGAGTTTGAACTGATTCATCAGGATAATGAGCCAGTATTGCCACGGCTGCCATTCCTTAAATCGTTAGCTATCCTTAGCAAAAACAAGAAATTCTACGGCATTGCTATTCCCGCATTTCTGGCAGAACCCGCCTGGGCCGTGTTTAGCTTCTGGGTTCCGCTGTATTTGGCGACCGAGCGCGGTATGGACTTAAAACAAATCGCCATGTTTGCCTGGTTGCCTTTCCTCGCGGCAGATATCGGCAGTGTTGCCAGCGGCTACTTAACCAAACTTTATCAAAAATGGTTCGGTTGCAGCCGCATTAACTCGGTGGTCGCCAGCTCAGTCACCGGTGCCTTCATGATGGTCTCACTGGCCTTTGTGGCTATCACTAAAGACCCGTATCTGGCGATTGCGTTGATCTCTATTGGCGGCTTTGGTCATCAGGTTATCTCCTGCATGCTCAGTGCATTAGTGGTTGAATCTTTTGATAAAAACCAAGTGGCCACTGTCAACGGGCTACGAGGCTCTTCAGCCTGGATAGCCAGTTTCCTGTTTACTTTATTGATTGGCGCTGTGTCCGACACCATCGGCTTCAACCCACTATTTATCGCCATGGGCTTCTTCGATTTGATTGGTGCCGTATTCCTGGTTTCCCTGTTTGCTGAGCGCCGCAATAAAAATCAACCGGCCGCCTGATGTATTCCTTTAAGAGATAAGCTGTAATGAAAACATTAAAAAATTGGCTGTTAATCAATGAATACCCCGACCATCTGGAACTGCTGGTCGATGACCGTCATATATTTTGTCTGTATGTGTTAGAACCAAGCCTCTGCCGGGTGCTGATTAAACGCAATGGCGAACTGGCACTGAATCGCACCTGGAGCATAGCACCAGAGGGTGACGTGCCGTGGTCTGGGCGTGATCGTCTGAGTTTGGCGGGCTTTTCTATGCCGGGTTATCAGTTGGAGCACCATGAAGATAAGTTAATGGTGACCACTGACTGTTTGCGCATCACCATTCATCAACCGTTGTACTTGGAATGGGAATATAAAAATCAGCACGGTGAATGGCAGCCACTGGCGGCAGACAGGCCAACCAGTGCTTATCTTCTCAGCCCACAAGGAGAAGCGATTGCTCACTATCAGCGCCGCTATCCCAATGAGCAATATTACGGGCTGGGTGAGAAAGCTGGCGATCTTAACCGCGCGGGTCGCCGCTTTGAAATGCGCAATCTGGATGCTATGGGCTATAACGCCGCCAGTACTGATCCGCTCTACAAGCACATTCCTTTCACTATCACCCGTCGTGATGATGTCAGCTTTGGTCTGTTTTATGACAATCTCAGCAGTTGCTGGTTGGACTTAGGTAACGAGATTGATAACTACCATTTAGCCTATCGGCGTTATCAGGCCGAAGCTGGCGACCTTGATTACTATATGTTCCTCGGCCCGAAAGTGCTGGATGTGACAAAAGCCTTTGTGCGCCTGACCGGTAAAACGCAATTTGGCCCTAAATGGAGCCTCGGCTACAGCGGCTCCACCATGCACTACACCGATGCCCCCGATGCTCAGGTGCAGTTACAAAAGTTCATTACTTTATGTCAGCAGCATGATATTCCGTGTGACTCATTCCAGCTTTCGTCCGGCTATACCTCCATCAACAATAAGCGCTATGTGTTTAACTGGAATGACGAAAAAGTGCCGCAGCCAAAGGTAATGAGCCAGGCATTCCTGCAAGCCGGTATCAAATTAGCCGCGAATATCAAACCTTGTTTATTGCAAGATCACCCAAAATATCAAGAAGTTGCCAAGCGTGGACTCTTTATTCGCGATGGTGAAAGTGGGCTACCAGAGCGCTCGTCATTTTGGGATGACGAAGGTTCTCACCTTGATTTCACTAACCCAGAAACCGTGGATTGGTGGCAGGAAAATGTCACTAAACAACTGTTAGAACTGGGAATTGGTTCAACCTGGAATGACAATAACGAATACGAAGTGTGGGATGGCGCAGCGCAATGCAATGGATTCGGTGAAGCTATTGCCATCAAATACATCAGACCGGTGATGCCTTTGCTGATGATGCGAGCCTCAATGGAGGCTCAACAGACATTTGCACCAGAAATGCGTCCATATCTGATATCACGCTCTGGTTGTGCCGGAATGCAGCGTTACGCCCAAACCTGGAGTGGCGATAACCGCACCAGTTGGCAAACCCTGCGCTATAACATCCGCATGGGGCTGGGTATGAGTCTGTCCGGGCTCTATAACCTCGGTCACGATGTGGGTGGTTTTTCGGGCGATAAACCAGAAGCAGAATTATTTATTCGCTGGGTACAAAACGGCGTAATGCATCCACGGTTTACCATTCACTCATGGAATGACGATAACACCGTCAATGAGCCATGGATGTACCCCGCTGCCACACCAATGATTCGCGATGCAATGGCATTGCGCTATCGACTATTACCTTATTTTTACACCTTGCAATGGCAAGCGACCCATGATGATGAGCCGATGTTACGCCCAACTTTCCTCGATCATGAGCACGATAGCTGCACATTTAAGGAAAATGACGATTTTATGTTGGGTCGTGATTTGCTGGTCGCCAGTGTGGTGGAACCGGGTCAGCGCCAACGTCAGATCTATTTACCGGATAATCATGTGGGTTGGTATTGTTTCCATACCGGTCAATGGTATAGCGGCGGGCAAACTATTGTTTTAGATGCGCCACTCGAGCGCCTGCCTCTGCTGGTGCGCGCCGGTGCAGCACTGCCACTGTCACGACGTATTGCTTTCGTGAATGCAGAACAAGATACCCAACGCGAACTGGCGCTTTATCCCACCAAAGGAGGCGGCCAATCCAGCGGGATGCTGTTTGAAGATGATGGTGAGAGCCACCGTTGGCAGCAAGGGGCAGCATTGTGGTTGAGCTGGCAAGTTACGACCGACAATCACCGCATTGATATCAATTTTGAACGCACGGGAAGCTATCAACCCGCCTGGCATGAATTGACCATTAACTTGCCAGAACATGAGCATCGCGAGTTATACATCAATGGCGTAGCCAGCCGTCAATTGCAGTTAAGTCAGCTCAGCTAGTACGTTGATTGGTAGGACATTGATTGGTAGGGAAATACAGCGGCGGGTTCTATTCCAGAGCCCGCTTATTTCTCATATCAATCACTAGTTGATTAGCGCAACAGTTTTAATGCACCAGTCAATGAACGCACCCACTTCTCCGGCCCAACCAATCCCAAACCGTCCAATTGCTCATCAGCTAGCGAACGTAATGGAAATGCCGCTTCGTAATCTTGAAAACTGTGCATCGAGCGCGCAAATGCAGGAAAAGGCACAATTGCCCGCTCATGAGTGGCTGCTAAAGCTTTCAGCAATACTTCTCTCATCTGCACAGCATTCGCCTGCAAGATAGGTACCGGCAATTTTGAACTGACATCAATCTCTTGCCCCGCCGAATCGGACAATGCCGTGCCTGCCAATTGCGGAAATTTAGCCGCCAGGCCAATCCCCACCGCACTGGTGGTATTGGCAATCAAGCCCACTGGAAGCTCGGGATTAACGATAATTGCGATACGTATTTGATCTGCCACAGCCATGCCCTTTTGCCCATAATGATGTGCACAAGATCATATCTCTCCCGCGTGGGTAAGTGCTTTCTTTTATTAGCTCCATTCAGCTAATATTGGTAAAATATACCCAAATAAAATAATAAACAGGTAGAAAATGCCATCATCATTAATAACATCGGCAGATATAAAAATTCTCAAACAATTACAGCACTCTGGCCGGATGACCAACCAAGAGTTGGCCGATAAAGTAGGGATGGCGACTTCTCCGTGTTGGCGGCGGGTGAAGCAACTTGAAGAAAGCGGCATTATTACCGGCTATCAGGCCAATATTGATCGTCGGAAAATAGGTTTGGGGATTTTGGCCTTTATTCGGGTGAAAATTGACAGCCACAGTGAGGAAGAAGCGAAGTTGTTTGAAATGCAGGTTGGGGCGCTAAAACCGGTGATTGCTTGCTATGCCGTCGCAGGGGATGCCGACTTCCTGCTACAAGTGGTTGCCGAAGACCTCGACAGTTTCTCCACCTTCGCTATGTCGGTTATCCGCCGACTTTCGGGGATTAAAGAGATGCAAACAACATTCGTTCTGCGCGAAGTAAAACCGCTGGATCATTTGCCGCTGGAATAAGCCGCACTGTAAGGCATCAACCGATGCCTTTTATTGACTTGCCTGGTTTCTATGCAGCCAGCACTCTATTACGCCCTGACGCTTTGGCACGATAGAGCGCCTCATCCATGCGTTTAAACAAACTATCAGTATCTTCACCCACCTGATGTTGCGCGACCCCGATGCTGACCGTGAGCTGTGGCAAGTTAGGTTGGCAGATCATTTGAATAGTTTCTCTAATAGATTCAGCTAATTGCAATGCCCCGTCCAGATTAGTTGAGGGCAGGAGAATGGTAAATTCCTCACCGCCCCAGCGAAACACGATATCGCACTCGCGGATGATAGACTCTAGTGTTCTTGCCAGGAAAATCAGAACCTCATCGCCCTTATGATGCCCAAGTTGGTCGTTAATATTTTTAAAATGATCGACGTCCAATAAAATCAAACTGAAATTTTGGCCGTAACGCTGGCTCTGAGCATGCGCATGTTCGACCAAAGGAAAGAACTGACGCCGATTGCCTAAGTCTGTCAGTGGATCTTTCAAAGCAGCATGTTCTAGCGCCTGTTCAAGCCGTTTTTGCTCAGTAATGTCATGAATAATACAAAGCATCAATCTTATGCCATCTAACTCAACTGGCCCGGCATAGGTTTGGACATGGCGGGTATTTCCATCCGCTAATTTATGAATAAAGTTAAGTGGCTTATGCCCACCCGGTAATTTGGCGACCTCATTCATGACAGGCAACACATCCTTTCCCATACTATTAATTTCCCAGGTGTGTTTCCTGCACATTTCATCCCGCGAATAGCCATAGAAACGGGTTGCCGCTTGATTAGCATCGACAATCAGCCCCTCTTTCGACGGATCAATCAGTAGCATTGGCGCTGTATTGGTACTAAAAAATTGCTCGTAAAAACTCTGTTCGCTGCGGGAATAAGCTTTTGCCATTAGCTTAGGGCTGGTCGGCTGGGTTACCACACTTTCTGAAATATAAAGCCCTTCAAAAATAATAACCACGCCATAGGGTTCTAGCTGAGTTAAGGAGAGACGGCAACTCAGTGGAAAAGCATTTTCTTCTGTCTGAATAGTCCAAATTTCAATAACGTGGTCATCAACAGCCAGAGCAGGGAGATAAGCATGCAAATGCTGCTGCGCATGTGCTGAAAAGCGCCCATTACGCATGTGCGGCAACTGGATGTCTCCAGCAATTTTTCGAGCTTCCTTGTTAGCAAACAGTATTTCCTGATTTTTGGGTAATACCACCCAAATCGGGGTACTCAAGATATTCAATGTATCTAAGTCAGTTGCAACCATAGGAATACCGAAAGATATTTGGCATGAAAATAGAATACAGCTAATTCATATTTTTAGAACAATAGTTTTTCGACAACCACTCCTAGCCATCCAGCAGCGAAGTACCATAAGAGTTGTCAATCGTGCAGATCCAACTACCCTCGTTTTCATGACGAAATACATAAGTCGCGCGCCGGGTTGTGGTCGCCACACCTCCCTGCTCATCAGGAAAATGCAACACCGTTTCCATAATAACCAAAGCATCCCCAGCACCTTCGATAACCTGCATCTCCCCCTGTTCAACCACGAGTTGATTTTTAAAATGGTCAGAGATAGCGATAAAGGCTTTGCGGATATTATCCTTGCCTCTGACAATCATCCCAGGCTTGATGACCAGCGCGGCATCTGGCGCATAATACTTCATCAACTCATCAAAATTCCGCTCAGATATTGCTTTGTCACATGCTGCGATAACTTGACGTATTGGATGCGCACTCATTGAAATTAACTCCATAAATTGTTGGATAGATATGGCCGGAAATATTTAGTCGATGAATCTAAATCAAACATCAGTTATCAATAATCTCTTTTTCTCTCGTATGTCAGGAGCGACAAAGGTGAGCCAGGAACAGCTTCCTTGAGTTTTATTTCAGTCGTTTACCCGCATCATCAATAACTTTCTCACCGTCTTCCTTGGTAAAAGCCCCCTTTTGGGCATCAGAAAGAATCTCCAATACCACTTCTGACGGGCGGCACAACCGAGTTCCCAACGGCGTCACCACGATCGGACGATTAATCAGGATTGGATATTGCAGCATAAAGTCGATTAACTGGTCGTCAGTAAAGCAATCTTCAGTAAGCCCTAGTGTTTCATAAGGCTCAACGTTTTTACGCAGCAGCGCCCGTGCGCTGATCCCCATGTCGGCAATAAGTTTCATCAGTACATCGCGTGAGGGCGGTGTTTCAAGATAGTAAATAATGGTCGGTTCTGTACCGCTGTTACGGATCAGCTCCAGCGTGTTACGCGAGGTGCCGCAGGCCGGGTTGTGATAAAGAGTAACATTGTTCATATCAGTATCTCATTACAGATTAAGGGAGAGGCGCAGCGCCAGTGCGGTCAGTGTGACAAACAGCACAGGTAGAGTCATAATAATCCCAGTGCGAAAGTAGTATCCCCAGGTGATCGTCATGTTTTTCTGTGAAAGCACATGCAGCCAGAGCAGTGTCGCCAGGCTACCAATCGGCGTAATTTTTGGGCCCAGATCGCAACCAATGACGTTGGCATAAATCATCGCTTCTTTGATAACACCAGACGCAGTGCTGCCATCAATAGACAGTGCGCCAACCAGTACTGTAGGCATATTGTTCATGATCGATGACAGGAACGCGGTCAGGAATCCCGTGCCAAACGTAGCAGCCCAAAGACCGTTGTCTGCCAGGAAACTCAATACGCCAGAAAGGTATTCTGTTAACCCAGCGTTACGCAGCCCATAAACAACCAGATACATTCCCAGTGAGAAAATAACGATCTGCCACGGCGCACCGCGCAACACTTTGCCGGTGTTAATGGCATGACCTCTTTTAGCCACTGCAAACAGGATTACCGCTCCCACTGCTGCAATAGCACTCACCGGAATACCCATCGGCTCAAGCACAAAAAAACCGATCAGCAGCAGGAGTAATACAATCCAGCCGGTTCTGAATGTCGCCTGGTCTTTGATAGCGAGTGCGGGTTCTTTCAGTCGGGCCAGATCATAGGTTGGTGGGATATCTTTGCGAAAGAACAGATGTAGCATCACCAACGTAGCAATAATGGCGGCAATATCCACAGGTACCATCACCGAGGCATATTCCGTGAACCCCAGATGAAAGAAGTCAGCCGAAACGATATTGACCAGATTCGATACAATCAGCGGCAAGCTGGCAGTATCGGCAATAAAACCAGCGGCCATCACAAATGCTAGTGTGGCGCGTTTACTGAACCCGAGCGCCAGCAGCATGGCGATAACTATGGGGGTAAGAATCAGCGCGGCACCATCATTAGCAAACAAAGCCGCCACGGCAGCACCCAGCAGAACAATGTAGGTGAACAGCAAGCGCCCTCGCCCATTGCCCCAACGGGAAACATGCAATGCCGCCCATTCAAAAAAGCCGGACTCATCCAACAACAGGCTAATGATAATGACCGCAATAAAGGTTGCGGTGGCGTTCCAAACAATATTCCATACCACGGGAATATCGGCAATGTGCACGACGCCAGAAACCAGTGCCAATATGGCACCCAGCGTGGCGCTCCAGCCAATCCCTAACCCCTTCGGCTGCCAGATAACCAACACAATGGTCAGGATAAAAATTGCTCCGGCCAGTAACATAAAACCTCCTGACAAAGCAGCAACGCCGCCCTGTATAATTAAAAACTAACTGACGAGTTGCCCGAGTGTGTCGATGCCGGGGGGCTATGCCGCCAAAACCGAACCAGTGCTATTCCAAACCAGCAGCTCGATATCTGAATACCTGTACAACAACACATAGCCGGCATCCTACCGTTAAGATCTTCACTCCCACAACTTACATTCGAAAAATCATATATGTTAAGGCAAATTTTTTAGATGCAAACAGCCTTACCGCTACCAGAACAGTTGGCTGATATCAGTTTACGGGCAATGGCCTGAACGTCATCCTGTTGGCTTAACCAGGCCTGCTCGATAACCTGAGCCGCCCATGAAGGAATATGCGGGGATAAGCGGTAGTGAACCCATTTCCCCTGCTTACGGTCCAGCAAAAGCCCACTTTCCCGTAGCATTGCCAGATGACGCGAGATCTTAGGCTGTGACTCATCCAACGCGGTGCAGAGATCACACACGCACAGCTCCCCCATCTCCTTGAGCAGCAA
Organism: Yersinia sp. 22-579; assembly: GCF_030433455.1. Classification (NCBI taxonomy): domain Bacteria; kingdom Pseudomonadati; phylum Pseudomonadota; class Gammaproteobacteria; order Enterobacterales; family Yersiniaceae; genus Yersinia; species Yersinia sp. 22-579. Next base: position 56,045 of record NZ_JAUJTZ010000015.1, on the reverse strand, counting down.
CACAATGCCCAGACGAGTTTCATCGGACAGATTTTTGAAGAGTTGCAGGGAAGTTAATGTCATTATGTTCTCCGTAATCACGACTTAGTAGCTTACACAGCTTACTGGTGGATTGTAATATATCTGAAAAAACATATTTAATGACAATCGGAGTTTCAAATCCAGATACTGGCATTATCCCTTGAATATTCTAGAAATATTATCCCGTACTATTAACTATATGCTCAGATTAATAATTAGTTTTCTCTCACATATTTTCAAGAAAGTGTTCGCATAAGCCCCTCGACCCTTGCCAAACTAGCCAGATAAACCAGCAAATGGAGAGGGAATTCTCATGGGTGTGCCTCAAACTAAATCAGAACTTATTTTAGCAATTGACCAAAACTACAATAAATTATCGGGTTACCTCGAATTAATTCCGCCAGAGTTAGCATCAGATAAATCAATGGAAGGGCATGCAAAAGACACTGTTATGAGTGTTTGCAATCTTGTCGCCTACTTACTCGGCTGGAATAAATTAGTTATTAAATGGATAAGCTTTGATGAAGAGGGAAAACCGATTGATTTCCCGGAAACAGGTTATAAGTGGAACCAGCTTGGTCTGCTAGCCCAAAAGTTTTATCGTGACTATAGCGATTTGGATTTACGCTCGCTACGAAACCAATTACAGGGCGCAAAAAACGAAATCGTGGAATCTATCAATAAGAGATCTGACGATGACCTGTATGGGAGCGCATGGTATGGCAAATGGACAATGGGGAGAATGATTTCCTTCAATACATCTTCACCCTACTCCAATGCCTGCAGCAGGTTAAGAAAATGGGCAAAGGAAAATAACCTGAAGCTATAAGTAAAGCTGTCGGAAATTTTTGGACGTGAAAAAGTGGCGCTCCTAAATCCGCTAGCGCCCCTCTCAGGCATAACGTTCAAAAAACTGCGAAGACGACAATCCTTACAGAGGCGACTGGCAATTACCATATCACCCCTTAGTGTTCCTTATGCTCTACAGAGAATCAGCTCTTTTCACTGAGTCTTGCGAGCCTGGATTGCATTGTTCTTTTGTTCCTGGGAGATAAAAATTGCCTTTCCCATCGGGATCCGTTCCTCCCGGACATCCTGCGCGACCCGGTGAATTATCTGAACTACCTCCATCCGAACCGTTCCCGCCGTCAGCACCAGATTTACCAGCTTGGCCCATATACCCACCATTTCCGCCATCCCCGCCTTTACCTCCAGCGCTACCATTTGCGGCACTGACAGAAAAAGCAAACAGCGCGAAAATACAGACAAAAAAGTATTTACCCATATATGCATCTCCTTTATTGAATATATGCAGCCGCCAGGGAACATAACAACCAACCGATCAAATAGTATTTAAACAATTATCAATTTCACTATATTTTTAATACCTCAATTATACCCCCAGATATTTTTATTCGGATTAGCTTAACTGAAAGATAATGTTTTATCCGGCATCAGAAAACTGTTCCTCTGATGCATTGACTATCAAAAATCTGGAATAAACCCCTCTTTCCGCAAAGCATGTATGACACCACGCATCAGGTCTGATTTCGAAAAAGCGGCGGTATAAATTCGCGAGCCCACTTCAATCGGTTGTAAAAGGCCACGATCAACTAACTTACCAATCTGATAGGTAATTTGAGCCGACTTCAACCCCAGTAAAACCTCTTTTAAATCATTGGCTTTTGCCGTCCCCTGGCTAGTGGTTCGCTTAAGAATTTTAGATTCCGTCTCATTAATTATCCCCCGCACCTTGCAATACTCGAGCGCTGGATAAAGAATTTTTGAGTTTAAAAAGTGAAGATTAGAGAGCTTATCGACTTTCTTTAGCTCCGTCGATATACCAGTAAGAACATATAGGCACCATTTCTCTAGCCCCTCAACAGCCCCCGTATCCGCTTCGGCCAGCATCGAGTAATAGCGCTCACGGTCATTACAAAAAACCGCCTTTGGGTTTAGTACCCGCCCACTGGTATTCACATTAAAACCGTACTTTATCAGCAAAGAATAAGTCAGCAGGCGCACTGTTCTGCCATTGCCATTACCAAATGGATGAATCCAACCAAAACGGTGATGCGCGAGAGCCACTTTCATCAGATCATATTTTGGCGCGTCTGCGCGATTCATAAGCCCGACCAATTCCTGCATATAAGCCGGAACATGGATGAATTCAGGCGGCAAATGAGTTGATTGAGCAATACTCACTCCGTGACTACGATAAGCACCCGGCGTTTTATCCCCTTCCCGTTCAAGCCCGTTTACCGTCATGGCATGCAGTTCTCGGACAAAATACTCCGTGATATCTTCACCAGCATGCAGATGCTCATCAATAAAGTTCATGGCATGTTCGATGTTGCCAATCTCTTTCAATTGATCCGTGGAGTCCTCAGCCCCTTCAACTTTACTTTCAACGTAATCGGCTAACGTTGTATGGTTACCTTCGATTCTTGCTGAACCCAAGCTTTCCAGCATATGAAAAATACTTTTTAGCTGGGCAAATAACAGAGGATACACGGCGGTTTCAAGGCGCAGGTGTCTCAGTAACTCAAGCTCGGTCAACGTATCAACCAATGGTTAGATTATCTCAAATATTTAAATATCATTATCTTAAAAATAAATTAAAAAATACTTTATAGACATTAAGTTAACATATTATTGTTTGTATATTATCTCAAAAGTAACTTTATGATTATCTCAAAAAACCGTAGCGATACATCCTGCTGAATATCATAGCAATACCCGACTATAAGTAGATTTCAAATGACAAACATATATAGGAATAACTAGATTAGCCTGAGAAGTGCGAATTTACTGGGTTTGATGGACTTCAGGAGATACTGCGAGACGTTAAGTTGGAGCGGGTGAAGGGAATCGAACCCTCGTATAGAGCTTGGGAAGCTCTCGTTCTACCATTGAACTACACCCGCTTCGGTATGCGGTTTGCATTATAACCGGTTCTTTGACGTGGGCAAGCGAAGATATAGTCTAAGCGCCGGTATTTTAAGCGATTAGATTAAACCAAGTATAACTATCGCTGTTTTGTTTGATAAAAAGGGCGCCGAAGCGCCCTAATAGATTTACCGTTAACCGGCGTAACTTATTTTACCGGGCGCATCGCTGGGAACAAGATAACATCGCGGATAGTGTGGCTGTTGGTAAACAACATCACCATACGGTCGATACCGATACCCAGACCCGCGGTCGGCGGCAAGCCATGCTCCAGTGCAGTAACATAGTCTTCGTCGTAGAACATCGCTTCATCATCACCAGCTTCTTTGGCGCTAACCTGATCAGCAAAGCGCTGTGCCTGATCTTCAGCATCATTCAGCTCGGAGAAACCATTACCAATTTCACGGCCACCGATGAAGAATTCGAAGCGGTCAGTGATAAACGGATTATCATCATTACGACGAGCCAACGGTGAAACTTCTGCTGGGTATTCAGTGATGAAGGTTGGTTGAATCAGATGACTCTCTGCGGTCTCTTCGAAAATTTCGCATTGAACGCGGCCTAAGCCCCAGCTTTTCTCAACTTTAATCCCCAATGACTCGGCGATAGCTACTGCTTTATCCATATCGTCCAAGTCAGCCACATTGGTTTCTGGGCGATATTTGCAAATAGCTTCTTTCATGGTCAATTTGGCAAAAGGCTTACCAAAATCGAAGGTCTGGTCACCATACTGCACCACACTGCTACCCAGCACGGTTTCAGTCAGTGTCCGGAATAACTCTTCGGTCAACACAATCAGATCTTTGTAATCCGCATAAGCCATATAGAGTTCCATCATGGTGAACTCTGGGTTATGACGCGGCGAAACGCCTTCATTACGGAAGTTACGGTTGATTTCGAACACTCGTTCAAAACCACCGACTACCAGGCGCTTCAGATACAACTCTGGGGCGATACGCAAGTACATATCGATATCCAGCGCATTGTGATGAGTCACGAATGGGCGCGCTGAAGCACCACCAGGAATCACTTGCATCATAGGAGTTTCGACTTCCATGAAGCCTTTTTCCACCATGAAGCGGCGAATACCTGACATCACTTGCGAACGAACTTTGAATGTATTGCGTGATTCGTCGTTAGCGATTAGATCCAGATAACGTTGACGATAGCGGGTTTCCTGATCAGCCAGGCCGTGGAATTTATCCGGCAACGGACGCAATGCTTTAGTCAGCAAACGCAGTTCGCTACAGTGGATAGACAGCTCGCCAGTTTTGGTTTTAAACAGCTTACCGCGCGCGCCCAGGATATCGCCGAGATCCCACTTTTTAAATTCTTCGTTATAAACGCCTTCCGGCAGGTCATCGCGGGAAACGTATAGCTGGATACGGCCACCGACATCTTGCAGCGTCACAAATGATGCTTTCCCCATAATACGGCGAGTCATCATACGGCCAGCAACGGTCACTTCGATATCCAGCGCTTCTAATTCTTCATTTGTTTTTTCGCCGTACTCGGCATGTAGCTGGTCTGAGAGGTGCTCACGACGGAAATCATTAGGGAAAGCAATCCCTTTTTCCCGCAGTGCTGCCAGTTTTTCCCGACGAGCTTGTAACTCACTATTGAGTTCTTGCGCTTGCTCAGCGACTTGTGGTTTTTGCTCTGACATCTCAGTTCCTTATAGCCCGGCTTTCAAACTTGCTTCAATGAATTTGTCCAGATCACCATCCAGTACCGCTTGCGTATTGCGTGTTTCTACACCGGTACGCAAATCTTTGATACGGGAGTCATCCAGTACATAAGAACGGATCTGGCTACCCCAGCCGATATCGGACTTGTTATCTTCCAGCATCTGTTTATCAGCATTTTTCTTTTGCATCTCAAACTCATACAGCTTTGCTTTCAGCTGTTTCATGGCTTGATCTTTGTTCTTATGCTGAGAACGGTCATTCTGGCATTGAGTCACGATATTGGTTGGAATATGGGTAATACGTACCGCAGATTCTGTTTTGTTGACGTGCTGACCACCCGCACCAGATGCGCGGTAAACGTCAATACGCAAGTCCGCCGGGTTGATTTCGATATCAATATCGTCGTCAACTTCTGGATAGACAAAGGCAGAACTGAATGAAGTATGACGGCGACCACCAGAGTCAAACGGGCTTTTACGTACCAGGCGATGTACGCCAGTTTCAGTACGTAACCAACCAAACGCATAATCGCCGATGATCTTAATAGTGGCTGATTTTAAGCCTGCAACATCACCATCAGACTCTTCGATGATTTCAGTTTTGAAACCTTTGGCTTCAGCCCAACGCAGGTACATGCGCAGCAGCATGCTGGCCCAGTCCTGAGCTTCTGTACCACCGGAACCAGCTTGCAGATCCAGATAACAGTTGGCGCTATCATATTCACCAGAGAACATTCTGCGGAATTCGAGTTGACCTAGCTTGCCATCAAGGATATCTAACTCAGCAACCGCTTCGTTAAATGTCTCTTCGTCGTCAGCTTCAATAGCCAGCTCCAGCAAGCCAGTCACGTCATCCATACCTTGATCCAGTTGATCAATGGTGGAGACAATCTCTTCCAGCGAGGAACGTTCTTTCCCTAGAGCCTGAGCGCGCTCAGGTTCATTCCAGACGTCGGGCTGTTCCAGCTCAGCGTTTACTTCTTCTAGTCGTTCTTTCTTGGCATCATAGTCAAAGATACCCCCTGAGAACGGCTGTCCGATCAGACAGGTCCTGAATTCGGTTTTTTACCGGGTTTATTTCAAACATGGTTTAAAGTCTTACGTTAAGTCGTAGATGACGGAATGTCATTATACCCGTCATACTCCAAGCTGCATGTGTGTTGGCTGTCTTCGTTCACCCGAATCATTGACTGCCTATTGACCTTAAAATAAATAGACTCGTCGGGATTTACTCAATTGCCGCCTTCCTGCAACTTGAATTATTTAGGGCACAGAATTGGTAATTCTAACGGATCTATACGACGGTTTATAGCTTGTTGACTATATTTGTAGCTATCCCCTTCCTATTTGCTGCTGCAGCTGTGTTAGCGGCTCTCACTCACCCGAATCACTGACTAATGTCAGCTCATCGGGATTCATTTGTTAGCTGCCTTGCTGCAACACCAACTACTTTGGGTATAGAATAATATCGTGGTTTACTAATACGGCCACAGGTGTTGAATCAGCAACTGGACACTGCGGTTACCGCGATACTCATTAATATCAAGTTTATAAGCCAGCTTAACTTCACGCACACTGCTATCCGGCCATAAAGTCGTATCAATATTAAACGCGATACCATCCAATAAAGGCCCGCCATTCAAAGGCTCAATCATAAGTTTCAGGTGGCGTTCACCCACCAGCCGTTGTTGCAAGATACGGAATTTCCCGTCAAATGTGGGTTCAGGGAAGGATTGCCCCCACGGGCCGCCATCTCGCAGCAACTCTGCTGTTTCCAGTGATAATTCGTTGCCATTCAGTTCACCGTCTGACCAGATAACGCCCTCCAACTGCGAGGCGTCCATCCATTCACCGACTAAATCTGCAAAGCGCTGACGGAATTGATCGAATTTATCCTGTTCCAGCGATAACCCCGCCGCCATAGCATGACCGCCAAATTTCAGCATTAACCCTGGGTTTAAGGTATCCAGGCGCTCAAGAGCATCGCGCATATGCAGGCCTGCCACACTACGCCCCGAGCCTTTCAGTAAACCATCACCCGCTGGGGCAAAAGCAATAACCGGCCGATGAAAACGCTCTTTAATGCGTGAGGCCAGAATCCCGACCACCCCTTGGTGCCACTCTGGGTGAAACATCGCGATACCGTAAGGTAATTCAGTACTGGTGCGCTCTAACTGGTCACATAGTTGCAAGGCTTCAACCTGCATACCCTGCTCTATCTCACGGCGCGTTTGATTAAGCGCATCAAGATCGATTGCCAGTGCTCTGGCCTGAGCAATATCGTCACTGAGCAACAACGCCACCCCGATGGACATATCATCCAGACGCCCGGCGGCATTAAGCCGTGGGCCAAGGGAGAAACCCAGATCGTTGGCTGCCAATTGGCGCGCATCGCGATTGGCGACCTCCAGTAATGCACGAATACCTGGTCGGCATTTCCCGGCCCGAATACGGCTTAGCCCCTGATGCACCAAAATGCGGTTATTGGCATCCAATGGCACCACATCGGCAACCGTTCCCAGCGCCACCAAATCCAGTAACTCAGCCAGGTTAGGTATCGCTAAAGCTCGTTGTTCAAACCAGCCACTGTCTCTAAGACGTGCACGTAATGCCAACATCAGATAAAAGGTGACGCCCACTCCGGCCAAGGATTTGGAAAGGAAATTACATCCTGCCAAATTGGGATTGATGATAGCTTCTGCTGCTGGCAAGGTTTCACCCGGCAGGTGATGGTCGGTAACCAACACCTGGATACCCAGAGCATGAGCCAAATCCACTCCCGCATGAGAGGAAATACCGTTATCGACAGTAACGATCAGTTCTGCACCACGGGCAGCAACTTGCTCGACAACTTCGGGACTCAGCCCATAGCCATCTTCAAAACGATTTGGCACCAGATAATCAATATTACTGCCACCCATGCTACGCAGAGCGAGCACTGCCAACGCGGTACTGGTTGCGCCATCAGCATCAAAATCACCGACAATCACAATACGACGCCTGTCAGCCAATGCTTGTTGCAACAGAGTAACACCGGCTTCAATACCATCGAGTTGCTGCCAGGCAAGCAGGCCTTTTACACCGCGCTCCAGCTCCTCGGCACTTTTTACGCCACGGCTGGCATAAAGGCGGCGCAGCAATGGGTGTAACTGGGCGGGCAAATGGCTATCATCCACCGCCTCACGACGGCGAAGTTGAGTTTTCAATGTCACGGATGATTAACCCGCCGCTTTTGAGGAAGCCTGGTGCTTATTCAGCATCTGTAACATTTCTTTTGGCTCCAGATAACCTGGAACGATAGTGCCATTTTGCAACACGATGGCTGGAGTGCCCTGAATACCAAACTGCACACCTAACTTATAGTGCTCAGAAATATCGGTTTTACAGGTTGCAGGTGATATATCGACACCTTTCATCGCATCATCGAATGCTTTGTTGCGATCAGCCATACACCAGATTGAGCGCATGTCTTTTTCTGCCTGAGAGCTCAACCCCTGACGTGGGAAAGCCAGATAACGCACGGTAATTCCCAGCGCGTTATAATCACTCATTTGTTCGTGCAATTTATGACAATAGCCGCAGGTGATATCAGTAAACACAGTAACAACGTGTTTTTCTTGCGGTGCCTTATACACAATCATTTCTTTGCTCAATGCTTCCAACTTTTTCACCAGCATCTGGTTGGTCACATTCACCGGTTGGCTACCGCTCACATCGTACAACGGCCCTTGCAACAAGTGTTTACCATCGGCGGAAATATAAAGCACACCGCTGTCAGTCATCACGGTACTCAAGCCGGGGATAGGTGATGGTTGGATGTCAGCTTTCTGAATATCCAACTTTTTCAGTGTCTGTTGGATAGCGGCATCATCAGCATGAGCCAGCCCCGTGAATGCAGCGATAACCATCGGCAGCAGTAATAAACTTTTTTTCATTTATAAATCCTATCTTTTTCCACTCGGCATGGTTTTCATAAAAAACAATTATGCGCGCGGATGATGCTGTTGATGTAGCAACTTCAAACGCTCAGTCGCTACATGGGTATAAATCTGGGTCGTCGACAGATCACTGTGGCCCAGTAACATTTGTACCACACGCAGGTCCGCACCGTGATTTAACAGATGCGTGGCAAAAGCATGCCGCAATACGTGGGGCGAAAGCCGTTCACTATCAATACCGGCAAGGATCGCATAGTGTTTGATTCGATGCCAGAAAGTCTGTCTCGTCATTTGCTGGCTGCGGTTGCTCGGGAATAACACATCCAGCGACTGGCCGTTGATGAGCCACGGGCGGCCATGCTCCATGTAATTCTCAATCCAGTACACCGCCTCTTCACCCAATGGCACCAGGCGCTCTTTATTTCCTTTACCGATAACTCGCACTACTCCTTGGCGCAAACTCACATCGCTGATGGTCAACCCAACCAGCTCCGACACCCGCAGACCAGTGGCATAGAGGACTTCCAGCATCGCTTTGTCGCGCAATTCTAGCGGGATATCGACATTGGGGGAGTTAAGTAATGCGTCAACCTGCGCCTCGCTTAAATCTTTTGGTAAGCGCTGCGGTAATTTGGGTGATGACAGCAGCGCTGTCGGGTCATCTTCGCGTAATTTTTCGCGGTATAAATATTGGAACAATCGGCGCATCGCACTGAGCAGCCGGGCTGAACTGGTGGCTTTATAACCGCCCTCAATGCGCTCGGCAAGGAAAGACTGCAAGTCCTGCGAACCGGCGCGCAATAAATCACTGCCGTGATGCTCTAACCATCCGCTCAGCGCATGTAAATCCAAACGATATGATGCCAGTGTATTCTCTGCCAGATTCCGCTCCAGCCACAGGGCATCAAGAAACTGTTCAATCAGCGGGTTATTTTGCTGTTGCATGACTGTTTCTCTCTTTGATTGGATGGGCAGCCATTATGCCTGATGACAGGACAAATCTGGTACACTCGATGCTATTCCTTATTAGTAATGCTATGGCTATACATCATGAAGATTGGTCTCTTTTACGGCTCCAGCACCTGCTATACCGAAATGGTGGCAGAAAAAATACGCGACATCCTCGGCGAAGATCTGGTTGATTTACATAACTTAAAAGATGTCAGCCCTCGCCTGATGGAAGAATATTCCATTCTGATTCTGGGAATCCCTACCTGGGATTTCGGCGAATTACAGGAAGATTGGGAAGCCGTTTGGCCACAATTAACACAGCTTAATCTCAAGGGAAAGATTGTCGCTATGTATGGTATGGGCGATCAATTCGGTTATAGCGAATGGTTCCTTGATGCTCTTGGCATGCTGCATGACCATATTGCGCCGCTGGGGGTGAAATTTATTGGTTTTTGGCCAACAGATGGGTTTGAGTTTACCAGCCCGAAACCGCTCAGTGCTGACGGTAAACACTTTGTGGGGTTGGCGTTAGATGAGGTTAATCAATACGATTTGAGTGAAGAGCGCATCGAACAGTGGTGTGATCAAATTCTGCTTGAGATGGATGCCCTGCTTTAATCGAATAAACGGGCACCCACAGTGCCCGTTTGCTATACCCGTTAACTATACCCGTTTCTACTTATGCAATTTTATTTCCATAACCGGAAAGAGTCTTGGGCACCGCCTCCAGCTGTAGCAGCGTCGCTCGATATCTCTTCGGCTTTCCGTTCGCTATCCGTTGATTCTGCGCTTTTCTGCCCGGTCAAACGTTGTGGGGAAGCCACTTGATACCAGTCTAACCGCCGGGTCAGTAACATAACCGTCGCGAGAATAATAAACAGTAAACCCGCACCTAATAACAGAGCATTGTCTTCTGATTGCAATAGTCCAAACAACACGCCGTACAGCAGTAATAGTCCACTTGCAAATAATGCTCCACGCAACCACCCGCCTAGCACTGCACTTAAATAGATGGCAATCAACATACTGCAACTCAAACTGGCGATAATATAAGCCAGCGTGAACCCTAAATGTTCAGAGAACGCCAGTAACATAAGGTAGAACAAAACCAATGCTGCGCCCACCAGCAGATACTGAATAGGGTGTACACGCAATGACGTCAGGCTCTCGAACAGGAAGAAGCTGAAAAAGGTTAAGCCAATAAATAGAATGGCATATTTAATGGCTCGCTCGGTTAGCTGATAGTGGTCGACTGGCTCAATCAAGCTGGTAGTGAACGCAGGCAGTTGGTCAAAATCAAAACGCACATTATCACCGGCAAAGTTGATATTCATGCTATTCGCCAGCCAGTTACTGCTCCAATGTGCACGGAAGCCTTTTTCATCTACTTTGCGTTGTAATGGCAAAAACTCACCGACAAAATTAGGATGCGGCCAGTTGCTCTGTAACGTCAGTTCACTGCTGCGCCCGACGGGCACCACTGAAAGGCTGTTGGTGCCTGCCAGTGTCAGTTTAAAATTAACATCAAATTTGCCCTGGCGAACCTGCTCGATAGTCAGCGGTGCATGCACACCTTGCGCCGTGCGCCCCAGGAATGCCCCCGGTTCGAAATTAATTTTTGCATTGCCCAGACTTAACGGCGAAATCTGCTGAATCCCTCGCGAATCACTCAGTGCCAACACTAATGACGGCATGCCGATGGTGACACCTTCCCGATCTAAATCATCTAGCGAGGAAGATTCAAATTGACCGTGGAAATAGAGTTCCCCCTGATAGACCTGAGCCTGATAAATACCCAATTGGCGAACTTCAACATCCGGCGTACCAGTGACTGTCATTACCTCCGGCAATAAATAGCGATGGCGGCTCACCCGTTGCCCTTGCTTCTTACCATCGACTTCAGTTTCAATCCATTCGCTGTAAGGCACGACAATCAGCGGGCCAAGGATCTTTTGCGCGCGGCTGGTGCTGTCACTGACTTTGTCGACCACACTTTGGCGATAGCCACTGCGTTCATTGATAACATTCAGCAGCATTTCTTTCGGAATCATCATCAAAAGAATGAGTCCCAATAGCGCGGCTATTTTCCAAAACAGTACGGATTTGAACATGACGTGCTCTCCTTTAAGGTCAGGAGAGCAGCTTAAGCTCGTGAAGTGAAAGGAAAATGAGGTTATGTGAAGTGAAAGTGAAGTCAGCGACTCAAGTGATAGCTAGCGGTAAGGTCAAACGAGCGCACACCCCGTGCGGCTGGCGGTTTTCAAGGGAAACATTCCCTTGATGAATAGCGGCAACTTCGCGCACAAAATTCAGCCCCAATCCGGTACTTTTTGGGCTATTGGCCCGCGCTAGCGAATAAAAACGGTCAAAAATCTTCTCTTGGGCATAATCCGGAATGCCACTGCCGGTATCTTCAACGGTAATCAAATATTCATCCGTTTGCCGGGTGCCCCTTACTGTCACTTCGCCACCTGAGGGAGTGAAATCCAGTGCATTATCAATCAGATTGGTTAACGCCTGACTCAGCAATAACCCGTCACCGGTTAATGTCGCGCTATCAGCACAGATTAACCGCAAGTTAATACCTCGGCTGACTGCCTGAGCTTCTTTGGCTCCCATCGCTTGCTTGATGATACTGCTTATTTCTATTGGGGACAGTTGCACGTCAACCCGACTTTCTAGTCGTGCCTGTATCAGCATCTTATCCACCAATTGCTGGATACGCGCACTTTGCTGCTCAATATTCATCAGAAAACGCTGAGCCGTAGCCGGCGGTGGAGATTCGCGTAATAGCTCGGCCGCGCCAGTAATCGCTGCCAGCGGGCTTTTCAACTCATGAGTCAGCGTGTGGACATATTGCTCAATATAAGCTTTGCCATCTAATTTAAGCCGCATGCTTTCCAGCGCTCGCGCCAAATCATTCAGTTCGCTGCTGCCCATCACGGGTAGCGCAACATTCTGCCCCTCGGCAACCCGTTCTGCATAATCGACCAGCTTGCCAATAGCCCGGTTGATCCACCAGACAAACCCCAAGCCAATTAGCAGAGCAATCCCCAGTAATACGCCCCCCGCCAGCAAGATTTTACGCTCACTACGTTTGATTACCGGAGCCATAGAAATATTGGGTTTGCCCACACTGAGCACCCCAATAATCTTATTCTCGACCATAACCGGAGCGGCCACATACATCACCGAACTTTGTTCGTCGGCAGGATCGGTGCGAGTGCTGCGTGCGCCATAATGACCACGTAGTGTCAGCCAGACATCATTCCAACGCGAATAGTCTTGCCCGACGGCTTTACCGGATGAATCAAAGATCACCCGTCCCTCAGCGTCAGTCAGATAAACCCGGTATTCATTGCGATCCTTACGGATACCTTCAATATTTGCGCCGATTGGCCGCAGATTGAGTGAAGCAAAAGCTTGTGCCAACTGACCACCGGCGACTTTATTTTGCAACATATCCTGGCGGGCGAATTGCGCCAGCAAGGTGGCGGTATCGACCAATGTTCCTTCCGTCGCGCGCCGCACCCCGGGCTTAACTTCTTGCACGAAAATACGAATGACAAAATAACCGGCGATGGCGACTATCAGAAAATAGCCCAGCAACAAACGCACACCTATTTTCATCGGAAATGGCTCATGTTCGATACGTCAGGCTGTAACCCAGCCCACGATGGGTGCGGATTGGCGACTCTTCATCGTAAGTCATACGCAGCTTTGAGCGCAGAGTTTTGATATGGGTATCGACGGTGCGATCCTGGCTCTCTTCTGCTTGCGCCCAGACAATATCCATCAATTGCTGGCGTGAAAAGACACGATCAGGTGCCAGTAATAAGGTTTTCAGTAGCAGATATTCATAGCGGGTGAGCCATAAAACCTGTTGATGATAAGTGACTCTCGCCCCCGCTTCGTCCAGAGTGAAATTGCCGAACTGATGCAAGGTGGCAGAAGTAGCCAAGGATTGAGATTTTTGCAGCCGCCGTAACACGGTGCGGACTCTGGCGCTCACCTCACGCGGTGAGAATGGTTTAGCGATATAGTCGTCAGCGCCGATTTCCAAGCCGACAATCCGATCCAGCTCTTCGCTACGCGCGGTTAAAAAAACCACAGGAAGTTCCGGTACTTGGGCCAATATACGGCGGCACAGGTCAAAACCGTTAATATCAGGTAAGCCCACGTCAACTATTGCCAGTGCTGGCGGGCCATTGGCCAAAGCAGCTAGAGCGGGTTCCCCCCGGTCAAACCACCGGAGGGTAAAACCTTCACTTTCCAAGGTATAAATTAAGGTGTCAGCGATACTCGGCTCATCTTCCACCAGCCAGATTAAGGGCTTCATTAATTAATACCTTCATCGGAGCCAAATGAATGGCGCAACAGGAGACACAATTGCCGCCATTCCTCTTCAGACATGCTATCAGCCGCTAACCATAAACGCTTACGGGTTGAGCGACTACTTGTCCGTTGTAAACTCAATAATACGCCATAACGGGTGATCCACGGCTGCTTAATGACGACCCACTCATGCCGTTTCCATAGCACTATATTGCCGGGTTTCAGCCTGATCTCACCTTGGCAAGACGTAATATTTTTCTGGCTGCGGATACACTCAAACACCACTAACGTCAGTAACACCAACCACAGCGCGGTATAGCCCTGAGGCCAAGGCGCAACCAGCGTCAGTGTGACCAGGACGCCATGAGCTAATAGAGAGAAGAGTTGAGTGTGCCAGGATATCCGCAGGTCACATCGCCACTGGGCCACGGGCTTTATTTCGTGTTTGAATCAGTTTGACCATTTGACGCAGCTCACTATCCTGCGGTTCCCCGTGATTCATCAACCAGTTAAATAAATCTGGATCATCACACTCAAGCAAACGGATAAAAACCTGTTTCTCGTTATCGCTCAAGCCATCATATTCATGTTCAAAAAACGGCATGATAGAGATATCCAGTTCACGCATACCCCGACGGCACGCCCAGTGAATACGGGCTTTATTATCGATTTCCATGTCCTGATTGACTCCTCAAAAAAAGGATACTGATAGGCTAAGGACGGGATTATGCTGTTTTTTCAATCATATTCAGCACTCCGCCATAGAATCTGTGGCTATTGTACCTCAGATATCGTCGAATTCAGATATTGAATAATAATGGTCATTCCGTGGAATTACTGCTTGCAAAGCTACCCGGCTATTTTACCATTGGAGCATCGGTTCACTGTGCCGCGCTGATAGGTACCACTTATCCGCAGGTGCTATTTATTTTAGGTAAACCATGGCTAATAACACTCCATTTGCTGCACAACCACTGGTCGCCTCTTCTGAGCTGCCACTAACATTAATCTCTCTTGATGACTGGGCGCTGGTGACGTTAACGGGCGCAGACCGCGTAAAATATCTGCAAGGGCAAGTCACGGCAGATATTGATGCACTGCCCGCAGATCAGCATGTGCTGTGTGCCCACTGTGACGCCAAAGGGAAAATGTGGAGCAACCTGCGATTATTTTATCGTGGCGAAGGATTAGCCTTTATCGAACGCCGTAGTGTGCTTGATAACCAGTTGAGCGAGCTAAAGAAATATGCGGTGTTCTCCAAAGTGGTGATTACCGCACAACCTGATGCCGTTTTAATCGGCGTGACGGGCGCGCAGGCAAAAGCTGCGTTGGCGGAGGTTTTCGCCGAGTTACCTAATGTCGGGCACCCGGTAGTACAGCAAGGTGATAGCACACTGTTGCATTTCTCTCTGCCTGCCGAGCGCTTCCTGCTGGTGACCGATACCGAGCAAGCGCAACAGTTAGTGGAAAAACTGGCTGATCGCGCGCAGTTTAATAACAGCAAACAGTGGCTGGCGCTGGATATCGAAGCAGGTTTTCCTATCATTGATACCGATAGCAGCGCGCAATTTATTCCGCAAGCAACAAACATTCAGGCGTTGAATGGCATCAGTTTCAGCAAGGGGTGTTATACCGGGCAGGAAATGGTCGCCAGAGCAAAATACCGTGGTGCCAACAAGCGCGCACTCTACTGGTTGGCAGGTCACGCCAACCGAGTGCCAGCAGCCGGCGAAGATTTAGAGTGGCAATTAGGTGAAAACTGGCGTCGTACCGGTAGCGTATTGGCAGCCGTTGCGCTCAATGATGGCACGGTGTGGGTTCAAGCGGTGATGAATAATGACTTGGCGGCAGACAGTGTGCTGCGCGTACGTGATGATGAGCAAAGTGTGCTTACGATTCAACCGCTGCCCTATTCATTGGCCGAAGATAAGTAATACACGCTGAGGCCGGTTATCCGGCCTCCTAATCAGACATACAAATAGATCGCCATAAAGTGGCAAACACTGCCACCCAACACAAAGCCGTGCCAAATGGCGTGGCCGAAGCGAATGCGCTTAGAGGCATAGAAAATCACGCCCAACGTGTATAACAAGCCGCCAATCGCCAATAATGCTAACCCGCCAATCTCAAGCTTCACCGCCAGTTGATAAATCACAATCAATGAGAGCCAGCCCATCGTCAGGTAAGTCACCAACGACAACACTTCAAAGCGATGTGCAAAGGCTAATTTGAAAATGACGCCCACCAGTGCCAACCCCCATATCACCGCCATCAAGCCACGGGCTAACGGGGAGTCCAACCCCACCAATAGAAATGGTGTATATGTCCCAGCGATTAAGATGTAAATGGCACAATGGTCAAACTTCTGTAGCCAGAGTTTCGCCTTGCGATGTGGGATGGCGTGATACAACGTCGAGGCTAAAAACAGCAGAATAATACTGCCGCCATACAAACTATAACTGGTTAACGCCTTGGTATCGGCTCCATTATCTAACGCCTGCACCAATAGCAAAACCAAACCAATAATGCCAAACACCACGCCAATACCATGACTGATGCTATTGGCTATTTCTTCTGCCCACGGATAAGACGGTGTTGTCGCTACTGTGGGAGTGACCGAGGTCGTAGGTACAGCTGATTTATTCTTCAATACTAATTATCCTGAAAATGAATCGTTATCTCATCCGATGAGCGCAATAGTTATTCTAAAATTGTACAAAAAGAGTGCGCACAGATTAACTGAGAATAATTCCAGTGTACACGTGTACGCTTAAATATTCTGTCAGTACATGTAACCCGCCGTGTCTGTGGCTCAAATTAGGGTGACAAATCCACTGGGAGCAGCAACACTGCTGCTATGCCAAACGAAGGGTAATAGAGGGTTATTATGTCATTAGCAGTCTTAGATTTTGGCCCACTGACAGAGACTATTCAGTTTCTGATGGAAATCGATAAGCTAAAAGATATTCAGCGGCGCACCAAAGTAATTGCCAGCTTACGTCAGGAAAATTCAGCCGAGCACAGTTGGCATTTTGCCGTAGCGGCAATGAGTCTGGCTCCCTATGCTGGCCCAGACGTCGATATCAATCGCGTGATAAAAATGGCGCTGCTGCACGATATTGTCGAAATCGATGCCGGTGATGTCATTGTTTATGATTTGGCGGCCAGAGCCGCTATTCATGAGCAAGAGGTCGCTGCCGCCAGGCGCTTATTTGGCCTACTGCCACCCGCATTAGGCGCACAATTTACTGCGCTGTGGAATGAGTATGAAGCGGAAGAAACTGCCGAGGCGCGTTTTGCGACGGTGCTGGATCGCATCCTGCCCATGCTGATTAACCTGCATACCGAGGGACAAAGTTGGATAGAAAATGGTATTCAGCTACAACAGGTACTGGAGCGTAACCAATTGGTTGCCGAATGCTATCCTGAGATTTGGCAGCATTTGCTGCCACAGTTGCAGGCGGCACAGCAAAAAGGTTGGCTGAAGTAACTGAATACTCGCTTATTTCCCGCCGGCTAAATCCAATACACTGCCAGTGACATAAGAGGCATGGTCTGACAGCAACCAGACGATTGCCTCTGCCACTTCTTGTGGATGCCCGCCGCGTTTCATTGGCAGTAAGCTTTTTACCCGATCAACTCGCCCCGGCTCACCGCCGCTGGCATGTATATCGGTATAGATTAAACCCGGACGAACGCCATTCACTCGGATGCCCTCTGCCGCCACTTCCAATGATAAACCGGTGGTGAGTGTATCAATTGCCCCTTTGGAGGCGGCATAATCGAGATATTCACCGGGAGCGCCTAGACGGGCTGCGGCAGAAGAGACATTAACAATCGCACCGCCATTACCACCGTGGCGCAATGCCATGCGCTTGACAGCTTCGCGGCTACATAAAAAGTAACCCGTCACATTGGTGCTCAATACCCGATTAATGCGTTCAGCAGTTAACCCTTCGATACCCGATTGGGTAAACAAAATGCCGGCATTATTGACCAGTGCAGTGATCGGTCCGAGCTGGGCTTCAAGTTTTTCAAATAGTGCAACTACTTGTAGCTCATCAGCAATATCGGCTTGTAACGCCACCGCTAACCCACCGTCAGCAGCGATTTCTGCAACCACCTGTCGGGCAGCTTGTTCATCATTGATATAATTTACCGCAACCCGATAACCGTGCTTTGCTAATAGCAATGCCGTGGCACGGCCAATGCCACGACTGCCCCCTGTCACTAACGCGACTTTTTTATGCATCCCTCGGCCCCCTGCTCAACCATGAATTTTTTGCCAAATTAACACCCCAACCAGCACCGAATTATTCATTTGTAGCGGCGGTGTACGCAGTGTCAAACGGTCTTCCTCAAATTGATAATAGCGAACCTGCTGACTTCCTACCCAATTGGGAAATAAACTGCCTTCAACAATATGTGTGACGGTCGCAAGCTGTTCATCAATTTCATATCGGCCAAAATAGGTCAATGCACTGAGAAAGGCATTTTTTATTTCAGTATCACTGCCTTGCAACCAATCTTCAGAGGCAAACTTTGTTCTGCCGCTACTGTACAGTTGGGCAGCCATTGTGCCTTGTTTTTCATAATTAATCCGACCAGACATCCCCTGCCCCATCGGATAATGAATGCTGTTATCGGGTAAAACAAAGTGCTGCGATACCAGTGACCAACTACCGATAAATTGAGTACTTACCATAAATAACCACGCTCACTATTTGTATAACGAAAAATAAGCGTAGTCATTGATAAGAGTAGATACCAATTATCGCCATGATATAAACAGCAAAAGGGCCGCTTGCGCGACCCTCAGACTGCTGACAAACCCGATAACTCGATCTTGCAAGGTGAGGACAGGTAGAAGAGTAAAACGTCCGCGCCAGGGATGGCGCGGCTCGAGCCCCCAGGGATGGGTTTACGGCGTCTTTACGATCTGCCTGTTTTCACCACTACAGGCACTTTGTCATTAACTTCAGGGCCGCTTGCGGGCCCCTTTGTCATTTACTGCAAGAATTATTCGTAGTCGCTTATTGGTACGCATGAGCAGAACAAATTACGGTCACCGTACACATCATCCAGACGTTTCACGCTCGGCCAGTATTTATTCTCCATCACACCTGCCACCGGGAATACCGCCAGCTCACGGCTGTACGGATGCTGCCACTCACCGACCAGCTCAGCTTGAGTATGCGGCGCATTCACCAACGGGTTGTCTTCCAGTGGCCATTCACCACGAGCCACTTTCTCGATTTCCGCGCGAATAGCCAGCATGGCGTCGATAAAGCGGTCTAACTCAACTTTACTTTCTGATTCAGTCGGTTCTACCATCAGCGTGCCCGCCACCGGGAAGGACATGGTTGGCGCATGGAAGCCGAAGTCGATTAAGCGCTTGGCGATATCCATCTCGCTGATACCTGTTGCTTCTTTCAGTGGGCGAATATCTAAAATACATTCGTGCGCCACACGGCCATCATGGCCGGTATACAGCACCGGATAGGCCTCTTTCAGGCGAGTTGCAATGTAGTTGGCATTCAGAATCGCGACCTGACTGGCTTGTTTCAGCCCATCAGCCCCCATCATACGGATGTACATCCAGCTGATAGGCAAGATTGACGCGCTACCAAATGGGGCCGCCGAAACCGCGCCCTGTTGGGTCGTCATACCATCAATTTGCACCACACTGTGGCCCGGAACAAACGGTGCTAAATGTGCTTTAACACCAATCGGCCCCATACCTGGGCCACCACCGCCGTGTGGAATACAGAAGGTTTTATGTAAGTTCAGGTGAGAAACATCCGCGCCAATATAGCCCGGTGTGGTTATTCCAACCTGCGCATTCATGTTTGCGCCATCGAGGTAAACCTGACCACCAAACTGATGCACAATCTGACAAACTTCACGGATGGTTTCTTCGTACACGCCGTGAGTCGACGGGTAAGTCACCATAATACAAGAGAGTTCATCACCAGCTTCACCCGCCTTCTGGCGCAAGTCGTGCAAATCGATATTCCCTTGCTTATCACAAGCCACCACCACTACTGACATACCGGCCATTTGTGCCGATGCCGGGTTGGTGCCGTGAGCCGAGCTTGGGATCAAACAGATATGGCGGCTCGCCTGATTGCGGCTTTCATGGTAACGGCGAATCGCCAGTAACCCTGCATATTCGCCTTGCGCGCCAGAGTTTGGCTGCATACAAACCGCATCATAACCGGTCAATTGCACCAACCATTGTGACAGTTGACCAATCATTTGCTGATAACCGGCAGCTTGTTCCGGCGGGCAGAAGGGGTGCAATTCAGCGAACTCCGGCCAGGTTATCGGGATCATCTCGGCAGCGGCATTCAGCTTCATGGTACAAGAACCCAGCGGGATCATCGCCTGATTCAGTGCCAAATCTTTGCGTTCCAAACGATGCATATAACGCATCATTTCGGTTTCGCTGTGGTAACGATTAAATACCGGGTGAGTCAGAATGGGGTCCTGGCGCAACATGCCCGTTTGAATCGACTGGCTATTCTGGCTGACTTTGGCATCAAGCTGGTCAATATCGAGACCGTGGTTATCACCGACTAACAAGGTGAAGAGAATTTGAAGATCTTCACGCGAGGTAGTTTCATCCAGCGTGATACCTACTGCGCCATGAATATCAGTTCGCAGATTAATACCAAAACTCAATGCGCGGGCCAATACAGCAGCTTTGTCTTTCACTTCGACAGTCAATGTATCGAACCAATGTGCGAAACGCAGTGTCAGACCAGCTTGTTGCAAGCCCGCAGCCAGAATATCAGTCATGCGGTGAATGCGGCCAGCGATACGCTGCAAGCCTTGTGGGCCATGATAAACCGCATATAAGCTGGCGATATTGGCCAGTAAAACCTGAGAAGTACAGATATTGGAGTTGGCTTTCTCGCGGCGGATATGTTGCTCGCGAGTTTGCATCGCCATACGCAATGCGGTGTTACCAGCAGCATCGCGAGAAACCCCGATAATCCGACCCGGCATTGAGCGTTTAAACTCGTCGCGGCAAGCAAAGAATGCCGCATGTGGGCCACCGTAACCCATGGCTACCCCAAAACGCTGAGCAGAGCCAAATACCACATCAGCACCCTGCTTACCCGGTGCGGTTAGCAGTACTAACGCCATAATATCAGCGGCAACGCTGGTAATGATTTTGCGTTTTTTCAGCTCAGACAGCAGTGCTGAGTAGTCATGCAGTTCGCCCGTGGTGCCGACTTGTTGCAGCAACACACCGAACACGCCTTCTAACTCCAGCACTTTTTCTGCACGGTCAACAATCACTTCAAAACCAAAGGTTTCTGCGCGGGTCAGAACGACATCCAGCGTTTGTGGATGGACATCATCGGCGACAAAGAAACGATTGGCGTCTTTGAGTTTACTGGCACGTTTCGCCAACGCCATGGATTCTGCGGCTGCGGTGGCTTCATCCAATAAAGAAGCAGAAGCCAGATCCAGGCCAGTCAAGTCTTGGGTCAATTGCTGGAAATTCAGTAATGCCTCAAGGCGACCCTGTGAAACTTCTGGCTGATACGGAGTATAAGCCGTGTACCAACCGGGGTTTTCCAGCATATTACGTAGAATAACCGGCGGCGTCAGAACCGGGCTGTAGCCCATGCCGATATAGGATTTATAGCGCTGATTCTGGCTGGCGATCCCTTTAAGTTCTGCCAACGCCTGATGTTCTGTGGCGGCTTCCCCCACCGGAGGCGGGCTTGGCAATTGGATATCTGCCGGAACAATCTGCTGGATCAATGTACTTAACGAGTTGGCGCCAACAGCGGCCAACATCTGTTGCTGTTGTTCAGCAGAGGAGCCGATATGGCGCTGAATAAAAGCATCGTTATGTTCAAGCTGGCTGAGATTCTGAGTCATGTGCTACAAATTCCTGAATAGGGCATGGGACGGGGTTGTTGACAAAGTGCGTGCTACGGAGAGAACAGGCAGATCGTAAAGACGCCGTCAATCCATCCCTGGAGGCTCGAGCCGCGCCATCCCTGGCGCGGACGCTTTACTCTTCTGCCTGCCCTCACCGCCAAAGATCAAGTCATCGGGGTTTGTCAGCAGTTTGGCTCCCAAAAACGGGACCACGTTCATCTACTCGTCGATAGTCGCCTGATAGGCCTCGGCATCTAACAAACCATCTAACTCACTTTCATCAGAAGCTTTGATGCTAAATAGCCAGCCATCGGTATAAGGCGCGCTGTTCACCAGCTCTGGGGAGCTTTCTAGTTCAGCATTCACAGCGATGATTTCACCACTGATTGGCGCATAAATGTCAGAAGCAGCTTTAACGGATTCGGCAACAGCGCAATCGCTGCCAGCGGAAACTTCACTGCCCACTTCAGGCAAATCAACAAACACCATGTCACCCAGTAGCTCTTGCGCATGCTCGGTGATCCCGACGCTGTACACGCCATCACCATCGGCACGAACCCACTCATGAGATGACGCATATTTCAAATCTGCTGGTACATTGCTCATTGCTGCTCCTTAAAAAGGGTAGAGCCAAAAAGGTGTGGCTCGTAGAATTCGGAATACTCTAAATAATTACAGCGCGACCGGTTTACCCGCCCGCACAAAGCCCGGTTTTGTGACCCGCACCGGCATTTCACGGTTGCGGATTTGCACTACTGCATTTTCACCTATCCCCGCAGGGACACGGGCCAGCGCAATACTAAAACCCAGTGTAGGAGAGAATGAACCGCTGGTTATCACGCCAACATGCTGATTGCCCGAATCATCAGAAAAATGCACCGGCAACTCATTACGTAATACACCTTTTTCGGTCATGATCAAGCCTACCAATTGCTCAGTTCCGTTAGCACGTTGCTGCTCAAGTGCTTCGCGGCCGATAAACTGGCGGTCTTCTGGCAACCAGGCCACTGTCCAGCCCATATTGGCGGCAAGCGGCGAAACGCCTTCGTCCATTTCCTGGCCGTAGAGATTCATACCGGCTTCCAGGCGCAAAGTGTCACGTGCACCAAGGCCAGCAGGTTTCACACCGGCAGCCAACAACTGTTGCCAAAATTCGACAACCCGTTCTTTAGGTAGCGCAATTTCGTAACCTGCCTCGCCGGTATAGCCAGTGGTGGCGATAAACAAATCATCAGCCTGAATACCAAAGAACGGCTTCATTCCTGCGATCGCTTGTTGCTGCTCAGGAGTGAGTAAGGTCGCGACTTTCTGTTGTGCTGTTGGGCCTTGCACTGCTACCAGCGCCAAATCATCACGTACAGTGACATCAACCTGATACGGCTCAGCATGCTGAATGATCCAGTTCAGATCTTTTTCGCGGGTAGCGGAGTTAACCACTAAACGGAAATAGTCTTCGCGTAGGAAATAGACAATCAAATCATCGATAACACCGCCGGAGGCATTCAGCATTGCGGTGTAAAGGGCTTTGCCCGGTTGGGTCAGTTTGGCAACATCATTAGCTAATAGATAACGCAGGAATTCACGGGTACGAGCGCCGTGCAAGTCGACAATAGTCATGTGCGAGACATCAAACATACCCGCATCCTGACGCACGATATGGTGCTCGTCGATTTGGGAACCATAATGCAATGGCATCATCCAGCCATGAAAATCTACCATGCGCGCACCGCACGCCACGTGTTGGTCATACAGCGGGGTCTGCTTAGCCATCTACTCTCCCTCAATATACCCTTCGCACTTGAAGCCGTAGGGGCGTTGGCTACGTTCATTCACCCGAATCAGTTACCGGTGTAAGCTCATCGGGAATTCATTCGCTTGCCGCCTACCTACAACTCCAATTGCTTTGGATATAACATGTCATGAGTGTTTTATACCGGCTTCATCCCCCAATAAAAATAGGCATGAACACCGCTACGCAAACGATACCTTTTGCCCAACGTTATCACTGAATTCATCAGGTAACCATAAGCTAAAATAGGCGATAACCAGAGTTAGGACGACAAAAGGCAGGGGTATTGTGCAGAGTTTTCCACTGTAAAAATGCGCCCAGAGGCACATAATTAACAATTAAACCGTAAAAATAGCGATGTTATATAACGAAACAACCAAAACCCTGTCAGAATCGACTTATCAGGTTTTGGCTGTGCATAAAAAAAACTAATGCGAAAAGTGGGCTGAAATTAGATTATTTCAACTGAGGCGGGTTTTATACCTTGGATTATTCATCGAGCCAATCGGGCAAATCATTTAACCCCATCGCCTGACGCACTAACTGTGGTTTGATACCCGGCAAGTTATCAGCCAGCGTTAACCCAATATCACGCAGCAGTTTTTTAGCGGGATTATTTCCGGCAAATAAATCACGAAACCCCTGCATACTGGCGAGCATCACCGCAGCACTGTGTTTACGGCGACGTTCATAGCGGCGTAAATAAAGGTGTTGGCCAATATCTTTGCCCTGACGCTGCAAGCGCCGAAGTTCTGAAACCAATTCAGCAGCATCCATAAAGCCTAAATTCACCCCCTGCCCGGCCAATGGATGCACAGTATGGGCAGCATCACCGACCAAAGCCAACCGGTGAGCGGCAAAACTGCGCGCATATCGCCCGGTCAGTGGGAAGGTTTGGCGCTCGCTTTCAAGTTGGCATTGCCCCAGTCGCATATCAAATGCCATTCCCAACTCGCGGTTAAACTGCTCTGCGGGCAGTGCGGTTAACTCAGCGGCACGCTCAGGTGAGACTGACCAAACAATCGAGCTAAGATGCGGGTCGCTAAATGGCAGGAATGCTAAAATGCCGTCGCCATGAAACACCTGTCTGGCCGTGGCCTGATGGCCTTCTTCAGTGCGAATAGTGGCTACCAGCGCGTGATGGGCGTAATCCCAAAATGTCAGTGGGATATCAGCATGTTGGCGTAACCAAGAGTTGGCCCCATCAGCCCCGACCACCAGTTTGGTACTCAGCATCCGGTCATCCGTTAAGGTAATGAACGCTTCACTTTCGCCCCAAGCCACCTGTTTGATACTGGCGGGGGCCAGCAAGGTGACATCAGCCAATTGGCTTGCTCGTTGCCAGAGTGCCTGCTGAATGACCTGATTTTCAATAATATGTCCAAGATGGCTGAAACCATACTCATCGGCGTGGAAAGCAATTTTGCCAAAACTGTCTTGGTCCCACACTTCCATGCCACTATAAGGGCTGGCGCGTAGAGCCAAGATATTTTCCCACACACCCATTTTTTGCAGTAAGCGCTCACTGGCTGCATTGATCGCCGAGACCCGAAGCGCCAACTCACCGGTCACTGGCGCAGGTAGCGGCTCTTGTTCTGGCTGGTGTTCCAGAATGGCGATGCGCAGACCGCTGCCTTGCAACCCGCAAGCCAGTGCCAGGCCGACCATTCCGCCACCAGCGATTACCACGTCATATGATTGCATACCGAGATATATCCCATGAAAATATAAACTTTATTTACCCGATAGATTTCTCGATGCAGGAAGCAACGTGAAAGATGGCGGGCAAAACTAGCGACCGACCCATCCCAGCGTACGCCGCGCGAAAGTATCACGGATTGCAGGTATCTGTTCCATCGACATCAAAGCAAGGTTGCGGCCAACCACCAACGGCCCATAACGGTTGGCAAACAGGCGGATTAACCCATCAGTGATGCCAATGGTTGCCTGTTGATCCGGTTCCCGCCGCAGTTGATATTGACTGAGTACCTTATAATCACCGGGATCATTCCCCGCCCGCGCGATAGTTTCTGCTAATGACATCACATCACGCAGACCGAGATTAAACCCCTGACCGGCAATCGGATGCAATGTTTGGGCGGCATTACCGACTAATGCCAGACGATGGCTAACATGGCGCGTGGCAGTGAGCAATTGCAGTGGGTAACTGTGGCGTTTGCCAGCATGGAGCATTTTCCCCAAACGCCAGCCAAAAGCGCGCTGTAACTCCGCCAAAAAACGGGCATCATCCCAGCTATCAACCTGCGCTCTATCTTCTTTGGCATGACACCACACCAACGAACTGCGCCCCTGAGACATCGGCAGCAGCGCCAACGGCCCATGATGGGTAAAGCGTTCAAAAGCACGCCCATTGGGTAGCTCAGAAGTCGTGACATTAGCGATCACCGCAATCTGTTGATAATCCTGCTGCTGCCACTGAATGTTACAGGCCTGAGCCAATGCGGAATGAGAGCCATCCGCCGCCACCAACAGTTTAGCGTGAAGCTGTTGGCCGTTATCCAATGTCACCGTGGCAGATTCAGCCGTGCGAACCACATCAACCATTTTGGCCGGGCAATGTAGGGTCACTCCCGGTGCTTTCTGCAATAAGGCAAATAGCCGCTTACCCGCATCAAACAACTCGATGACCTGACCCAATGCCGGAACCCGATAATCTTGCGCCCGAAGGTTCACAAAACCGGAATGACCACTATCACTGACGTGAACATGTTCTATGGCGGTGGCACAATCGGCCAGAGCCGACCAGAGGCCAATACTATCCAATTGCTGACAGGTGCCGTGCGCCAAAGCAATGGCTCGGGCATCGAAACCCGGATGCTGCCTGCTATCAGGACGCTGCGCTTCAACCAGCGCCACCGGCATCTTTCCATGCGTAAGGGATGAAATAGCCAGCGCCAATGTTGCACCGGCCATACCGCCACCGACAATTATCACGCTCATCAGTTATCTCGCTGCTGCCATAAGGGCTTCAATCTCATCGGGATCTTTTACCACACTGGCGGTCAGATTTTCATTACCCTCGGTGGTAATCACGATGTCATCTTCAATGCGAATACCAATACCACGATATTGCGGCGGAACATCGGCATCTGGCGCAATATATAAGCCCGGCTCAATAGTCAGCACCATACCCGGTTCAAGAATGCGACCACGCTCACTGTTGGTATAATCACCAACATCATGCACATCCAACCCCAGCCAGTGGCTCAGGCCGTGCATAAAGAATGGCTTGTGTGCCTGTTCAGCAATGAGCTGCTCGATATCTCCTTTCAGGATACCCAAATCAACCAAGCCGGTGATCATAATCCGCACGACCTGCTCCGTGACTTCGCGGATACTGGTGCCTGGCCGGAATAGCTCCAGTGCTTTGTTGATGGAGGCCAACACAATGTCATAAATCTCGCGTTGCGCTGGGGTGAATTTGCCATTAACCGGGAAAGTACGCGTAATATCACCGGCATAGCCCTGATATTCACAACCCGCATCAATCAGCACCAATTCACCATCCCGCAGTTCACACTCATTTTCGGTGTAATGCAGAATGCAGCCGTTCTCACCAGCGCCGACGATGGTGTTATAGGCCGGATAACGCGCACCATGACGGGTAAACTCATGCAGAATTTCCCCCTCCAGTTGGTACTCGAACATTCCTGGGCGGCATTTCTCCATCGCGCGGGTATGGGCTAATGCGCTGATTTCACCGGCTCGACGCAGCACAGCAATTTCTTCCTCTGACTTAAACAGACGCATCTCATGCAGCCATGGTCGCCAATCAGTCAACGTTGCGGGTGCGCGTAGATTTTTACGAAAACCGTTACGTAACTTTTCCAGCGCAGCAAAAACAATTTTATCTGCATAATCATATTGCCCCTGCGCGTGATAAATCACATCAAGGCGATTAAGCAGCAAATAGAGTTGCTCGTCGATTTCATCGAAAGGTAATGCGCGATCAACACCCAACTTCTCAGGTGCGGCCTCTTGCCCTAAACGGCGGCCAAACCAGATTTCAGCGGTTAAATCCCGCACCCGGTTAAACAGCACGCTGTGGTTGTGAGTCTCATCGCTTTTCACCAGAATCAGCACCGCTTGCGGCTCATTAAAGCCCGTCAGATAGCTAAAATCGCTATTCTGCCGATAGGGATATTCGGAATCCGCGCTGCGCGTGGCCTCTGGTGCGGCAAAAATAATAGCAGCACTGCCCGGAGCCATCTTCGCCAATAGCGCTTGACGGCGGTTCTGGTATTCTTGCTGAGTCATTACACTCTCCTGAAATATCCGATTTTTATCATTTAACGCATAACACTGATTCGTCTAGTGTAATGTCGGCTTGCGTATTTCTGGTGCAGTCGGTTTTTCTTGGGTAAATTCGATATGACACAAGATAGCCGCGACACGGACATACTCAATGACTTCTTCCAGCGATTGAGCCAATTCCTCCTGATCTTCATCTTCGTCATACCCTAACTGAGCGATATTCCGTAAATCATCAATGGCCTCACCCACTTCGTCTTTTACTTGCGCCAACTTCGGTTGCAGCATTCCAAGCCCTAACAGGAAATGGTTTACCCAGCCGGATAATGCATCAGCACGGTCAAAAACAGTCACTTCTTCCCCTTCGGGAATCAGCAACTGGAACATAAACCCTTCGTTTTCCAGCGCTTCTTGTGTTGCTTCATGTAACTGTTGTAACGGCAAACCCAGGGCTTGTGAGAAGGCAACACCCTCATTGGTCAGGTCATGTACCATTGCGCGCCAGCCATCGTCTTTGCTGCCTCCGCAGAGCATGCCGCTGATCAGGCCATGCATTTCAGCAGGGGTTAATGCCACTGCTTGCTGGTTCAATGCCAGGGCCAGTGATTGGTAAGTTGGTAATGTATTCTCTATAGACATGCGTATTGGTCATCGTTGGCAGGATAAGTTCGTGTTATGCTACCACCAAGAAAGGTCGCTATACCAGAAAACGCAATGCACTATATCCTATAGATTTCAAGATGCAGGAAGGCAGCAATTGGGAGAGTCCCGCTGAGTTGACGCCAGTCAATGATTCGGGCAAGCGAGAGCAGCCAACACATATGCAACTTGAAGTATGACGGGTATAAAGGGGTTGTATCTTGGTATTGAGATATATATAGTGACGCCCGCTTTGCAGCTACGAGCATTTTGCCTCTGGTTTTCAGGGCTGGCGCGAAATTAGTCAGGAAGGTGGCATGTCTGCACAACCAGTAGATATTCAAATTTTTGGTCGCTCGTTAAGAGTTAATTGTCCGCCAGAACAACAAGACGCGTTGAACATGGCCGCAGAAGATCTTAACCAACGGTTGCAAGATCTGAAAGTTCGCACTAGAGTCACCAATACTGAGCAGTTAGTTTTCATCGCGGCATTGAACGTATGTCACGAATTAGCTCAGGAAAGGTTGAAAACCCGTGACTATGCATCCAATATGGAGCAACGTATTCGGATGTTACAACAGACCATTGAACAGGCATTGCTTGAACAAGGTCGCATCTCTGAACGTCAGGATGCACAGTTTGAATAAATCTCTGTTGAATGATAGATTCAGCAGTGAGTAAAGAATTTCTCTGAGGTGTTCGTCAGCGGGTCAGTCCCCTGAGCCGATATTTAATACCAACAGAATGTAGTGCCTCCGTAACCGGTGCGCATGCTCGGTCCGCCGAGAAGCCTTAAGGTTGCGACGCTGCGTTCACCTTGAACCATGGGTTCAAGGGTTACAGCCTGCGGCGGCATCTCGGAGATCCCTTTCTTATCGTGTAACGCGTATTTACGGTTATCACATTCGTTCTGATACAGGCAGTTTCCCTCTCACTAACCTCAGCTGCATATCTTTTATACCCTAAATAATTCGAGTTTCAGGAAGGCGGCAAGAGAGTGAGTCCCGATGAGCTTACATAAATAAGTGATTCGGGTGATTGAACGTAGCCAACGCACATGCAACTTGAAGTATGACGGGTATAACATGCCTCTAAATCCGCAATATGCCCTTGAGCGGCAAAAAATTCGCAGTGAAATCCGTGAGCGTCGGCGTCTTTTGACTCCTAAGCAACAACAACAATCCGCCAATCTCGCCGCCAGACAAATCGCTTCCCACGACAAAATTCAGCAAGCCAATACTATTGCACTATTTCTCTCTTTCGATGGCGAGTTAGATACCGCTCCTGTTATCGAATTACTGTGGCAGCAGAAAAAACAGATTTATCTGCCGGTACTTCATCCTTTCTGTCCCGGCCATTTGTTGTTCCTCCACTATCGTCCAGATAGCCAGCTCATTCGTAATCGCCTGAACATTCTGGAGCCTCAATTAGATGTGCGTGATGTCTTGCCATTAAAACGACTGGATGTCGTGATAACTCCGCTGGTAGCGTTTGATCAAGATGGACAACGTTTAGGTATGGGGGGAGGATTCTATGACCGTACGCTACAAAACTGGCAGCAGGGTGGCCCCTATCCTATTGGTTTAGCTCATGATTGCCAGCAAGTAGAGCACTTACCGAGTGAACATTGGGATGTGCCGTTACCAGAGATTGTGACACCGACAAAGGTATGGCGGTGGTGAGATAACCTGTGCAACGATATAAAAAATAACAAAAAACCCGGCATCAGCAGATACCGGGTTGTCGGTTACTATTCGCGCTACCAATATAATAAATATCAGTACAATAGGCGCGAGCGAATAGTTCCCGGAATCGCTTTCATTGCCTGCAAGGCTTTTTCTGCATTTTCCGCATCATCAGTCTCAACGTCGATAACGACATAACCAATATCAGCGCTGGTTTGCAAGTACTGCGCGGCAATGTTGACGTTCTGCTCAGCAAAGATTTTGTTAATGCTGGTCAGGATGCCTGGGCGGTTCTCATGGATATGCAGTAGACGGCGAGTGTTATCACCATGCGCTGGCAGAGAAACTTCCGGGAAGTTAACCGCAGACAGCGTTGAGCCGTTGTCGGAATACTTCGCCAGTTTACCGGCAACTTCATCACCGATATTTTCCTGCGCTTCCTGAGTTGAACCACCAATGTGCGGCGTCAATAGCACATTATCAAACTCGCACAATGGTGAATTGAACGGGTCTTTATTGGTGGCTGGTTCTTCAGGGAAAACGTCGATTGCTGCCCCTGCCAGATGATTGCTAGCCAGCGCATCACAGAGTGCAGGGATATCAACCACCGTCCCGCGTGAGGCATTGATCAACATCGCGCCCGGTTTCATCAGAGCCAACTGCTCAGGGCCAATCATATTTTTGGTGGAGTGGTTTTCTGGCACATGCAAGCTAATCACATCACTCATATTCAGCAAGTCAGACAGATGACGTACCTGCTGCGCATTCCCCAACGACAGTTTATTTTCAATATCGTAGAAGAACACTTTCATGCCGACACTTTCAGCCAAAATACCTAACTGAGTCCCGATATGACCATAGCCGATTATACCCAGTTTTTTACCACGGGCTTCATAGGAACCGACTGCCAGTTTGTTCCACTCGCCACGGTGCGCTTTGGCATTGGCGGATGGAATACCGCGGAACATCAGCAGTAACTCGCCCAGTACCATTTCGGCTACCGAACGGGTATTGGAGAAAGGTGCATTGAATACCGGCACACCACGTTTAGTCGCCGCTTTTAAATCAACCTGATTGGTACCGATACAGAAACAACCGACTGCAACCAACTTTTCTGCTGCAGCAAAAACTTCTTCGGACAGATGCGTGCGCGATCGAATCCCGATGAAGTGGGCATCACGAATAGATTCTTTCAGTGATTCGGTGTCTAAGGCACCTTTATGATATTCAATATTGCTATAACCGGCTGCACGCAGATTATCAACCGTGCTCTGGTGCACCCCTTCCACTAACAGAAACTTAATTCTGTCTTTCTCCAGTGATACTTTTGCCATGTCCCCGACCCTATTTTCAGACTTCAGATGTGGCTGCCGATATCGAATGAATCCGGTCAGCACCCAGTCAACATAACAAATATTTCGCTGGCAGCAATACAAACGATTGCCTTGCTGTCAGCATAACAAACAGTGCAAATGTTAATTTATGGAATAAAAAACTGGCAGGAAGTGAGTTAATGGCAGGTTAAGAAAATGAAATGAGTAAATGTGATATATATCACCAAATTTAACCATTTTAAGAAAAGATATTTAAAGGCAAAAATTATCAGGATGAAGCAACCAAACCTCATCCTGAATACATCTTAGCTGATCACTTAAGTTCTACGGTTTTAACACCATCGGCAGTGCCAATTAGTGCAACATCAGCACCTCGGTTGGCAAATAACCCCACAGTGACAACACCGGCAATATTATTAATTTTATTTTCAAGCGCAATGGCATCCAAAATAGTCAGATTATGGACATCCAAAATAACATTGCCGTTATCAGTCAAAACATTCTGGCGATACTCAGGTAACCCGCCTAATTTCACCAGTTCACGCGCCACATAAGAACGCGCCATCGGGATAACTTCGACCGGCAGCGGGAATTTACCCAGCACATCAACCTGCTTGGAAGCATCGGCAATACAGATAAATTTACGAGCAATGGCCGCAATGATTTTCTCGCGGGTCAGAGCCGCACCGCCGCCTTTGATCATCTGCATTTGGCTGTTAATTTCATCAGCACCATCGACATAAATATCCAGCTCGTCGACTTCGTTGCAATCAAATACCTGAATGCCATAACTTTTCAGTTTAGCGGTAGAGGCATCAGAGCTGGAAACGGCCCCTTCGATCTGGCCTTTAATGGAAGCGAGAGCATCGATAAAATGTGCCGCAGTTGAGCCAGTACCGACCCCAACGATAGTGCCAGGTTTGACATATTCTAATGCTGCCCAGCCCACTGCTTTTTTAAGTTCATCCTGAGTCATGGTAAGTTCACGCCTTGATGTGAAAGAAAACCTGACGTCATTATAGAGCATATAAGTGATAAAACGTCGCAATAAAGCCAACTCGTGTGATGGTTAATTTTAGCTGGATCACAGTTATGCCGGTTTATTTGTGGCGAGCCCCACGGCATTCCAACATAGATAAATGATCAAAATGTGGCATAGTGCGGTATTAACTTAATATTTGGAGAGATGACTCCGATGAAACGCCCAGACTACCGTACGCTACAAGCGCTGGACGCGGTGATCCGTGAACGCGGTTTTGAACGCGCTGCACAAAAACTTTGCATCACCCAATCGGCGGTATCTCAACGCATTAAGCAGTTGGAGAATCTGTTCGGTCAACCACTGTTGGTGCGCACTGTGCCCCCCCGTCCAACTGAGCAAGGGCAGAAACTGCTCGCCTTGCTGCATCAGGTCGAATTGCTGGAAGAAGAGTGGCTCGGCAATGATAACGGCGGCGATACACCGCTGCTGCTGTCATTGGCGGTCAACGCCGACAGCCTGGCAACCTGGCTCCTGCCAGCCTTAAAACCGGTGTTGGCAGACTCCCCTATCCGGCTGAATTTACAAGTCGAAGATGAAACCCGAACTCAAGAACGGTTACGTCGTGGCGAAGTGGTAGGTGCGGTCAGTATCCAACCTCAGCCGCTGCCAAGCTGCCTGGTCGATCAGCTCGGCGCACTGGATTACCTGTTTGTTGCTTCAAAACCCTTTGCAGAACGTTATTTCCCCAATGGCGTGACCCGCTCGGCATTGCTGAAAGCACCTGCGGTGGCCTTTGACCATTTGGATGATATGCATCAGGCGTTTTTACAGCAGAATTTCGATTTGTCGCCGGGCAGTGTGCCCTGCCATATCGTTAACTCATCAGAAGCGTTTGTACAATTGGCAAGACAAGGTACTACCTGCTGTATGATCCCGCATCTGCAAATTGAAAAAGAGTTGGCATCCGGTGAATTAATTAATCTGACGCCGGGATTATTGCAACGGCGAATGCTGTTCTGGCATCGATTCGCGCCAGAAAGCCGGACGATGAGAAAGGTAACTGACGCCCTGTTATCTTACGGGCGTCAGGTATTACGGCAAGACTAGCTTATTTGGCGGCAGTAGCTGGCGTGTTAGAGCTGGTTTTTAGCTCAAATACCACATCAACCTGATCATCGAAATGAATAGTCTGCTGTTCGTAAGTTTGGGCGGCATCAGTGGCTGGTGCAGCTTCAGCACTCTTGAACATACGCGCTACTGGCATTGGCTGGTAGTTAGCAACATGGTAACGAATGCTGTATACCGGCCCTAATTTCACCTTAAATCCATCAGCCAATGCACCCGCCTGACTAATGGCATTTTCAATGGCCTTTTTCCGCGCTTGCTCACGGTAAGTGTCCGGATTGGCAACCCCCAGTTCCACGGCACGAATCTCATTCAGGCCTGATTTTAACGCGCCATCCAGCAACTCATTTAACTTATCCAGTTGGCGCAGTGTCACCTGAACCTGACGTACCGCGCGGTAGCCCTTCAATACGGCTTCACCGGTTTTTTGATAATCGTATTCAGGTTGAGTACGAATATTGGCAGCATTGATATCTTTTTTCTCAATGCCACTCTTACGCAGAAAATCAAAATATTGTGCGACGCGGGTATCTGCCTGTTTTTTGGCGTCTGCGGCGTCTTTGGCAGATACACTCACTTCAATGGCAATAGTAGCGATATCCGGTGTTGCATCAACACTGGCGGTGCCGGAGGTAACAACATGCGGCCCTTCTGGCACTTCGGCGGCTTGAACTTGTAGCGCCAAAGGTAACGTCCCTAATCCCATCATTGCGGCCAAAGCCAATGTCTTCAACTTCACGGAAGCCTCCTAAGATAATCATAATAAAACTAAGACAA
This sequence comes from Yersinia sp. 22-579, assembly GCF_030433455.1. Classification (NCBI taxonomy): domain Bacteria; kingdom Pseudomonadati; phylum Pseudomonadota; class Gammaproteobacteria; order Enterobacterales; family Yersiniaceae; genus Yersinia; species Yersinia sp. 22-579. Next base: position 21,659 of record NZ_JAUJTZ010000015.1, on the reverse strand, counting down.
CCGTAGCATATCTTACTGAATTAGGGATTCGGATTAATGCTAAAAACTTACAGGTTCAATCCCTGTCGCGCTAACTGAAAAGCGATAAACCACATCACTCCCCCCACCAGCAAATTGATTACCCGCTGTGAGCCAGGCCGATTAAGCCACGGCGATAGCCACGCAGCCAGCAATGCCAGAGCAAAAAACCAGGCCACTGAAGCGCTCACGGCACCAAAAGCAAACCAGGGCCGAACATCCGGTAATAACTGGCCTCCCAAGCTACCCAGCACCACAAAAGTATCCAGATAGACATGCGGGTTAAGCCAGGTCACCGCTAATAATGTCACGACAATGCGCCAGCGCCCTTGTGCACCAGCGGCAACCGCAGCAGATGAGCTATCTCCACGCCATGCGGCCATCAGCGCCCCCCAGCCATACCATAACAAAAATGCCACGCCGCCCCAGGTGACCAGTGCCAGCAGCAAGGGAGAGCGGTTCAGTAAGGCGCTACCGCCAAAAATACCGGCGCAAATTAAGATGATGTCACTAAGGGCACACAATGATGCACTCATCAAATGATGCTGCCGTTTAATTCCCTGATTCATCACAAAAGCATTTTGCGGCCCAAGGGGAAGGATCATGGCTGCACTCAGGGCAAAACCTTGCAAAAATACGGCTAACATACTGTTACCTTTAAATAATACTCAAAACTGATTGAGATAATTGGAGAGGAATTAGCAGCATAGTACGGGGATAAAACCATCAGAGGAAATTGATATTTCTTATCTACTATAAGAAAAACTAATAATTAATAAACTGAAGCTCGTGCGGGAGAAAAATAAATGAAAAAGAGAAAAAACGGGCTAAAAATAGCCCGTATTGACCACTGGCAAAGTCAACTTAAGGGGAATCGTGCCGTTGGGGTCTCTCTTTGTTTCAAATACAAGCGACGGAGTCGCCGGAGCGCCCCTAGGTGCGGTAACCCCGTCACTCACTAGCTATCAGCAGCTAAGCTGTCGGAGCAGATTCTGCTTTATCAACCTGATGCAAATGCACATCCATCTGTGGATATGGAATGCCGATTTTGTGAGCATCCAATGCACGTTTGAAGTTTTCCATCAGATCCCAATACACTTCCATGGCATCGCCATTAGTGGTCCAGACTCGCACGGTAAAGTTTAATGACGAAGCCGCCATCTCATTCAGACGCACGGTAACCCCTTTGTCATGCATAATGCGTGAATCGGCTGCAATGATGTCACCCAGCACTTTCTTCACCACATCAATATCAGCATCGTAGGAAACACCGATAACCATATCTGTACGGCGGTTCGGTTCACGGCTGGTATTGATTATATTGTTGGCGATAATTTTACCGTTCGGTACAACAATGATTTTGTCGTCAACCGTCCGTAGCGTGGTTGAGAAAATTTGCACTTGCACCACGGTACCGGCTACGCCACCCAGATCGACGTACTCACCCGCTTTAAACGGACGGAAGGCCACCAGCAACACACCAGCAGCAAAGTTGGACAGTGAGCCTTGCAGCGCCAAACCAACGGCTAAACCGGCAGCACCGATGACCGCAATCACTGACGCGGTTTGCACCCCAAGACGCCCCAGAACCGCCACGATAGTGAAAGCCAGAATGCTGTAACGCACCATTGCCGCCAAAAAATCCGCAACAGTGATATCAATTCCGCGCAATTTCATCACTCGGCCAAGCATGCCAGAAACCACTTTGGCAATGATCGAACCCACAATCAGAATCAATAAGGCTGCGATAAGATTGACTGCATACTGAATCAGTAATTCCTGATTATTCACCAACCAGGTACTCGCTTCATTGATTCCATCAACTACGTTTAATTCTTCCATTTAAACCACCCTACAAAAAAGTCCCCGCTGGGGAGATTACGCAAAAATTACTGCCATTGTTAACCAATATGACAGCCATGCCTGTTTAGGGTAACCAACAATAGGTCGTGTTGCCAATTTTGATAGCAGGTGAACGAACGCAAATAGATAGCTCACTATCACTTCGCCATTGCCTCTATGCAGCCAGCGCAACAAACGAAAAAAGGCCCCGCAGGGCCTTTTCAATCAGTCAAAATGAGACTGAATTACAGTACGTCGATTGCGTTCAGTTCTTTGAATGCCAGTTCCAGACGGGCAATCATTGAAGTCTGTGCAGCACGCAGCCATACGCGTGGATCGTAGTATTTCTTGTTCGGCTTGTCAGCACCTTCTGGGTTACCCAATTGGCCTTGCAGATAGCCTTCGTTCTTTTTGTAGTAGTTCAGAATACCTTCCCATGTAGCCCATTGGGTATCGGTGTCGATATTCATTTTCACTACGCCGTAGCTAACTGCTTCTTTAATTTCAGCAGCAGTTGAACCTGAACCACCGTGGAACACGAAGTTTAGGCTGTTGTGCGGCAGATTGTGTTTCTTAGAAACATAATCCTGAGAATCACGCAGAATAGTTGGGGTCAGTTTCACGTTACCTGGTTTGTAAACACCGTGCACGTTACCGAAAGAGGCCGCGATAGTGAAACGCGGGCTGATTGCGTTCAGTTTTTCGTACGCGTAATCAACATCTTGTGGCTGAGTGTACAGAGAAGAAGCATCCATGTGGCTGTTGTCCACGCCATCTTCTTCACCACCGGTGCAACCCAGTTCGATTTCCAGCGTCATACCCAGTTTTGACATACGAGTCAGGTACTTGCTACAAATTTCGATGTTTTCTTCCAGGGACTCTTCAGACAGGTCGATCATGTGAGAAGAGAACAGTGGTTTGCCGGTTGCAGCGAAGTGTTTTTCGCCCGCATCCAACAAGCCGTCTAACCACGGCAGCAATTTCTTGGCGCAATGGTCGGTATGCAGAATGACTGGAACACCGTAGTGTTCAGCCATCTGATGTACATGGTGCGCACCAGAGATAGCGCCCAAGATTGCCGCACCTTGTGGCACGTCAGTCTTCACGCCTTTACCAGCGATAAATGCTGCACCACCGTTAGAGAACTGAACAATAACTGGCGCACCCACTTTGGCTGCTGTTTCCAGCACTGCGTTGATAGAGTCGGTGCCGACACAGTTAACCGCTGGCAGAGCAAATTTGTTTTCTTTTGCTACTGCGAACACTTTCTGAACGTCATCACCTGTGATGACACCTGGTTTTACGAAATCAAAAATTTTAGACATGTACGTTGTCCTGTTTCGTCGACTGAAGATAGCAGCTATCCGAGAGGATAGGCCCTAAATGTAAATCGGTTTTCGCCAGCCTAAAGCCCACGAGCTTCATTAGCTAAAAAGCGAAACATTGGCTAAAAGCGAAACGGGCGGCTCTCGCCCCCCGTTATCTAAATTACTGCTTAGCGCGCTCTTCCAGCATCACAACTGCTGGTAGTTTTTTCCCTTCTACGAACTCAAGGAAAGCACCACCACCGGTGGAGATGTAGGAGATTTGGTCAGCAATACCGAACAGATCGATTGCTGCCAGAGTGTCACCACCGCCCGCGATTGAGAATGCTTCGCTCTCTGCGATGGCGCGAGCCACTATCTCGGTCCCTTTACGGAAGTTAGGGAACTCGAATACACCAACTGGGCCATTCCACAGAATGGTTTTGGCGTTTTTCAGGATCTCAGCCAGACGCTCCGCAGATTCGTCGCCCAAGTCCAGAATTTGTTCGTCATCTTTGATTTGGTTAGCTGGTTTCAGCGTTGCCGTCGCAGTTTCAGAGAACTCGGTCGCAACACGCACATCAGTAGGTACTGGGATATCACAAGTTTCCAGCAGACGTTTTGCTTCTGGAATCAGGTCTGCTTCATACAGAGATTTACCGACGTTATTGCCTTGAGCGGCAACGAAGGTATTGGCGATACCGCCACCAACAATCAGTTGGTCTGCAATTTTAGACAGAGCACCCAATACAGTCAGTTTGGTTGAAACTTTAGAACCACCTACGATGGCAACCATTGGACGCGCTGGGTTACCCAGTGCTTTGCCCAAAGCTTCCAGTTCTGCTGACAACAGCGGGCCAGCACACGCGATAGGGGCAAATTTACCCACGCCGTGAGTAGAAGCTTGTGCGCGGTGAGCAGTACCAAAAGCATCCATCACATAGACATCACACAGTGCTGCATATTTTTTGGACAGAGTTTCGTCGTCTTTCTTTTCGCCTTTGTTAAAGCGAACGTTTTCCAGAACAACCAACTCGCCAGCTGCAATTTCAACGCCGTCCAGATAGTCTTTCGCTAAACGTACCGGAGCAGACAATTTGTCTTTCAGGTAATTAACCACTGGCAGCAAGGAGAACTCTTCGTTGTACTCGCCTTCGGTCGGACGCCCCAGGTGAGAGGTAACCATTACTTTAGCGCCTTGCTTCAATGCCGTTTCAATGGTCGGCAGAGATGCACGGATACGCGCATCAGAAGTCACTTTGCCATCTTTTACCGGAACATTGAGGTCCGCACGGATCAGCACGCGTTTGCCAGCCAGATCCAGATCGGTCATCTTAATTACAGACATGGTGAATCCTCTTGTTGATTCTCTTTAAAGTTGCATAAGCTGCATATCAACGTTGATAAAACCGCAATAAAACACGGAAAAACAATACGTTATCATGCCATACTAGAAACCACTTCTGGCCATCGCCAATGTCGTATCCAACATTCTATTGGCGAAACCCCATTCGTTATCGCACCATACCAACGTCTTAATCAGGTGCTGTCCGCTAACCCGCGTCTGGGTGCAATCGACAATCGCACTGTGCGGATCATGGTTAAAATCGGTCGACACCAATGGTAATTCCGTATAGTCAACTATACCACGAAATGAACCTCTTGCTGCCTTTTGCAAAAGCTGGTTAACCTCGGCCACACCAACCGGGCTTGTAACGCTGACGCTTAAATCGATAGCAGTTACATTGATCGTTGGCACCCGTACCGAGATAGCTTCAAACCTGTCACAAAACTTCGGAAAAATACGGGTAATCCCTGCCGCCAGTTTGGTATCAACCGGGATAATAGACTGGCTTGCTGCTCGGGTACGGCGTAAATCCTGATGATAAGCATCAATAACAGGCTGGTCATTCATTGATGAATGAATGGTGGTGACAGTGCCGGATTCGATGCCAAAGGCCACATCCAACAACTGAATAATAGGAATAATACAGTTCGTAGTACAGGAGGCGTTGGAAACAATTCGGTGATCCGCCTGTAAATCCTGATGGTTAACACCATAAACCACTGTAGCGTCCAAATCATGTCCACCGGGATGGGCAAACAGCACCTTTTTGGCACCGGAGGTCAAATGCGCCTCGCCATCGGCACGGCTACCATAAACACCGCTACAATCCAGAACTACATCAATTCCTAACTCACCCCAGGGTAACTGCTCTATTTCTGGCTGATGTATCAGCCGGATAATGTCGTCCCCGACGTATAATTTGTCACATTCCTGACGAACATCCCAGGCAAACCGGCCATGGCTGGAGTCATATTTCAGCAGATGGGCCATCCCTTCTGCATTAGCTAACTCATTAATTGCAACGACTGAAATCTCGGCCCGACGACCTGATTCATACAATGCGCGTAAAACGCTACGACCAATACGGCCAAAGCCATTTATCGCTATGCGGATTGTCATGTTACTCCCTGTTTCTGGTTATTATCATGCAACCCCATAGCGTACTTCAGCGCACCCTTAGATGTTAATCGTCTTATCACAATTCAGCCAGAATACTCCCGGCTTTTTCCTCAGCGAAATCGGCTGAAATGGAAAATGAATCATGACTGAAACGCTTCAGCCAGAATAAACCAAACTAATCATAAAAGGAATATCTGCCTGATAAAGGGCACAATTCATCCATCAATTGGCGAAAAAAAAGACCGCCGAAGCGGTCTTTTAACAGGTGCATTACCGAGATTCTCATCACCATTTACAGTGATTCATCGCATTGGTAACGTCATGCTATTTGAGCAAAAACTATTTCAACAACGCCTGAGCTTTGGCCACCACGTTTTCTACGGTGAAACCAAACTCTTTGAACAGCAATTCAGCTGGAGCAGACTCACCAAAGCTGTGCATCCCAACCACTGCGCCATTCAGACCGACGTATTTGTACCAGTAATCAGCGATACCCGCTTCAACTGCAACGCGCGCGCTAACCGCAGATGGCAATACAGATTCACGGTAAGCCGCATCTTGTTTGTCGAATGCATCGGTCGATGGCATAGACACAACGCGCACTTTACGGCCAGCAGCAGTCAGTTGGTCAGCTGCAGCAACCGCCAATTCAACTTCAGAACCGGTGGCAATAAAGATCAGTTCAGGCTGACCGGCACAATCTTTCAGCACATATGCGCCTTTAGAGATATTGGCTAACTGCTCAGCAGTACGTGGCTGTTGTGCCAGGTTCTGACGAGAGAAGATAAGTGCGCTTGGGCCGTCTTTACGTTCCAGCGCATATTGCCACGCTACCGCAGACTCAACCTGGTCACATGGGCGCCAGGTGCTCATATTGGGTGTCACACGCAAGCTTGCCATCTGCTCAACTGGCTGATGGGTTGGGCCATCTTCGCCCAGACCGATAGAGTCATGGGTGTAAACAAAGATGCTACGGATTTTCATCAGCGCAGCCATGCGTACTGCGTTACGGGCATATTCCACAAACATCAGGAAGGTTGCACCGTAAGGGATGAAACCACCGTGCAGAGCAATACCATTCATGATGGCTGACATACCAAATTCACGCACACCGTAGTGAATGTAGTTGCCCGCTTGGTCATCGCTCAGAGATTTAGAGCCAGACCAGATAGTCAGGTTACTTGGTGCCAGGTCGGCGGAGCCACCGAGGAATTCAGGCAACACTTTACCGAAAGCTTCCAGCGCATTTTGTGATGCTTTACGGCTAGCAATTTTGGCAGGATTGGCTTGTAACTCTTCGATAAATTTCTTGGATTCAGTCGCCCAGTTTGCTGGCAACTCACCGCTGACACGGCGTTTGAATTCAGCAGCCAGTTCCGGATACGCTTTAGCGTAAGCGGCAAACTTCTCATTCCAGGCAGCTTCTTTTGCCTTACCCGCTTCTTTAGCATCCCACGCGGCATAGATATCCTGTGGAATTTCGAATGCTGCGTATTTCCAACCCAATGCTTCACGGGTAGCGGCAACTTCGTCAGCGCCTAATGGTGCGCCATGTGAATCATGGGTGCCGGCTTTCTTCGGTGAACCAAAGCCGATAATGGTTTTGCACATCAGCAGTGATGGTTTATCGGTAACTTTGTGGGCTTCTTCGATGGCCGCTTTGATGGAATCAGCGTTATGACCATCAACACCACGAACCACATGCCAACCGTAAGCTTCGAAACGAGCAGCGGTGTCATCAGTGAACCAGCCTTCAACATGGCCGTCGATAGAGATACCGTTGTCGTCATAGAATGCAGTCAGTTTACCCAGCTTCATGGTACCAGCCAGTGAGCAAACTTCATGAGAGATGCCTTCCATCATGCAGCCATCACCCATAAAGGCATAAGTGTGGTGATTGACGATATCATGGCCTGGGCGGTTAAACTGCGCGCCCAGAGTGCGTTCTGCAATCGCAAAACCCACTGCGTTGGCAATGCCCTGACCCAATGGGCCAGTGGTGGTTTCTACGCCAGCGGTATAGCCATATTCAGGGTGACCTGGCGTTTTAGAGTGTAACTGACGGAAGTTTTTCAGTTCTTCCATTGGCAGATCATAACCCGTGAGATGCAGCAGGCTATAGATCAACATGGAGCCGTGACCATTCGACAAGACGAAACGGTCGCGATCAGCCCAGTGTGGATTAGTTGGATTATGGTTCAGGTAATCACGCCACAGTACTTCGGCAATATCTGCCATGCCCATAGGGGCGCCGGGGTGGCCGGAATTCGCTTTTTGCACTGCGTCCATGCTTAATGCGCGGATCGCGTTGGCAAGCTCTTTACGAGAGGACATGTTTTACTCCAGGTCGGATTAAAAAAAGCGTTCAAGGTTACCATTTTCTCAGACTCAGCATTGAAACGGCAATCACTAAAACCAAATGAGCTATAACTTCCATATTTATAACTAATGGAATCTGCTGATTTTCAGAATAAAGCTATAGTACTCACGCTGACAGAGCATTAATCTCCACTACCCATTGTCAGTCATAGTGCGCAAGAGTAGTGGAAGTCGCGCTGACGCAATAGCTATTAATGCAATTGCTGTAATGTAGCAATAAATACCACATAACCACAGGAAGAAAGTGTTATGAAAATTCGTACATCAATGATTGCACTGAGCCTTACAGCATTACTTAGCGGCTGCCAAAATATGAATACCGATGGCTTGATGCAGTCCGGTGCTCAGGCCTTTCAGGCAGCAACCCTGAGTGATGCTGATGTCAAAAACCTCAGTGAGAAATCATGTGCGGAAATGGATCAAAAAGCCCAAATCGCCTCCGTTGATAGCGATTATGGCAAACGTCTGGCTAAAATCTCGGCCGCATTGGGTGATAACATCAATGGTACCCCAGCAAACTATAAGGTTTACGTCACTAAAGATGTGAATGCCTGGGCGATGGCAAATGGCTGTATCCGTGTTTACAGCGGCCTGATGGATATGATGATCGACAATGAAGTGGAAGGCGTACTCGGCCATGAAATGGGCCATGTGGCATTAGGGCATACCCGCAAAGCCATGCAAGTGGCCTACGGTACCACAGCGCTGCGCACTGCGGCTGCCTCCGCTGGTGGTATTGCCGGGCAACTGTCGCAGTCTCAGTTGGCCGATATTGGCGAGAAACTGGTGAGTGCCCAATTCTCACAAAAACAAGAAAGTGAAGCGGATGATTACTCATTCGATCTGCTGAAAAAACGAGGTATCAATCCAAACGGTTTAGTCACCAGCTTCGAAAAGTTAGCGACCATGGAGGCAGGCCGTACTAGCAGCATGTTTGACGATCACCCATCCTCACAGGCCCGCGCCGACCATATCCGCCAGCGTATTGCCGCCGAGAAATAAGAGTTACCACTAATACCTCATCTTATAAATACCCACGCCCACAACAGGGGCGTGAGTTCTATAACTTATATATGAAAACAGCTACTCGTTATCCTCAGCCAGATTAATCTCGATCTGATCACCATTGATCCGTACGGGATAGGTGTTCAGATCGCGATCCCCCGGTTCGCGTAAGCATTGCCCGGTTCGAATATCAAACAGTGCGCCATGCAATGGGCACTCGATGGTTTCACCATCCATAAAACCCTGACTTAACAATGCATTGGCGTGGGGACAAATATCTTCCATTGCGAAATATTCCCCCTCCACCAGATAGATACCTATCCTTTTACCCTCAGCCTGAGCGGAGAAAGGAAAGTCCGGCTTGACGTAATTGACCTTACAAACAGTTAACCACCCCATTGAATCGCCTCCACCAACACAGCACAGATAAAATCACTTCTATCAGTGTGGTTGAGATTGAGCCAATCGCCAGTAGGTATAGAAACAAAAAGGGCAAACCTGAGTTTGCCCTTTTTGTGATGTTAATCAGCAGCTAATACTTATTCATCTTCAAGATAAGTATAACCATACAGACCGGCTTCAAACTCTTCCATAAACTGAGCTTGTAACTCAGTGTCCAGATCCGTTTCTTTCACTTGATCGGAGAACTGTTTTAGCAATTTCTCAGGGTTCAACTGAACGTATTCCAGCATATCTGCGACGGTATCACCTTCGTCGGTCTGTTCAAACTCAACCGTACCATCAGGGAAGACAAACACATCGACTGCCGCGGTATCGCCGAACAAGTTGTGCATATTGCCCAGGATTTCCTGATAGGCTCCGACCATAAAGAAGCCCAGTAGCGGTGGGTTTTCTGCATCATACGGTGGCATTGGCATGGTGGTTGCCACACCATCGCCATCGATATAATGATCGATAGTCCCGTCGGAATCACAGGTGATATCCAATAACACCGCACGGCGCTCAGGTGGCTTATCTAACCCTTCCAATGGCAACACCGGGAAGAGTTGATCGATACCCCACGCATCCGGCATTGACTGGAACAACGAGAAATTGACATACAGCTTGTCAGCCATACGTTCTTGCAGCTCATCAATGATGGGTCGGTGCGCACGGTTGCTCGGATCCAACTGCTTTTGGATCTCGTTGCAAATACTCAAATACAGTTCTTCAGCCCATGCCCGTTGCGTCAGTTCCAACATGCCATGAGCATACTGGGTATGAACATCGTGCAAGTCCATCTGGCTATCGTGCAGCCATTCGCGCAGAGAGCGACGATTTTCTGGCTCTTGCATTTCCAACCAAGTGTCCCACAAGCTTTCCAGTGCGCGTGGCGCATCGGCTGCTGGCGGTTGCGGCTCATTAAACTCATTACGTTCCACACCGATAACATTGGAAACCAGCACGGTATGATGTGCGGTAACTGCGCGGCCCGACTCAGTAATCACGGTTGGGTGTGGCAAACCATGTTCATTACAAGCATCACCAATCCCCCAGATAACGTTATTGGCATATTCATTCAAGCCATAGTTAACTGAGCAATCCGATTGGGAACGGGTCCCTTCGTAATCCACACCTAAACCGCCGCCGACATCGAAACACTGGATATTGACGCCCAGTTTGTGGAGTTCCACATAGAAACGGGCAGATTCACGCACGCCAGTGGAGATATCACGGATGTTGGACAGTTGAGAGCCTAAATGGAAATGCAGCAGTTGCAGGCTTTCCAGACTATTGGCTTCACGTAGCATATCAACCAACTGCAACACCTGAGTCGCGGACAAACCGAATTTGGATTTCTCACCGCCGCTTGCCTGCCATTTGCCGGAGCCTTGTGAAGCCAGACGCGCGCGGACACCCAAACGCGGGACGACGTTCAGGCGCTCGGCCTCTTCCAGTACCATTTTGATTTCTGACATCTTTTCGATGACCAGATAAACCTTATGGCCCAGTTTTTCGCCGATCAATGCCAAGCGGATATATTCACGGTCTTTATAGCCATTACAAACGATGACTGAGCGAGTCATACCGGCATGTGCCAGAACCGCCATCATTTCGGCTTTAGAACCGGCTTCCAGCCCTAACGGCTCACCAGAATTAACCAGTGACTCAATAACCCGGCGATGCTGATTGACTTTAATTGGGTAAACCAAAAAGTAATCGCCTTCATAACCAAACGACTCACGTGCACGTTTAAATGCGCCATTAATTGAGCGCAGGCGATGCTGTAAAATTTGCGGGAAACAGAATAACGCAGGCAGACGTTGCCCCTGCTCAAGCTGCATCTTTTTGACCAATTCAGCTAGATCGACACGTGCCTCACGGACATCCGGATCAGGACAAACACTGATATGACCGAGCTCATTGACGTCATAATAGTTGCCACCCCAGTAGGCGACGTTATACGTGCTCAGCATCTTGCTGGCATTACGATCATTCATGGCAACCTCCTGCATGGAGCGTAAAGAAACATGTGCGCCCGCAGCTGACGGACGGTCAATCAAGTTATCATCAGACATAATTCGCCTCTATTGCGATACTGACGATAAAGTCAGCCACTATCGCAGCTACAACCAACAAGGACAACCCGCGTGAATGCCAAATTGGCAGAATATTGCGCTGGAAAGCGCGATCCATGAGCGGTTTATCTCAGCTATTCATTACCCAAAACAGGGTAAAACACGGTTAAATGTAAAATACGTTTGACTGTAAATACGTATTGAGATTTTGTGAATCGGATTAGCCGCAAAGTCCTCAAGCTAGCCAGACTCAGTGCGTTAGGCGGTAATTAACCGGCCCGCGAATCCTGCGTCGCACCCATGTGGGTGTAACATCGCCTTGATGGTGTACAAGAAAGGAAGGTTGCAAGGGGGGATTGAACGTCAGAACGACGCAGCTGTTGATGTGCAGCAACCAGTAGACAACGGATCATTAATCCAACCACCTCCACGCATGCCGTTCGTGATGAACGGACAAGACTCAATATAATAGACATAGGTAACAGTACGATGACGCTGCCATTTTAGTGATCATCATGACCATGCGCTCATAAGATTGAGTGCACATCATTAAGTGCTAAACACTAAAAATCCCACAATGCGCTAATGTCATCTTCTGTCATCTTCATCATTGCGTATCAAATAAGCTGCGCGCGCAGTTTATACCTATAACGCGAGCAAAATGCAAAATGAAAATGGCCTGCAAGTGTATCAAGCGGTAAATAAATCAACTGGCAACCAAAGTAAGAAATATCTTGATGCAAAAAGGGCTGGCATTAATAGCAAAAGCTGACCTAAAATAGACGTCCAGATGTTAATACATCCATCCATTTTAATTGCTAGAATGTCTGTGTCGCTATAATAATTATGACGGACTTCTAAAGGGATAGACTGCTAAAGGCTTTGCCTAAAGGGGCGTTGTAAAGCGCAATGCAACAAAAAGCCCATTCAAACAGCGGCTTTGGTTGCTTGACTTCAATGCTATGCAGTGACATTTCACTTGTATTCAAGGTAAAGAAAACAAATGGCTAAACACCTATTTACGTCGGAATCGGTTTCCGAAGGACATCCTGACAAAGTTGCCGATCAGATTTCCGATGCTGTACTTGACGCAATTCTTGAACAAGATCCAAAAGCACGTGTTGCCTGCGAGACCTATGTCAAAACGGGTATGGTATTGGTTGGTGGTGAAGTCACCACTAACGCGTGGGTAGATATCGAAGAGATCACCCGTCGTACTGTGCGCGAAATCGGCTATGTTAATTCTGAGATGGGTTTTGACGCTAACTCTTGTGCCGTTTTGAGCGCAATTGGTAAACAGTCTCCTGATATCAACCAGGGTGTTGACCGTGCAGATCCACTAGAGCAAGGTGCAGGTGACCAAGGTTTAATGTTCGGTTACGCCACCAACGAAACCAGCGTTTTGATGCCAGCGCCCATTACTTATGCTCACCGTTTGGTTGAGCGCCAGGCTGCTGTCCGTAAAAATGGCACTTTGCCGTGGCTACGCCCAGATGCAAAAAGCCAGATTACTTTCCAATATGATGGTGGCAAAATTGTCGGTATTGATGCGGTAGTTCTGTCAACTCAGCATTCAGATGAAATTAGCCTGATAGATTTACAAGAAGCGGTGATGGAAGAGATCATCAAGCCGGTTCTGCCAGCCGAGTGGCTCACGGCGACGACTAAATATCACATCAACCCAACCGGCCGTTTTGTTATCGGTGGCCCAATGGGGGACTGTGGTCTGACCGGTCGTAAAATTATCGTTGATACCTACGGCGGCATGGCACGTCATGGTGGCGGCGCATTCTCGGGTAAAGATCCATCTAAAGTGGACCGTTCTGCTGCCTATGCTGCTCGCTATGTGGCAAAAAATATCGTTGCAGCTGGTCTGGCTGATCGTTGCGAAATTCAGGTTTCTTACGCTATCGGTGTTGCAGAGCCAACTTCCATCATGGTGGAAACATTTGGTACCGGCAAGATAGCGGAAGATAGATTGGTCGCTCTGGTGCGTGAGTTCTTCGAACTACGCCCTTATGGCCTGATTCAGATGCTGGATCTGTTGCATCCGATCTATCGCAAAACCGCCGCTTATGGTCACTTTGGTCGTGAAGAATTCCCTTGGGAAAAAACCGACAAAGCTGCCTTATTGCGTGATGCTGCTGGCCTGAAATAACGTTTAGACGGTAAGATCTCAATAACAAAAACCCCGCCAGCCGGGGTTTTTTTATGCTTGATTTTTATGACTGCCGATAACGCTCAATCAAGCTGAATATTGCCATTCCTGCCACCATCGCGGCGGCAAAGATAATACCTTTGTACATCCCCGCGCCCAGTAGTACCAATGCCGGCCCTGGGCATATCCCCGCCAGCCCCCAGCCAATACCAAATAACATACTGCCACCTATTAAACGGCGATCAATATGGGTGGATGTTGGTAATTGGAGAGGATATCCAAGCAAACTGGTTTTACGCTTTTTAGCCCAACCAAAACCGAGTGTTGCTACCACCACTGCAGCGGCCATCACCAGCGCCAGTGATGGGTCCCACAAGCCTCCAATATCGAGAAAACCAAGTACCTTAGCGGGATTCGCCATACCTGCGACTATCAGCCCCAGGCCAAAAACCAGCCCGGCAAGCAATGAGAAAAGCAAATTCATATTTCCTTCCTGGCGTCTAAGCGAATAGATGGCGAACAATCCACACAGTTGCAAAACCGGTAAGCATAAAGCTCAGTGTCGCCAGCAATGAACGCGGTGAGAAACGCGCTAAGCCACAGACACCATGCCCACTGGTGCAACCTGCCCCATAACGAGTTCCGATCCCGACCAATAATCCAGCCACGATCAGAACCGGCAAATCAGCATCAATCTGGATCAACGGCAGATCGGTAAAAAGTGAATAAATGCCAGGGGCCATAATCAAACCGAGGAGGAAAGCAACGCGCCAGGAAATATCCCCCGCCTTTGGCGGCAATAATCCGCCTAAAATGCCGCTAATACCGGCAATACGGCCATTACAAAACCATAAAATTGTCACAGCAATACCCAATAACACGCCACCAGCCAGTGCACTGAAGGGAGTGAAATTAGCCCAATCGATAGTCATGCGCCCTCCTTCTCTTGTGGGCAATAAAGCTGATACAGCACTTCAAGCAGTGCCAATACTTTACTATCAGCGATCGAATAAAATATGCGTTTCCCTTCTCGGCGGGTGTTCACCAGCCCATCACTACGCAGTACAGCAAGTTGTTGCGAGAGCGTCGGTTGGTGAATACCCAGAGCCTCTTCCAGTTCGCCGACCGCCTTTTCTCCCTGACTCAGTTGGCACAGCAACAACAACCGATCTTCATTTGATAATATTTTCAGCACATCACAAGCCTGCCCTGCCGCATATCTCATCAGATCCATACTGATGGTTTTATCGTTATTCATATGCATCTCTAATGCTTATATTTCATTATATATTTTTATATTATATATATTAGCATAATGATCAATCGAAAATTGTCCGACCTACTGGCTTGCATCTGGTTATCTGCCGTTTTATTCTTCCGCGATATGAGTTCATTAAGAATCCCCATCGCGCTACAGCAAGCAGTTATGCGCTGTTTGCGCCATAAATTGCAGCTGGCAAATCAGCATCTTGGCACCGACTATCCGGAGCCGAAAATCAACTATCATCAACGTGGTACCAGCGCGGGCAGCGCCTATCTGCAATCCTTCGAAATTCGTCTCAATCCAGTATTATTACTGGAAAATCAACAGCTTTTTATTGATGAAGTGGTGCCTCACGAATTGGCCCATTTACTGGTTTATCGCCAATTTGGTCGCGTTCCTCCGCATGGTAAAGAGTGGCGTTGGATGATGGAGCATGTCTTGCAAGTCCCAGCCAGCCGTACACATCAGTTTGAAGTCACCTCTGTGCGCAGTAAGACTTTTAATTATCAGTGCAAATGCCAGCAACACGCCTTAACTATTCGCCGCCACAATAAAGTTCAGCGCGGTGAGAGCGAATACCGCTGTCGCGAATGCGGTGAAAAACTGCAATTTGTCACGACAAAAAGCTGTTAGAAATTAACGTTAGTTGTTATAAAACAGCAGGTTAATTTGCCATTCATAAATATTATCTATAACCTGCCTGTTTTTCATTATCAGGCTGTTTTGAGATATGTTACGCAAACTTCTATTCCTGCTGGTTTTGTCCTCTCCCCTACTCCCACTCTCCGGTTACAGCCAAAGCATTAATAACTTTTCTCAGGCTAAAGCCGTTGCTGCGAAAATTAATCAGGATGCCCCCGGCAGCTTTTATTGTGGTTGCAAAATTGACTGGCAAGGTAAAAAAGGGGTTCCGGATCTGAGAAGTTGCGGCTATCAACCGCGTAAAAATGCTCAACGTGCCGCGCGGATTGAATGGGAGCATGTCGTCCCAGCCTGGCAATTTGGCCACCAGCGTCAGTGCTGGCAGCAAGGCGGGCGCAAAAATTGCACCAAAGATCCGGTCTATCGCCAAATAGAAACTGACCTGCATAATCTGCAACCCGCTATTGGCGAGGTGAATGGTGACCGCAATAACTTCATGTATTCCCAGTGGAATGGCGGCAACGGTCAATATGGTCAATGCGAGATGAAAGTCGACTTCAAAAATAAGTTGGCTGAACCCCCTACGCGCTCACGTGGTGCAATTGCCCGTACCTACTTTTATATGCGCGACCAATATCAACTTCGGCTTTCCAGCCAACAAAGCAAACTGTTCGAGGTGTGGAATCGTCAATATCCGGTGACAAACTGGGAATGTCTACGTGATGAACGGGTGGCAAAAGCACAAGGGAATCATAACCCTTATGTACAACGCGCTTGCCAGCAGCAAAAAGGCTAATCTAGTATACTGGTCAAAGTTTTCGTTTCAGGGCTCAAACAACTCATGCGCATACCTCGCATTTATCACCCGCAGCCTTTGCAGGCAAATACCGAATTGGCGCTCAGTGATGAAGCAGCCAATCATGTCGGCCGCGTGCTGCGAATGACTGAAGGCCAAAGTCTGCAATTATTTGATGGCAGTAATCAGGTTTTCGCAGCTGAAATTATCCGTGTGGATAAAAAAAACCTGATTGTTCGGTTGGCCGAAGGGCAGTTGGAAGACCGTGAATCCCCCTTAAATCTACATTTAGGCCAAGTCATTTCCCGTGGGGAAAAGATGGAGTTTACGGTTCAGAAATCCATTGAACTGGGTGTCGATGTGATTACTCCGCTGTTTTCCGAGCGCTGCGGCGTTAAGCTGGATGGCGAACGTCTGGCAAAGAAAATTCAGCAGTGGCAGAAGATTGCTATTGCGGCCTGTGAGCAATGCGGGCGCAATAAGATCCCGGAGATCCGCGAAGCAATGCAGCTATCTGAATGGTGTGCAGAGCAAGATGACAGCCTTAAGTTGAATCTGCATCCGCGTGCCAGCAACAGCATTAACACCCTCCCCTCGTCACTCAACAAAGTACGTCTGTTGATTGGCCCGGAGGGCGGCCTCTCTGCTGATGAAATTGCCATGACCTCACGCCTTGGATTTACTGATATCCTGCTAGGGCCGCGAGTGCTGCGTACCGAAACTACCGCTCTTACCGCAATCACTGCTTTGCAGGTGCGGTTTGGCGATCTGGGATAAAATTCGTTCCCGTTAGGAGAGAAGAATGATCAAGCTCGGCATCGTAATGGACCCAATCTCGTCCATCAATATCAAGAAAGACTCCAGCTTCGCTATGCTGTTAGAAGCACAGCGCCGTGGTTGGGAACTGCATTATATGGAGATGGGTGATCTTTACCTGCGTGGTGGTGATGGCCGTGCCCGTACCCGCCTGCTGAGTGTGAAACAGGATAAAGACGACTGGTTCAGTTTTGGTACAGAGCAAGACATCCCGCTGCATGATCTTGATGTCATTCTGATGCGTAAAGATCCGCCGTTTGATACTGAGTTCATCTACGCCACCTATATTCTGGAACGTGCGGAAGATAAAGGCACGCTGGTGGTGAATAAGCCACAGAGCCTACGCGACTGTAACGAAAAGCTGTTTACTGCGTGGTTCCCTGAATTAACGCCAGATACACTGGTCAGTCGTAGCAAAGACCACATCCGCAAGTTCCATCAGGAACATGGCGATATCATTCTAAAACCTCTGGATGGTATGGGCGGCACATCAATATTCCGCGTGAAACAGGATGACCCCAACCTGTCGGTTATTATTGAAACGCTAACCGAGTTGGGCAGCCGATTCTGCATGGCGCAAAACTTCCTGCCCGCGATTAAAGAAGGCGATAAACGCGTATTGGTGGTAGACGGCGAACCGGTACCTTACTGCCTGGCACGTATTCCGGCGCAAGGTGAAACTCGCGGTAACTTGGCAGCCGGTGGCCGTGGCGAAGCCCGCCCACTGAGTGAAAGTGATTGGAAAATTGCCCGTGCTGTTGCACCGGTACTGAAGCAAAAAGGCTTGGTTTTTGTCGGTCTGGATATCATCGGCGATCGCCTGACTGAAATTAACGTGACTAGCCCGACCTGCATACGCGAAATTGAAGCCGCTTTCCCGGATGTATCAATTACCGGCATGCTGATGGATGCAATCGAAGTGCGGTTAGCAAACAAATAACCAAAAAATAACTTGAGCGCCGCTTACTGCGGCCTCATAGAAGTAAGGCCCAGGGATGGACCGAGTCATGAACACAGCTAAAAACCCTGCGGCTTCAAGGGCGAAGGGGAGCCGTGACTTTATTCGCATTTATCCGCATACTGACAAGAGTTTATCCCTTAACTCAGCTAATCCTCTATATAACATAATGAATTTACAGCATCATTTTCTTATAGCTATGCCTTCACTTCAGGACCCCCACTTTATGCGCTCGGTTATCTATATCTGTGAGCATAATAAAGAGGGTGCCATGGGTTTGGTGATTAACAAGCCGATGGAACAGTTCACTGTAGAAACTGTACTGGAAAAACTAAAAATCAATCCAACACCACGAGATCCCTCGATTCGGCTGGATAAAGCGGTATTGGCGGGTGGCCCGCTGGCAGAAGATCGTGGTTTTATCCTGCATTCGCCACAGGAAGGTTTTGGCTCCAGCATTCCTATTTCACCAGATACCATGATAACGACCTCTAAAGATGTACTGGAGACGTTAGGAACACCAGAACAGCCGAAAAACTTGTTGGTTGCCCTGGGGTATGCGGGTTGGCAGCAGGGGCAGTTAGAACAAGAACTGCTGGATAACGCCTGGCTGACCATTGAAGCAGATACGCATATCCTGTTTAACACCCCGATTGCTGAGCGCTGGCAAGCTGCGGCCAATAGGCTGGGTATCAATATCTTTAATATCGCTCCGCAAGCAGGACACGCCTGATGGCTAATCGCACGATTGTCGCCTTTGATTTTGGTACTAAAAGTATCGGCGTCGCTATTGGTCAGGAAGTCACTGGTACCGCCCGAGCGCTAACCTCTTTTAAAGCTCAGGACGGCACGCCGGACTGGCAGAAAGTTGAAAAATTGCTGAAAGAGTGGCAACCAGATTTAGTCGTTGTTGGGCTGCCACTGAATATGGATGGCACCGAGCAGCCGCTAACGGCGCGCGCGCGCAGGTTTGCCAACCGCCTGCATGGCCGTTTTGGTGTACAAATTGCCTTACAGGATGAACGCCTCAGTACTGTCGAGGCTCGCGCTAATTTGTTTGACAGTGGCGGCTATCGCGCGCTGGACAAAGGCAGTGTCGACGCCGTCTCTGCGGTCATCATTCTGGAAAGTTGGTTTGATCAGCAAGCGGGCTAAGTCCGCTGCGTTTGGCTTTCTGCAAACAAATTCCTACGTTCTGTTTCCACAATCCTACCCAGCATTCCCTAAGTGGCATGGCACCCATGCCCGCACAATTGTATACTGGATGGATGCCAATCAGCGGCTCAAAATATTGCACACCCTTCACGGGTGTTTTTTACATTTATTGAGGTTTTCTCATGACAAAAGTAACTGTTGCTGCGACTCAAATGGCCTGTTCCTGGGACCTGCCTAAGAACATTGAAAATGCCGAGAAACTGGTACGTCAGGCTCATGCCAAGGGTGCACAAATCATCCTGATTCAGGAGCTGTTTGCTGCACCTTATTTCTGCATTGATCAAAGCCCTGAGCACTATGCACTGGCCCAAGAGCTGGACAATAGCCCACTTATCCAACATTTTTCCAAGCTGGCAGCTGAGCTGGAAGTGGTATTGCCATTGAGTTTCTTTGAGAAAGCCAATAATGCCTATTACAACTCACTGGTCATGATTGATGCTGATGGCTCCGTGCTGGATGTGTACCGTAAAACTCACATTCCTAATGGCCCGGCTTACCAGGAAAAACAATTCTTTATCCCAGGCGATACCGGCTTTAAAGTCTGGCAGACCCGCTATGCCAAAGTCGGCGTTGGTATCTGTTGGGATCAGTGGTTCCCAGAAACTGCCCGTAGTCTGGCATTACTGGGGGCAGAAATCATTTTCTACCCAACCGCTATTGGATCTGAGCCTGCTTATCCTGACATCGATAGCCAGCCGCACTGGACTCGTGTTCAGCAAGGCCATGCAGCCGCGAATCTGGTACCAGTGATTGCTTCTAACCGTATTGGTACTGAGAAAAGCAAATATATCGATGGGTTGGAAATGACCTTCTACGGCTCTTCATTTATTGCAGACCAAACCGGCGCTCTGCTGGCTCAGGCCAACAAAACCGACGAGGCTGTGTTGGTTCACCAGTTCGATTTGCAGGAAATCGCTGCTCAGCGCGAGTCATGGGGCTTATTCCGCGATCGCCGTCCAGAAATGTATCAGGTACTTGCCACTTCTGACGGCAAAACCCGGAGATAATGTATGTCTGTTAAAAGCCCCGTGTTACAAAGCACTGTGTCACAAGCCCTGCCGGGTACTCCGCAGCAGGATGGTTTCTTTATGCCAGCCGAATGGGCAAAGCAAGATGCCGTCTGGATGTTATGGCCATATCGCCAAGATAACTGGCGCGGTAAGGGGATTCCCGCTCAGCAGACTTTTGCCAAAGTAGCGGAAGCAATCAGCCGTACAACCCCAGTATTTATGGGGGTTCCCGCCGAGTTTATGGCGCAGGCCAAAGCAACCCTACCGGCCAGTGTCACACTGGTAGAAATGGCAAGCGATGATGCCTGGATGCGTGATACTGGCCCGACTATGGTCATCAATGGTGCTGGCGAACGCCGCGCGGTTGACTGGCAGTTCAATGCCTGGGGCGGCCTTAACGGCGGTTTGTATGCTAATTGGCAACAAGATGAAAAAATTGCCGTTCAAGTGAGTGACTTCTTGAATAATGCCCATTACAGCGCACCATTAGTGCTGGAAGGTGGCTCTATTCATACCGATGGTGAAGGCACTTTACTGACTACCGCAGAGTGTTTGTTGAATCCTAACCGCAACCCGCACCTTAATCAGGTACAGATTGAACAGTTGCTGCGTGAATACCTTGGTGTCACACATTTCATCTGGTTACAAGACGGCGTTTATAACGATGAGACCGATGGCCACATCGACAATATGTGCTGTTTTGTCCGCCCTGGTGAAGTCGCTCTGCATTGGACTGACGATCAGCAGGATCCGCAATACGCGCGTTCTGTTGCCGCCTTTGAAGTTTTATCCAATGCAGTTGATGCCAAAGGCCGTAAGCTAAAAATCTGGAAGCTGCCGGCACCAGGCCCACTGTATAACACCGAAGCTGAGACTTTCGATGTGCTGTCTAGCGATGCCGTGCCACGCACCGCCGGTGAGCGGTTAGCCGGGTCTTACGTCAACTTCCTGATCAGCAATCAACAGATTATTTATCCGCTGTTGGATAGCCGCACTGATGGGCTGGCGCATGATCTGTTGCAGCAGATATTCCCTGGCTATGCGATTGTTGGTGTCCCTGCTCGCGAGATCCTCTTAGGAGGCGGTAATATTCATTGTATTACCCAGCAGATCCCAGCCGCCTAGTTTACCCTTCCTACTTGGAGCCGCAGCGGTGTTAGCGGCTCTCATTCACCCGAATCACTTACCGTTGTAAGCTCATCGGGATGCATTCGTTTGCTGCCTTGCTGCAACACCAATTACTTTGGGTAACATCTTTTTTAATAA